>CAYPLR010000021.1:0-30732 GCA_964411675.1 uncultured Bacteroidales bacterium
CTTTGATATTATCTTTACTTTTATTCTCTGTCTACTTTAGAGATATCATATCATTAATTGGTAACTTTTTCTTTTATAGTTTTTCTAATACCTTGGCAATGGTATCGCTGGCATTACCCAGTTCTAGATAGATGTTTTTTGTTCTTTGGTAAATTGGATTTTCAACTCCAGCATATCCTGGTTTTAAATCATAGTTGAAGATGATTACTTGTTTACAATCATCTACATCTAGAATAGGCATACCATAGATTGGAGTTCCCACTGCATTTCTTGCAGCTGGATTCATAACATCATTCGCTCCAATGACAATCGTTAAGTCTGTTGATGCAAATTCAGCATTAATATCATCCATTTCATATAAGTCTTCATAGTCAACGTTAGCTTCACATAACAGAACATTCATGTGACCAGGCATTCTTCCTGCGACTGGATGAATGGCATATTTAATGGTAGTACCATTGCTGCGCATGAAATCAGCTAATTTTTTTACTAAGTGTTGTGCTTGAGCAACAGCCATTCCATAACCAGGAACGATAATCGCGCTCTTTGCTTGTTTGATTACATCAACAATAGAGGCTTTAGTTGCTTCTTTTTCTTCAGTAACTGTTGGATTATTGATTTCTGCTAATACCTTGGCAATGGTATCGCTGGCATTACCCAGTTCTAAATAGATGTTTTTTGTTCTTTGGTAAATTGGATTTTCAACTCCAGCATATCCTGGTTTTAAATCATAGTTGAAGATGATTACTTGTTTACAATCATCTACATCTAGAATAGGCATACCATAGATTGGAGTTCCCACTGCATTTCTTGCAGCTGGATTCATAACATCATTCGCTCCAATGACAATCGTTAAGTCTGTTGATGCAAATTCAGCATTAATATCATCCATTTCATATAAGTCTTCATAGTCAACGTTAGCTTCACATAACAGAACATTCATGTGACCAGGCATTCTTCCTGCGACTGGATGAATGGCATATTTAATGGTAGTACCATTGCTGCGCATGAAATCAGCTAATTTTTTTACTAAGTGTTGTGCTTGAGCAACAGCCATTCCATAACCAGGAACGATAATCGCGCTCTTTGCTTGTTTGATTACATCAACAATAGAGGCTTTAGTTGCTTCTTTTTTTTCAGGAACTGTCGTTGCTTCCACTTTTAGTGTTACAGTAGCTGGTTTTTTTTGCGTTGTTTTGCTTAACAAAATATCAAATAATTTACGATTCATTGCTTTACACATAATTTGTGTTAATAGTAATCCTGAAGCACCAACGATACCACCAATACTAACCAGTAAAGCATCGCTGATTGCTAAACCAGCAATGGCAGCAGCTACGCCACTAAAACTATTTAATAAGGAAATTGTAATCGGCATATCAGCACCCCCCACACGGATACTGAAAAAGTAACCAAATAAAAGAGAAGTGATACTAATTGCAAGAATCAACCATAAATAGTAATGAGGAATAGCAATAATAGGAGTGCTAAAAATTGCAACAACAATGAAAACGAAAGTGAATAACAAGGTAATCAAGGTATAGAACTTATGATATTTATATACAATTGGCTTTTGAGGTAAGATACGATGCAGTTTACCAGCAGCAATTAAACTACCGATTAAGGTAATGAAACCTATGGCAATCGCGATTGCTGAAGTAAGGTTACTAAAAACACCTTTTGTTGTTCCAATTCCGATTAAGGCAAAGATACCAACAAAAGCACTAGAAGCTCCTCCTAATCCATTTAGTAAGGCGACTAGTTCTGGCATCTGAATCATTTTTACTTTAATGGTGAAGATAATTCCAATTAGAATACCAATCGCCATAGCGATATAGATATACCAATAAGGAAGAATTTGATTATAGATTAGAGTGACAAGGATAGCCAGTAACATGGATAGTGCACTCAATCGATTTCCTAAAACAGCTTTCTTTACATTACTCATGAAGAAAATACCAAGTAACACAAGTAAAGATAGCAAACCACTAATGACATAATAGATCCAAGCATCAAAGGCTGGAGTAACAACAACATCAAGGAATAAAGACATTATTCTTCATCTCCTTTTTGTTTCTTTTTCGCAATCATTCGTAACATTCGATCAGTAACACCAAAGCCACCAACAACGTTAATCATGGCACAGATGATGGCTAAGCCGCCGAAAATATAACCAAAGATAACATCTCCTGTTGTTTTTAGGCTAATTGCTAGAGCAGTAGAGATTAGAGCACCTAATATAGTGATTCCTGATAAAGCATTCATTCCTGACATCAGGGGAGTATGTAGTAAACTAGGAACATTGTTGATTAATAAGTAGCCAATGATGGAAACCACCATAAAAACGGCAACTAAAATAATCTGAGTTGTATTCATATTTTTTATTTTCCTTTGCTTTTTATTTTTAAGGAGACAGAAAAACTGTCTCCTATTGAAATCTATTTATTCATTGCTTCAAGAGCACCTTGGTGAACGATTTGGCCTTCAAAATTAGTTACTAGAATAGAAGAGACAATTTCATCCTTGGTATCAAGTTCAATTTTATTATCTTTCGCTAAATACTTCAACAAGTTGTAAATGTTTTGTGCAAACATCCAAGTAGAACTGCTAGGTAGCATTCCAGGAATATTTTTAATTCCTTCAATGATAATACCATGTTTCACATCGCGTTCTCCTGGAGTTGTGATAGCACAGTTACCACCTTGGTCGATGGAAATATCAACGATGCAACTACCTGGTTTCATACTCTTGACCATTTCTTCCGTTAATAGAATTGGAGCGATATGACCAAATAGCAAAGCGCTACAAAAGACGATATCCGCTTTAGAAATAACATCTTTTAAATGCTCTCGTTCTACTTGCAACCATTCTTCACTTAATTTATTAGCATGTTTTCCGTCCTGTGAAACAGCAATCTCAGCAGGAATTCCTGTATCCACTATTTTTGCTCCTAAAGATACGGCTTGTTCATTTGCTTCAGGGCGAATGTCGGCAGAGTAAACAACAGCACCCAATGATTTAGCGGTAGCAACAGCTCTTAAGCCAGCAACGCCAGTTCCTAAGACAAAAACAGTAGAAGGTTTTAAGACGCCAACAGCACTTCCTACCATTGGCATAAATTTTGCTGTATCGTTTGCTGCCATTAAAATTCCTTTATAACCTGCACAAACGCTCATGGATGATAAAGCATCCATTGATTGGGCTCTACTAATACGAGGAATACCATCTAGAGTTAGACCAACGATTCCTTTTTCTGCCATTCTTTTTACAACTTTATGATTAACAGGAGCAGCAGGATGAATAAATGTAATAAGCACTTGCCCTTTATGCATCATTTCTACTTCGTGTTTTTGTAATTCGTGATTAAATTGTGGTTCTTTCACCTTTAAAATAACATCTGCGCGATCGTAAATTTCTTGTGGATTAACAACCATTTCAGCACCCGCTTGTAAATAACCTTCATCCAAATAAAAAGAACCAGTTCCAGCTCCCTTTTCAACAATCACTTTAAAACCATCCTTCACCATCTTTGCAACAGTTTCAGGGGTTGATGAAACACGGTTTTCACCATGCATAATTTCTTTTGGTACACCAATAATCATATAAATCTCTCCTCAATTGTTTTTTGGTTGTATATTAAAGAATTGAATATTCGCATTTCAATGTTGATAAAACGATAGTAGTATTCGTACGAGCTACACCATCAAATGATTTAATCTTTTGAATCACCTTTTCTAATGTCTTTGGACTATGTGTGACTACTTTCAACAAGTAATCGTAATCCCCAGCAACATAGTGGCATTCTAAAACATCTTTGTTTTCCAAAGCTGCTTTGATAAATTCTTTTGTGTATTTTGGATGATCTAGACGAACCGTCACAATGGCAGTAACTTCTTTTCCAAAGGACTCATCGTCTAATATGGTGGTATACTTTTTAATCACACCACTATTTTCAAGTTTCTTCACTCGTTCAATAGCAGCGGAAACAGAAAGACCTACTCGCTCTCCAATTTCAGAAAAATTCATGCGAGCATTCTCACAAAGACATTCAATAATCTTACTATCAATGGAATCCATATTCAACTCCTTTCAACAATTGTATTATACTACAAATTTTTTTAATGTCAACGCTTTCACAATAAATTTTATCGTGATAGAGGTATATCACATAAAAATATTCGGCGATGTTTAAAAACAACAAAAAATATTAAAAAAGAGACTATGATTAGCCTCTTTAAAAAAATCTTATTATAGTTCATAATCACCAAAGTATATTTGGAATAATTTCATTTTCTTTTTTACTAGCTGATGACGAACAAATACTACTTTATCGATAGATTCCCAAATAAAAACCCAACTAATAATCATAAATAGTTGTTGTAAAGCCTGAACAAAGAATTCTTTGGAATTAAGTAGAGAAGAAATTAGCATCGTTGAGATACCAACTAAAAATAATATAATAGATAAAAATTTTACCCGTCGTAGTTCTTGATTTTCATGATAGATAATTTTTATAATCTCGTTATTAATGGCTTCTTTTAGAGCTACAAGTTGGGTGCTTGCTTCCTCTTTTTGTTCAAAATCCACTTTAATTGTTAATTGTTGGGATGAAGGAATGTACATTGCTTCGCTTTCCAAACGACTGAGAATATCCAAAGTCTTGCGTCGATCCATTGGTTCAGGAGAAACTTTCACATCGATAATACCATCTTCAAATTTTGCTGAATACTTATTAATTCTTTTTTTTAATTGTTGCAATCTTTCTTTCTGGATTGCTTTAGGTGATTTCATTGGATCACCTTGATTGCTAATCATAAATAAAACCTTCCTTTATATTTCATATTATAACACAAAAAGTTTAAAAAAACATCAAAAACACCAATAAAACACAATTTTGGTTTGTTTATTATATGAAAGGCCAAAAAGGAGGACTTAACGATGAAAAAAATTTTAATAGCTTTAGTAATAGGTTTAGCAATGTTTGGATTAGTTGGTTGTACAGGAGCAACACAAACACTGGATGAGTACAAATATGTAACACTAAAAATTAATCCATCCATTGATTTTGTTGTCAATGAAGATGATGAGGTAGAGGAAGTAATCCCTACTAACGAGGATGCGGAGATTGTAGTTTCGGATTTGGATTTAGAGTCAATGCCAATTACAGAAGCCATTGACACTTATGTAGAAGCAGTTACGGAAACAGGATACATTGATCCTGAGGAAGTAGATAATGAAGTAACAGTTGAAGTTGTTACCGAAGAGGAAGAAGATACAGAAGATTATGGAACATCGATTAAAGATCGTATTAATCAATATTTCCAAAACAATGGTATTTTTGGAGTTGCTGTTGTTGCAAATTTAGATGAATACATTGCAAAAGCAGAGGCTTTAGGAATTAATATTGATGATTACCCATTAGGTAAAGTAAAAGCTATCGTTGTTGCTTTAGAAAATGATCCTGATTTGGATATTACAGAATTAGTTGATATGACAGTCGGAGATATTATTAAATTAATCTCTGGCCGTGCTAAAGAAAATAATGTAAATGCTGCTTTAAAAGATGAATTTAAATTAGCACGAGAAGAACTTATGATAAAATATGCTCGTTTGTTTGAATTAAGAGAACAAATTAGTGCATTAGAAACTCAAATTGAAACTCATACAGGCACAGCTGAAGAATTAGCAACCTTACAAGCAAGCTTACAAGTTTTATATGATGAATTCACTCCATTACAAGAGGCATATAAGACAGAATTAGCAGCTTTAAGAGCCGATTTTAAAGCCCAAAGTGATATTATTAAAGAAGAGCAAAAAGCGACAAGAGCAACACGTAGAGCAGAAGCAAAAGCTAAAGCAGAAGAAGCTCGTAATCTTGCAAAAGAAAATCGTCAATTGAGAAGAGAAATTGGCAAACGTCAAAAAGATGAAGAATTTGATCCGTTTGTTACTGAAGGAGAAAAGAGCAAACCATTTGCTGATGAAGCTCTAGCTATTAGAGAAAAACATGCTTCATTCTTTGCTCTAAAAGAGGAACTTGTTACCCTTCGTAAAGAGTTAGATGGTTTTACTGGCTCTGAGGAAGAAAAAGCTGCTCTAGAATTAAAGATAGAAACAAAGATGGAAGAACTTAAAGAATTACGTAAAAATTATTATGAAGAAATGAGTACTCTAGCAAAAGAGATTAGAAAGGGAGTTCAAAAAGACCCAACAGACAAAGAAAGCACTGGTGGAAGAGGAAAAGAATAAGGGTTCCCCAATTGTGGCTTATTGAAAAATAAGCCATTTTTTTATTGAAAAAAACTGAAAAAGTTATGAATAAGGGTTTGCATAAAAACGCTTTATGTGATACAATATCCATACAAAAGAGGAGTGATATAGTGCGTGCAGTCGATATCATTATCAAAAAAAGACAGGGGTTTGAACTAACCAAGGAAGAGATTCATTTTGTCATTGATGGATATGTAAAAGGAGAAATCCCTGATTATCAAGTAAGCGCCTTATTAATGGCGATTTGTTTCCAAGGATTAAATAAAGAGGAACAAGTTAACTTAACAATGGAAATGTTACATAGTGGTGAACAAATAGATTTATCATCGATTCAAGGTGTATGTGTCGATAAGCATTCAACGGGTGGTGTTGGGGATAAAACAACCCTAGTCATTGCACCAATTGTTGCTGCTTGTGGTTTGAAAATCGCAAAAATGAGTGGCCGTGGATTAGGGCATACTGGGGGAACCTTGGATAAACTTGAATCAATCCCTGGTTTTCAAATAGCAATTAGTCCTAAGGACTTTTTTAAACAAGTTCAAGAAATTGGAATTGCTGTTGTAGGACAAACTGCAAACATTACTCCAGCAGATAAAAAACTATATGCATTACGTGATGTAACAGGAACCATTGACTCTATTGGCTTAATTGCGGGATCAATTATGTCGAAAAAGCTAGCAAGTGGGGCTCATAGTATCCTTCTTGATGTAAAAGTTGGGGATGGTGCCTTTATGCAAACACTAAAAGACGCTCAGATATTGGCAAGAGCAATGGTGGACATTGGAAATAGCTGTGGGCGTAAGACCGTTGCCATGTTAACCGATATGGATCAGCCATTAGGAGAAGCAGTTGGTAATAGTTTAGAAGTAATCGAAGTAATTGAAACCCTGAAAGGTCGAGGACCGAAAGACTTTACCACGTTATGTCATGAAATATGTACAGAAATGTTACTGATGACTCACTTTGCAAAGAATGAAGTAGAAGCAAATCAAATGATTACTCAAGTTTTACAAGATGGTAGTGCTATGGAAAAACTTCGTCAAATGATTATCTATCAAGGAGGAAATCCTGGAGTCATCGATAATTATCAATTATTTGCCCAAGCAAAACATATCATCACCGTAAAGAGTAAAGAATCAGGATATATTAAGAAGATTCACACCCATAGTATTGGGGATGCAGCGATGATTCTTGGTGCTGGTAGAAAAACAAAGGATGATATCATTGATCCAAGTGTGGGTATTAAGGTAATCGGTAAAGTTGGCCAATTAGTACAAAAAGGGGATATTCTTGCCCAAATTTATGCCAATGGTAAAGAAGAAGCCAAAGCATTAGAAATTACCGAACAAGCATTTGAAATCACCAATGAAATTGTTCAAAAAAATAACATTGTTCTTGATATCATAAAATAGAAAAAAAGAGGAAAAAGCATGTTTAAAATATTTCGTGATTTAAACTGGTTTATTAAAAGACACTGGTTTAAATATTTGCTCATAATCTTATTAACAATTTTGTTTACTTATTCGGTGACACTACCTGCCCAATATTTAGGCGATGTCATCGATAAGATTGATCGAAAAACAATTGATCGAGATTATGTAATCTATATTTTTATTGTCATGGCAGTTGTTGGAGTTGTGATTTATCTGTCAGGGGCTTTAAAAAGATATTATACGGGTAGTTTAACTCATAAATTATTTTATAATTTACGATACAATTTTTTAACTACTCTTTTCAAACAAGATGCTGATTTTTTTGAGGAGATTTATGCAGGCGATTTAATCAGTAGAGCAACTAGTGATGTAGGTACCGTATCACGAGTATCGACTCATATGGTCTTTGCATTATTTGATACCATAATGATGCTCATTATTTCTTCAATCAGAATGATTACTTTAAATTTAAACTTAACATTACTTGCGGTGATACCCTTACCCATCATCTTTTTAATTGTCATTATCTTAAGACCAAAAATTTCTCAAAATTGGAGAAAGGTAAGAGCTCAAGTTGGACATTTAAACAATCAAGTAATGGAAAGTGTTTCGGGAGCAAAACTCGTTCGAGGGTTTGTGAAAGAAAAAGAAGATGAGAAAAAGCTATCTGATAGTGCTACCTTGGCTTATAAAATAGAACGTAAATCGGTCTTACTACGATCAGTATTTATGCCAAGTTTTCGAATTGTTACTTTAATTAGTATGGGAATTGCCATTGCCTATGGTTCTTATTTGATTATTCATCAAATGAATTTCACCGTGGGGAATTTAATCTCTTTCAATCTTTATTTAGGAATGTTCTCATCACCCTTATTTCAACTAGGGAATCAAATTACTTTTATTGCACAAAGTGGTGTTTCCTTTGATCGTATTAATGAAGTATTGGATGCAAAACCAACCATTAAAGATAAAGAATGCGCAAAAGACTTGGTAAACATCCAAAAAATTGAGTACCGCGATGTATCTTTCAAGTATCCAAAAGATCAAAATTATTCGATTGAAGATATTAATTTAAAGATTGAAAAAGGAAAAACACTAGGAATTGTTGGAAAAACTGGTAGTGGTAAGTCCACATTAATTCGTCAATTGCTTCGACAATTTCCAATTACTTCAGGAGACATCTTTATTAATGATAAACCAATTAATCGTTATAAAAAAGAATCGATTCGCTTCAACATCGCTTATGTTCCTCAAGAGCATATGCTATTTTCACGAACTGTGTTAGACAATGTAAAGCTGGGAATATCTTCAGCAACCATATATTCGATTGATGAAGTGATAAAAATGGCTGATTTTGAGAAAGATTTACTGTTTCTACATGATGGTTTAGATACTATGGTGGGTGAAGCAGGGGTTACCTTGTCTGGTGGCCAAAAGCAAAGACTATCGATTGCTAGAGCCCTCCTTCGTAATAGTGATGTGATTATCTTAGATGATTCCCTAAGTGCAGTAGATGGCATGACAGAATCAAATATTTTACGCAACTTAAAAGACTTCTGTGCAGAGCAAATGAAAATTATTATCGCTCATCGTTTAACAGCAGTAGAAAGCGCTGATGAAATCATTGTCATGGATGGAGGAAAAATTGTTGAACGAGGAACGCATCAACAATTGATGGAACAGAAAAAATGGTATTATGAGCAATATCTAATCCAAGAAATGGAGGACGATCATGCAAAATAATAAAGAAAAACTTCCTTTAAAATATTCAACATGGACTATTTTAAAACGAGTATTTAAATATGCTTTAAAAAGCACTTCCATTCTTGCTGTTTCTATTATTTCTTTGATTATCTTTTCTATTCTAGAAATTTTTCAACCACTAATTATTAAGAAAATTATTGATGATGAATTATCAGGAGTTCAAGCTGTTTGGGTAGAAACAACAACAGCAAACGAAGAAACCATTACCTATGGTGGCAAGTTCTATCAGAAAGAGGATGGAACACTAACGGGGGATCAATATACCTTACGTTATTTTGAAGTAGATGGAAAGGGTGAATATCTATTTATCTTTGCTTCATTAGCAGAAAAAGATCATATAATTGGATATGAAGGAAACCAGATAATTGTCCAAACAGAAGATAATATACAAAAAAGATACGAGTATGATTCGCTAAGCCCGAATGATATGTTATCATTTTATGGAAATTCCTCAGAAAAGATAGGCTATTGGTTGATGATCTATGCCATAGTAGCTGTCATCATTCTAATCTCACGATATATTGAAACAGTAAGTTTTACATCGGCTTCTATGAAATTAACTCTAGATATGAGAAAGAGTGCTTTTGATAAAGTAAATCGACTACCAATCTCCTATTTTGCAGGAGAACCTCATGGAAAAACAGTCACTAAAATGATTTATGATTCAGAAGGAGTAAGAGGGCTATATGAAGTCATCTTCTCTATCTTTAGTGCAGTGATTTCTTTAGTTACCGTATATTTTGGATTGTTTGCTTTGGAACCAAAACTCGCATGGTTAACTTTCATTGCCTTTCCTTTATTATATGTTTGGTTAACAGTTTATCGAAAAGCAATTAATAAACTAAACCAATTCATTCGGGAAATGAACTCACGAATCAATGGAAAAATGGCTGAATTTACCAATGGAGTTAGTATCATTCAAATTTTCAATCAAGAAAAGAATATGACTGAAGAATATGATGAAATGCTAACAATCAATTATAAAACAAAGATGAAACATCTTCGTATTAACACCCTGTTCGGTTATGACTTGTTGATTCTGATTCGTCGAATGTTAGTAGCTTTTGTCCTATTGTATTTTGGTTTGAAGTATTTTTCTCCAGAGGTCGCAGTGATTGGTACAACGATCTATGTTTATGTACAATATATTGAAAAACTAGTAAATCCAATTTCTGAAATTTTCTCTAACTTGAATTCGTTAGAAGATTCTTTGGTTTCAGCATCCCGTATCTTTGAATTTTTAGATGAAGAAGAAGATACTGGTTTGGGTGAAGTAACGGATCTAAAACTAAGTGGAGAGATAGAATTCAAAAATGTTACATTTAAATATGAAGAAGGTAAAAACGTCCTTGAAAACATTACGTTTAAAACAAACCCAGGTCAATTTATAGGTCTAGTAGGCCATACGGGAAGTGGAAAAACAACATTAATGAGTTTATTAGAGCGTTATTATGATTTAAAAGAAGGGCAAATATTGGTGGATGGTGTTGACTATCTATCTTATAGTAAACAAGATATTAGAAACAATATCGGAATCATCTTACAAGATGCAACCATCTTTGAAGGAACCATTAAGAGCAATATTGCATTTGGCTTAGAGGTTTCTGATGAAGAAGTTGAAGATATTTTACTCAAAATAGGAGCCAATAAATTTGTAAATGTTTATCCAAAAGGGATCCATACGGAGGTATCCTTTATGGGAGACAACCTTTCAACAGGAGAAAAGCAATTAATTGCTTTTGCAAGAATCTTACTTCGTAATCCAAGTATTATTATCCTTGATGAGGCAACTGCGAATATTGATACGGAAACCGAAGTGATGATTCAAAAATCGTTGATGGTGCTATCGGAAAATAGAACGACCTTTGTTGTTGCTCATCGTCTTTCAACAATCCGTAATGCGGACATGATTTATGTGTTAGAAGATGGTAAAATTGTTGAAAACGGAAACCATGAAGAGCTTTATCGCAAAAAGGGGAAATATCGAGCGATGTACGAAGCTCAATATAATAAATAAGGAGGGGACTTATGCCAGTTATTATTGAACAAATATTACAAGTCATCGGAGCTTTAATTGTTGGAGCTGCGGTTGGCTATGAAAGAGAAATTAAAAATAAACCAGCGGGATTTTTTACTTTTACTTTAGTTTGTGTGGGTAGTTGTTTAATTGCTATCTTACAAAGGAATATTGTAAATGATGCTAGTGACCAAATATTAGCAAATCCTCTTTTGGCTGATGTTTTGAAGGTTGATCAAGGAAGAATTATTGCCCAAGTTGTCAGTGGTATTGGCTTTTTAGGTGCTGGTACCATTATTCACAATCGTGGTAATGTGAAAGGAATTACAACGGCAGCAATGCTATGGTTAGTTTCTGGATTAGGACTCATGATTGGAACTGGTGGAGTCAATAATTATATCGTTGCATCGGTAACTGCTGCTATTATCCTACCTGTTTCTTTTGTTACTCGTAAGCTTGGGGATAGTCTTGCTAGACATCGTAAAGTAAGAAGAATTAGAGTCATTTTTAAGGATGCATTTGAAAAGCAATTGTTTGATAATCTTGCTTCTCAAGGAGCAGTCATTCGTAAAACTTATTTGTTGAATAAGAGCGTTCAAGATGATGTTCATTTGAAGGAATCTATCATCTACTTTAGTATTGCAACCAATAGAACATTTGAGGATGTCCTAAATCAAATTTCAATGCAAGAGTATGTTATTGAAATATCAGAAGCATAAATAAAAAAAGTCTTGAATATTCATATTAATAATGCTATAATATTCAAGACAAAAATGGCTTTGTGGTGAAATTGGTAGACGCGCTGGACTCAAAATCCAGTGGTAGCAATACCATGTCGGTTCGAGTCCGACCAGAGCCACCATTAAGAACGCTAACTTTGATACAAAAGCAAACGATGTTTGCTTAATATCAAAGTTTTTTACATTAAATAGGCTTATTTTGAATGAAAATGAGCCAAAATAAGAGAAAAAGCTCTAAAATTTGTTGATGAAACGATTATTAGAGTTTTTTTGTTGTTTTATAAGTTGCGCTTTTTAATTATAACAAAAGCTAGAATCGATTTTGTTATATGGCATTGAAATTTCTCATGGCTTGTATTATAATCAACTTATGAAAGGGTTTGATGGTGATAATCATGAAACTAGATGGATTTGGGATATTTGTAAATAACATGGGGAAAATGATTGCCTTTTATCGTGATGTTTTAGGATTTGAAATCAAAGAAGAAGAAACTACCTCCAATGTCTATTTGATGAAGGATGGAACGTTATTTTTGCTATATGGAAGAGATGATTTTGAAAAGATGACCCATCGTTCTTATGAATATGCAAAGGGTGTCCATGGTCATTTTGAAATTGCCTTATCTGTTTCCACTTTCCATGACGTTGATCAAGTTTACAAAGAAGTGACTGGGAAAGGGGGAGTTCCTATATTACCTCCTACCACTGAACCATGGGGTCAGAGAACATGCTATATCGCAGATCCTGAAGGAAATCTCATTGAAATCGGATCCTTTAATCCGGGAAAGGAATAATTGTATGGATTTTATATAGTTAACAAAGGCAAGATATTCGGTACGTAAGTTTAGTAGTGAACAAGTGAAGAAAGATGATTTAGAACTCATCCTAAAAGCAGGTCATTTAGCTCCCACTGCTTGTAATAAACAACCACAGCATATTATTGTCGTTGATACGACTGAAGGATTATCAAAACTTAAGAAATGCACAAGCTCCCATTTTGATTGTCCTTTAGCATTACTCGTGTGTTACGATAATACCAAGTGTTGGGTGAGAGAATTTGATGGAAAGAATAGTGGCGAAGTGGATGCTAGCATAGTTACCACCCATATGATGCTTGAAGCGGCATCCATTGGAGTAGGCTCTACATGGGTTATGCATTTTATCCCTGAAGCTGTTGTTGAAGAATTTAGTATTCCACCACACATCATTCCTGTTGCTATTTTAGTCATGGGATATCCTGCACCTGAAGCGCATCCTTCCTCATCACATAATAAATATAGAGATGAAAAGGAAATCATCCATTTTTACAAGCCCTCTAAATAATGGAAAGAAGGAATAATCTATGAAGAAAACGCATTATCCCATTCATTCTGATTTTAAGCGACTAAGAAACCTCCATCCACCTCTTAATCGTTTGTTTCTTCGTCCCATGCAATGGAGCCTTGGGTTTCAGTTTCATCTTGAAAGAAAGACAAAAGAGTTTGATGTAAAAAGAATGACCATTCCAACCGCTCCTAATACCTCCATTAAAGCTCTTCTTTATAGCCCTAAAGAGATAAGTGAAGATGCTCCTTGCTTACTATATTGTCATGGCGGAGGTTTTGTTCTTCCTGCTTCCTTCTTTCACTTTTATTGGATTAAGAAATATGCGCGAGATGTTGGGTGTCATGTCTTATTTGTGAATTATCGCTTAGCACCCCGTCACCCATATCCTGCTGCAATTCTTGATTGTTTTGGAAGCTTCAAATGGCTCTTAAACCATGCAAGCGAATTATCGATTGATCCAAACCGAATTGGAGTTGGTGGAGATAGCGCAGGAGGATGTCTTGCTGCGGTCATTACACAAATGGCTAAAGACGAAGGAATCCAGATGCCCTGCTTACAACTCTTGATCTACCCTGCAACAGGGGTGGATCGTCCCAGTGAATCGATGGATAAATATGTGGATACACCTATGTGTAACACTCGTGATATGGAAAAATATCACAGTTACTATTTAGAAAAGGCTAAAATCAATCACCCAATTTATTTGATGCCAACCACGGGAACATCCTTTGTTGGGTTTCCTCCGAGTTATGTTGAAACGGCTGAATTTGATTGCTTGCGAGATCATGGTATCTTTTATGCAGAGAACCTAAAACGCGATGAAGTCGAAGTTGTTCTTAATAATACGGTTGGAACGGTTCATGGATTTGATGTTGCAATAAAAAGTGCAATTGTGAAGGAAGCAGTTATAAAAAGAATTGCATTTTTGAAAGAGCACTTTACATAAATGATAAAGTTTTATAAAACATATTTAGGTCATATAAAGAAGAATTTGGTTACACAAAAATCTTCACATAATCGAAAAAGCTGTCCTTTTATAATAAAGGCCGGTTTTTAAGTTAGTTTAACATGTTGGAATAAATTTATGTGATATTATGCGATGATGTTGTAAGTTTAGAAAACATAAAAAACCATACCCTTTGAGATATTAAACTCATTGAGTATGGTTTTTATTTTGGCTTGACTTAGTTCTATCCCTTATAGGGTTCATCTAATATCATACCTTTTTGTTTTTTACGGAAGATAGGGAGATATTTCCTTTCGGCCAGAAACAATTTATATAGATAAGGATTAGAAGTGTCAATATTAGATGATTTTCTAGGTCTTTATATTTTGGTTATCAGATCAATCTCCAAAGTTCAGTTGATGAACAAACAACGACAACAATTTATTTTCATATAAAGGGACTGTAAATAATCCTATTTCAATTAAAAAAGCATGTTAACAAGTCCCTTTCCAACATAATTTTTAATACACCAAAAAGAGTTAATAATTTGTTTGGGGAAAATAAAAACTACCTTTATTAAGAAAACTAAAAAGGTAGTTTGTCATCAACTTAAGTGTTCACAAAGTGAACACTTTTTGTTTTATATAAGAAATTGATTAATAAATACCAAGACCACCAGAAAGGAAAAGTCCAATGAAACAATAAAGAAGAAGTGATAACGTTAGTCGTTCTTCCTCAGTTTTGGCTTTGAATAGCAAACGATAAATAAGCATTAAGCCTCCATGTAGACCGAAAACAAAACCTGCGAACTTAGGCCAACGAGCTGGAGTCGGATAAAAGGACCATGGCCACATTGGTGAAATTCCCATTGTTAGATAATGACCAACCCAGGTAGCTAGGAATGTTAAGATGAAGGTAGTAAGTACAAATGAAAGACATTTCTTTTTCACACAAAGAATGAAAAGTGGAATTATTAAGATTAGAATGAATAAACCTTGTACAGCTTCAATACGTGGGAAGGAAACGAAAACTGCGTTATCTTGTGGACCAACCCATAGTCCGAAATGCCAACTACATTCTCCAATTGCTTGCCAAAGCATAATACCCGCAACAAATGCTGGCCAAAAGGCAAAGCGAGATTGTTTGATTTTTCCTGCCCATATTAGTAGAAAAACAACGGCTGGAAAACAAATAATCATATAAATAAAACGAGTAAGTGTTGGATCCGAAAGTTCATCTCCATGTAACACAACGGGAACATTCTTTAGTAAAGGAATGGAATCGTTAGCTATTACAAGGGCAAAGAAAACAATGCAAACAGCAGTGAAAGCAAACTGAATTAATAGGGGAAGCATTCCTTGCTTTAAGCCTAGAATTAGTTTTTCTTTTCGTTCTGCTTTTTTTAAAGAGATTTCTTCAGGAGTTAACACAACTTTTTCTTTTTTCATAACATTCCTTTCTTAGTTCATGGCACAAGTCATTCCGCCATCTACGCGGATTGTAGCACCGGTAATATATTTAGCAGCATCTGAAGCAAGGAATAATACCGCATCAGCAATTTCTTCTGGACGACCAACTCGGCCAAGAGGAATTCGTTCTTCAAACCAAGCTCGTTGAGTATCATCAGCAAACATATTCTCTGTTAAGCCAGTTTGTACCATACCTGGTGCAACAGCATTACAGCGAATTCCAGTTGATCCAAGGTCTTTCGCGATGCCTTGTGTCAGCATTTTTGAAGCTCCTTTAGAAGCATTATAAATTGATTGGGCAATACCAGCAAATTCACCCATAATAGAAGTGATATTAACGATATTTCCATGGTTGTCACGATCCATCATAATTGGTACAACAGCACGGCACATTAAATACATCGCTTTTGCATTGATTCCAACAATAGAATCCCATTCATCAACAGAAGTGGTTGGGAATGGATTAAACTGTCCTACACCAGCATCGTTGACAAGAACGTCAATAGTACCCCATTTTTCTACGGTCTTTGCAACTAATTCATCAATTTTAGCTTCGTCACGAATATCGAAAACCATAGATTCAACATCACAACCTAAAGCTTTAACGATTTCTAGTGTGCCATTTAGTTTTTGTTGGTTATAGTCTGTAATCATCAGTTTAGCACCTTCTTTGGCAAAACCAACAGCAATTGCGCGGCCAATACCATAAGCAGCACCCGTTACGATTACAACTTTATCTTTAAATCTCATGATTATTCACTCTCCTTGTGTTCATAGGATAATTCTTCATCCCCAAATATTTTTGCTGTTGCATTTTCACAACGTTCATCATCGGAACCTGGCATTGTCTTTAGAAGGAATGTGCAACGCTTTCCACCATATCCAAGACCTTCTTCAAGACTATAATCTAGTTTATAATCAGGTGGAATTACAAAATGCATTGTTGTGCGTCCATGTCCTACACAATACTTACAATAAGCATGAGAAGTACATCCTTTTGGTAAACCAAGGAAGGTAGCACAAGAATCAATAAAGCCATAAAGTTGGCAGGTATTTAAGTAACTACGTTTCTCTGTGTGATTGGGAAGTTTTGTTTCAGAAGATGGAGAAACATCCTGGTCAGCTAACATTCCGTAAGCCCCAAGAGCAACGATATCTCCTAAATCAGAAAAGCCAGTTTGTGGCATCGCTTCATTGAAAAAAACACGATTAATCTTCCAACTGAAATATTCGATGGTTGGATCGATTGCTTTTTTCAATGCTTCAACACTGTTGTACTTTACAAAAAGAGCGGTACGAACTCCTTGGCGAATTAGATTCTTAGCATAAGATAGAATATGACGTAGACAATAATCAAAGTACTCGCTCATTAAACCAGAATCAGGTTTATTTTGGGCAACACTTTCTTCAAAACGAGTTTCAAGATCTAAAATGATATCCATCCAGTTATCAGGAATGACAACTTCGTTTTCAGCTTGTTTTAAAAGTTTTACCAAGTTGTTTTTTTCAAACAAATCCATTCGTTGATTCATTTCTAAAACATCATCTAAAAATAAACGATAGAAATTAGAAGCGTATTTTTCATATTCAACTTCCTCTTTCAACTTTAATACATCGAGATGAAGTCCAAGACGTTCTTTCATTTCCATGTTTTCCGCTGTCCAGAAGGCACCTAAAATCTTCATCCCTGGAAATGGAAATTCAGCGTTGATATCCCCCTGGTATACCCGTTCTAAATCGCCTTTTCGGAAATAATCCATGGCTGCAGACAAATTGTGTGCCCAGCGATGGTTTTGTTCCTCGCGGTAATGTAACATAAAGAAACTCCTAGTAGTTTTTAGGAAGATTCCAGATTCTAGAGAAAGACATAGAATCAATGATAGAACCCTTCATTTGAATTAACTTAGCATTTACTAATTTCATTGGAGGAACTTCTCCTAAGAACATTTGGCAAACATATTGGCTTTGACCATTGATTGTTAAAAGCTTTAAAGTAGCTTCTTCAGGAGTTGGTTGACCTTCATGGACAGTTAACTCTTGTCCTTTGATAACGGCAGTGATAACAGTTGGCTCTTCACCACTTAAATCAAAAACAATGACACGATCCCATCCCTTTGCTTTTTCTTTCACGAACAATTTTGGTAAATCAAATAATACTTGTTGAATTTTCGACATTTTTATTTTCTCCTTTTCCTCCGATTTATTCGGAAATTTTAAATTTGTAGCCATAAATTAAATTGCCAGTATCATCACGCTTTTGAGCGCGAATAACCATTTCCACGCGTGTACCTTTTGGTACAGCAACTTTTTGTTCCACGATTTCAGCGATGATATGAATGTCATCATCGAGTTTAATCATTGCGATACAGCGATCATCAATATCTTCATAACCAATAGTAGGGAACCCCATGTTATCAATCCATGAGACAACAATTTCGCCTTTTTGAGCACATTCATAAGGAAGTAGTTCTTTTTGATGGCATTTCGGGCAGATAAAGCGGCGCGGAAACCATATTTGACCACAGTCTGGACATTTAGATCCAATTAGACGGTAGCGTCCTTCTTTTTCCTTATAAGCACGTACGATATTATGTGTTTCAACTTTAGGAATTGCACCATGTAGATTGTCAAATGACATGACCAAGTTCTCCTTTCTTTAAAACGGCAACAATATCAAGGGAATGATGAGTGCCATATGCTTGAGCAACAGCAACTTTTGCTCCTTCGACTTGTCGTCCAGTGGCTTTACCTTGTAATTGTAAGCAGCCTTCAAACATATTAATTTGGAAGTCTGAACCAACTGAAGTATGTCCATATGCAATACCTCCACCATGAGTGTTCGTTGGACATTTTCCACCTAATGCAGTTTGTCCATCCATAACGAATTTTCCACCTTCACCAATTGGGCAGATACCTAGACCTTCCAAACTCATGATACCTTCAAATCCAGATAAATCATGTACCAAAGCGACATCAATATCATCTACAGTAATTCCTGCATCTTTATATACTTCCTTTGCGGCTTCCATAATGGCTGGTTGTTCAGCAATATCATATTTTACATAACCTGGATCACCTGCATAGAAGAAATGATTTCCAATATAAGGTGGACGGAAAGCATAAGAAACATAACAGGTAATCGGATCGATAATGCCTAGTTCTCTTGCTTTTTCTTCAGAAACTAAAAGAGTAGCAGTAGCTGTTGATCCTCTTGCTGTTGCGCTTCTAGCACGTTCACCAGCATCTGATTCTTCTGAAAGATCTTCCCATGAAGGCATATCTTTTCCATATTCGGTTGCTCCAGGAGTTTTACGAGCAAATTCGTGGCAGATTTCTGCCCATTTTGCTGAAGGAGTCACATCATAATTGTATTTTTCTCGATACATAACATCGCGAAGATAACTATATTCAACATGAGAGAAACCTAGCATATAATCATAATCAGAATGATTTCCAATTGGGTTCATGGCTTCCATAGAGTCAAATAAATCAGAACATTGCATTGTCATAACTAAACCAACATCATAACGACCCGAAGCAATATAATGCCAAACATTATAAAGTGCCATACCCCCACCGCAACAAGCATGGGAAACAGGAGTCATGGAACACTTCATTGGTAAACCAAGACAGTCAGCAACTTGGGTTCCTAAAGCAGCTTCGCTGATTGTTCGTTCGTTATAAGCAATAGAACCACACTCAATATCTTCTACTTTAAGAGTAGTTTGATCAAGACATTGTTTAAAGGCATCAACGGTAATTTTTCGCCAAGGAGTATCAAAAGCATACCCACGATTGGTAATAGCAAAACTAAGAACAACGACTTTTTTTAATTTTTTATCCATATAATAACCTCGACTCTAGTAATAGGAAGATAGACCCTTAGAATTGCGATCTAACTTCTTTTCATATTTCAATACTTTGGCATAAGGAATCATCTCTTTATTTTCTAAAAGTGGCATTACAACAGGGCGATCACTCACTTCACCAAGAGAAGCAGTGGTTGTTAGTCCCATAATAGCAGAGCCATCTCCCCAGCCATATCCACAAGCAAGAACTTTTTTACCTTCTTCATCAATCAAATCAAGGATGTTACATAATGAGATGAGTACAGTAGCAGAGCCCATATCCCCAGTCATTTCACTGATTACATAAGGAATAGCAGAATAGGGATCACATTTAATAGCTCCACTTGACATAAATGATTGAACAACAGTCCCTTGTGGTAAAGCAATGAATTCATAGTCATCTGCCTTACATCCGTTTGCTTTTGCAAATTCTGCCCATGAAAGTTTTAAAGAATCCATTAATCCCCAGTTTGATACATAACCGACAAATCCTGCTCCAAGTTGAAGATAGCGGTCACCAGCTAAACGATACCAGTTTGGTTTGTCTTCAGAAGCAAATTTCATGTCATCAATTTCCGCGATTACATGTTCCTTACCAATCAAAAGACTACAAGAACCTGCGCTGGCAGCATACTCATATACATGACCAGGTGAAATGTATTGATTCAAGCAATCAGAAGCGATGACTAACACCCTCTTACAAACACCAGAGTCAACCAAAGCTTTGGCGATACGGATGCCATCGAATCCACTACGATGGGATGATTGTACATCAGTGACAAAGCTTTCCTTTTTTAAACCAAGAATATCTTGAAGTACTGAAGCAGCAGATTTTGTGGCATAGGGATTGGTTTCGGAAGCAAAAATTAAACCATCCACCTCATTTCCACTGATATTTGCTTGCTTTAGACATCGGCGCGCACTTTCAGCACCGAGCGTGATGGGGTCTTCATCAGGACCTGTAACAGCCCTTTCTTTCATTCCCATCTTGTTTAGAATGTTTTTGGATACGTTCTTCCATACGTCCCAGATTTCATCAGCATTAACTCGTAGTTTGGGAATGCTGACGCCATAGGCAATGATTCCACTCATTTATTATTCCTCCTTATTTTCTTTATTTAAATTATTTAAATTATTTACATGTTTTGTTGATTCAATGATTGACACGGAACTTTAATTGGTACGACTGACCTCGACAAGAAGAAGCATGCTAGTAACAATTGTAACTGAGTAAATGAGTTGCAAATTTGAGCTACCCAGTTGATGCTTTCCCATGATCCACCTTCATCAAATTTAGATCGAAGTCCAACCATAGCAAACATAAAAATCATCGATCCATAAAATAGAAAAGCGGATTTAAAGTTGCGATGGCGAAAGGCAATGACAGATAAAACAACCAAGTAAATGACTGTGAATAGTGCCATCACAATATACCAAAGAAATCCTGGCTTTTCGATGGTGACGATTTCAACAGCTGCAACCACTAAATAAATCGGCAAAATAGAAATAGATGCAATGGTTATACCTGGAGATTTCTTTTTTTCCTTGATATCCGCTGAAAGTAATGCAATAACTCCAACAGAAATCAAAAAGAATCCTGCAGTTTGGTATAGAACAAAGGCTGTGTTTAATGGAACAAAATCTGTTCCGTGAGCATAGATTAGTTTCCAAGTGCATTTTGCCAATCCTCCCATAAAGGAAACAAAAACCCCACCCGTGAGCATAGCAAAATAAATGGTTTTAATACGTCCAAATGCCATTTTGATTACGAGTCCCATGGCAGCCATAAAAAGAATGACGGGGATGAAATCAACAATAGCCATAAGGTAAGAAACCGTAAAGCCGAACATCATGTCAGCAAAATAATTCATTTTATCCTCCTTGTAATAATATATTCGTAAGTCCCAAAAAGTAGAACAGGTACGACCATAAGAAAAGCAAAACAAATTAAAAAAGAATCATATGAACATTGTTCATATAAGTTCATTTTGAAAAGCACTAAAGAGTGCTTTGCATAAATGAAAGGTATGGTATTATTTTGATAGTAGCTTGTGTAAAGTAAAATCAATCAAGTCATAGTTTTGATTGTTTTTACGTAAATAAGAAGTGAAGATTGTTAGAATGAGTTCAATCACTTTATTTATTCCAAATTGCTCAATAATAAGTGGATTGATTTCATTGTGATGTCGCTCAAGAATTTTTTGAAAGGTATCCTTGAAAATAGACATATGTTGCATTTGAACAATAGACTGTGGTTTATTTTTGGAAGAAGCAAGTAGAGCAAGATCATCCATAATATCGCCTTTGAAAAAATCAAAATAGCGAAGGATAGAAAAATAAACATTACGAAATTCCATAAAAAGATCATCATTAGTTTTTGTTTCAATAACAGAAACACATTCCCTTAGAAGCATTTCCATCGTGTCAAAAACTAACTCTGATTTGGATGGATAATAGTTATAAATTGTCCCAATTGATACACCAGCATGTTTGGCGATGGTCCGAATATTAAAATCAGCTAAACCATAATCACGAATGACATCTTTAGCAGTAGCAAGCAAAGTTTCTTTTATGTTATCTATAGCTTTCATCGGTACACCTCAACTATCTGAACTGTGTTCAGTATAACACCGTTTTCATTCCGTGTCAATAGATAAAACGAAAACGCTTGCTATATTTCAATAATTTTTCTTAAATAATTTCAATCCTTCGTTTTTGTTTTACTAATTGTTGAATCTATGATAAAATGGAAAATAGTCAATAAGACTCTTATTGCGTATGATGTAGGATAGAAAGTAAGGGAAGAGGTATGAAGAAAGCTTTAAAAATAACAACGATTAGTCTTTTATCCTTGCTAGTTGTTATGATTCTTGTTCTTTTCATTTATACAAAGGATTCTTATGAACCATTAGATGAAATGATGGAGGAAGTAGCACTTCTAGATTTAGGGGAGTTAGAAAAGATTGATGACTTTGACCAAATCAGTTACTTTGTAAACGAGCCGAAGAAGAACATTGTAATCCTGCCTGGTGGAAAAGTAAAACCACAAAGTTATGAATACCTTGCAGTTCAATTAGCGCTATCGGGTTATGATGTTACGATTGTGAAAACAATGTTTAACTTAGCCATCCTAACCCCTAAGTATGGAGCTAGATTTATAAAAGATGATATTGAAAATGTAGTGATAGGTCACTCCTTAGGTGGAACAGTTGCTAGTATGTTTAGTGAAGGGGATGATCGAATCTCTGATTTAGTTTTCCTTGCTAGTTATCCAATAATAGATGTTTCTGATAAAAATGTATTAATGATAACCGGAGAATTTGATCTTGTTTTAGATAACAATAAATTACAGGAAAGTGAAAACTTACTCCCTAAAAATTATACATCTTTTGAAATCTTAGGAGGAAATCATGCACAATTTGGCTGGTATGGAGCTCAAAAAGAAGATGGTATCGCCCAAATTACTACCAAAGCACAACAAGATATCATTCTAGATACAATACTCGATTTTATCAAAGGATAATAGATACTTTCTATATCTATATTTTGATCATCATTTAGAATTTTTTTAACAAGTAAGAGGTGTTTTTAAATGGAAGAAAATAAACACGTAAGACGTAAAAGGTATAGTGGATCCTATCCTAAAAAGTTTAGTGAAAAATATAAAGAGCAAAATCCTAATAAGTATACGGATACCATTCAAAAAGTAATGAGTAAAGGCAACACGCCTGCTGGTATGCATAGACCGATTATGGTGGAAGAAATACTATCCTTTTTTGATATTCAACCCAACGAAATTGGAATAGACTTAACATTAGGTTTTGGTGGTCATAGTAAAGAAATGCTAGAAAAATTAAATCACACTGGCCATTTACATGGGATTGACCAAGATCCTTTGGAACTCCCTAAAACAAGAGATAGATTACTAGCGTATGGATTTACTGAACATGATTTTACTCTCCATCAAATGAATTTTAAAGATTTTGATCAAGTAAATGAAAAGGGCTTTGACTTCATTCTAGCAGACCTAGGGGTATCTTCTATGCAACTAGATGATCCTCAAAGAGGATTTACCTTTCGAGAAGAAGGACCACTAGATTTAAGAATGAATCCCAATTCGGGCCTACCTGCCCATATAATCTTACTCGAATTTAGTCAATATAGAATCGAGCAAATGTTAATTGAAAATGCCGATGAAGTTTATGCAAAAGAAATCGCTCAGGAAATCACAAAAGAAAAAGAGCAAGGTCATTTTATTCAAACGACTCAAGAGCTTTACAAGGTGATATCTAATGCTTTACAGCATTTATCAAAAGCAAGATTGAGTGAGGAATTAAAGAAAGCAGCAAGTAGAACCTTTCAAGCCTTAAGAATTGAAGTAAACAAAGAATATGAAGTTTTATTTGAATTACTAGAGAAATTACCCAATCATTTAAATCCAGGTGGTAGAGTTGCCATCCTATCCTTTCATTCAGGAGAAGATCGTCTTGTGAAGAAGGCATTTAAAGAATATTTTAATGAAGGTATATTTAAAGTAATTGAAGGACCTTTCATTCCATCAAAGGATGAGGTTTATCATAATCCAAGAGCAAGATCAGCCAAACTACGAACAGCGATTAAAAATTAAGTAGAAAATAGGAATAGTAAAAAGAGGGTAGATCAATGAAACTAGAATTATTAAAAGCATTATATGAAAGGCATCATCTTTCGGAAACCGATTATGAGGTAGCAGTAACATTACTAGAAGAAGCAGATAGTTTTTGGGAACAATGTTCTTTGGATGATATTAGTATCAGTGAACTCGATGAATTGATTGCTTATTGGGTAGAGAGTGGGAAAAACACAGTTCCTAACTTTATTGTTTTAATGCGTTATTTTAGAGTCATTAAAAGAAATGATTTATTTATCCATTTAACTAAATATACGGGTGGTTTAGATGTGATTGAAAACATATTGCAAACCATGGAACAAGAAGTAGGAAAAGAAACAACAGAAGAGTTTGCAAAAGAAATTACAATTCCGATTCTTGGGATACACCCAACGAAAATGCCGAAATTTACAAGTTTCTTTATGAATCGTTTAGAGAAGAAGTTTGATGTGAACCGTTTAAGAAAAATTCTTGCGGGTAATAACCATGGAATTCCTGCGCAAGCATTTGCGAAAGAGAAAGAGTATTACGCAAAAGCAGAGAGTTTAGAAGCTTATCTAAAAGATTTACACCAACGTAAAGTCGCTGAACTGCAGGATTATTGTAATCGCAATGAGGTATGGTTCGAACAAAGAATCACTCAGGAAGTAGTTGATTTTGTTGCAAGCGACCAAGAATTACTTTCTGCAGTATTAAAAAACAATAAATTGTATATGAAGAAAATACCTTATGATATTGTCAGTTATTTAACAGCGAAGACGAAAGAGGAAAGAGCTTACTATTCCTGTCACTGTCCTTTTGCTCGAGAAGCAGTAAAGGATAAGAAAACTTCTATTTCACCAAATTGGTGTTATTGTAGTGCTGGTTTTGAAAAGTATCCTTTTGAAATATTGTTTGGTAAAAAATTACCCATCAAGGTATTACATTCTATCTTACAAGGAGATTCTGACTGTCGTTTTGAAATCTCTTTACTAGGTATTGATTATAAGAAAGTAAAAGAAAGAGGATAAAATAATGAAAGTATTACTATTAAATGGCAGCCCAAAAGGAAAAAATAGCGGAACCTTGTTAATTGCTGAAGCATTTATTGAAGGATTAAAAAAGGTTGGAGATTACGAAGTGGAACAACTAGATATTCAACAGTTGGACATCAAACCCTGTTTGGGATGTTTTCACTGTTGGAATAAAACTCCTGGAGAATGTGTAATAAAAGATGATATGAAGGAAGCCTTGCAAAAATTTATTGCAGCGGATGTTATTATTTGGAGTTTTCCACTTTATTATTTTTCTATGCCTTCGCAAATTAAAGCATTTATGGATCGGTTACTACCTCTTAATACAGGTAAAATGGTTTTAGTAGAGGGTAGAGCTACTCATCCTGCAAGATATAATCTAGCGAAACAATATGTGTTAATTTCATCTTGTGGATTTTCTAATTTAGAACATAATTATGAAGCACTGGTGAAACAATTTGAACTAGTCTTTGGAGAAGGTGTTACATCAATTTTATGTGCCGAAGGACCAATGTTACGAATCAAAGAAGCTTCTCCTGTAGTAAAACCCTATTTAAAGAAGGTAGTTAATGCGGGTGTTGAATATGCACAAAATAAAACTCTCAGCAAACAAACAATCAGTAGTTTACAAGAATTAATGATTCCAAGTGAAATGTACACAAAACTAGCAAGTATGGAGTAGGTATCCATTTGGAAAAAACAAATGCAATGCGCATCTTGTCGCAATTAAAAATTGATTATCAGATTCACACCTATCAAAACGATGGAAATGTGGAAGGAACCCATGTTGCTAGTTTGATCGGGATTCCTCCAGAACGGGTGTTTAAAACATTGGTAACGGAAGCAAACAATAAAATGAACTATGTGTTTTTAGTTCCCGTATTGAAAAACTTAGACTTAAAGAAAGCTGCAAAAGAAGTGAATGTGAAATCCATTGCTTTAATCAAGCAAAAGGATTTGTTACCCCTAACAGGTTACATTCATGGAGGCTGCTCCCCCATTGGAATGAAGAAGGCATTTTCAACATGGATTGATTCTTCAGCATTAACATTTTCGAAAATCGTCTTTAGTGCTGGGAAAATTGGTTACCAAATAGAAATGTCTCCTCATGATATTGAAAATGGTTTTCCAGTGAAATTTGCTGATATTAGTATATAAAGGAGGTTGAAATGTTAGAATTACCAGAAGTATTGGCTTACGCCAAGCAATTAGAAACTGCATTACAAGGGAAAATAGTAAAAAAAGTTTATCCACCCACCAATGAACATAAATTGACATGGTTTAGTGGTAATCCAGAAAACTATGATGGATTGCTAAAAGAAAAAATGTTTACTAGAGCTCAAGGATTTGGAATTGTATTAGAACTTGAGTTTACCGATACTTATATCGCTATTGATGATGGGATTACTCCTCGCTATTTACAACTAGGTGAAGAGATTCCTACTAAATACCAATTGCTGATTGAATTTACAGATCAATCAAAACTTGCATTTACTGTTACGATGTATGGAGGAATTCTCGCTCATAAAGGTGATTGTACCAATGAATATTACATAACTAGTAAACAAGCGAAAAGTATATTATCACCTGACTATACGATTCATGATTACTATGCTGTTGTTCATAAAACTAGTGAGAAATTATCAGTAAAAGCACTACTAGCAACAGAGCAAAGATTTCCTGGACTTGGAAATGGTGTTTTACAGGATATTTTATTTGTTGCTGGAATCAATCCAAAACGTAAAATTGTAACATTAACCAAAGAAGAGCTCGATTGCTTATTTCATGCCATCAAAGATACTTTACAAACCATGTGTGATTTAGGTGGCCGTGATACAGAAAAAGATATTTATGGTCATGAAGGATGCTACCACACAAAACTATCAAGCAAAACATATAAAAATGGCTGCCCACAATGTGGTGGACAGATTACAAAAGAAGCATATATGGGTGGTTCAGTATATTACTGCCCTAATTGTCAGAAATAAATAAAAAGCATTGATCAATGATATACTATCATTTGGTCAATGCTATTTTTTCATATAATATGGATCGATGATGTTTTCTGCGATGTTGCAGCAATGATCACTGATTCTTTCTAGGTTAGATAGAATGTCAACATAGTGAATATCGTTTAGGATATTACTAGTATCAATGGCATTTAATTGCTCTTTGCGATATTTTCGCTCTAAAGTATCGATTTCTTCTTCGAGTTTGATGATTTGGGAAGCTATTTTTTTATCGCGATTTTCAAAAGTTTTAGCAGCATAATTAACTTGATGATTGATTTGATCAAAGAAGTAGTTTAAATTCTTTAATGTTTTCTCATCAGTAATTACACCTACATTATAACGGTCTTGGAAGAATTCTACTAAGTTAACAGAGTGATCCCCAATTCGTTCTAAATCACGAATGGTATCGATATAAATTGCTTGATTGATACTCTCTTCATCACTGAAATTCTCAGTATGAACTTGCATTAAGTAATCGTGAATTAAGTGATTGTAGACATCCATTTGATCTTCCAACATCATGCATTTTAAGAAATGAACATCATTATTCTCATTCAAATACTTATGAGCACATTCAACCATTTTAATGGCAACTTTGCTCATATCAATAATAGATAAACGTGAACTTTCTAACGCTAAAATGGGTGATTTTTCTAGTAAATCCTCATTTAGGTATTTTGCTGATATATATTCTTCATCACCAACTGGGGTGTCAGGAATAATCTTTTTGATTAATACCAGTAAGTATTTAATAAAGAAATACAAAATGGTTGTTGTTGTAACATTAAATACTAAGTGAACAACGGCTAAGGTTAACATATTACCCTCGCCAAAGACATTTGTTTCTAATAGTTCAAACAAAGTCGTAAATGGCTTTAAAAAGATTAAAAATAATACAGTTCCTAAAGTTTTAAAGATGATATTTCCAATAGCAGCTTGTTTTGATTCACGACTTCCACTGATACTAGCAAGTAAAGCAGTAACGGTAGTACCAATATTAGAACCAAACAAAATTGGAATAGCAGCAACTAGAGGAATTGTCCCTGTTGAAAACATTTTTTGTAAGATTCCAATAAAGGCAGAAGAGGATTGAATTAGTGCTGTTAATGTTGCTCCAGTAAAAACACCTAGTATCCAATGATTAGATAATGCTTCTATGATTTTTGTAAAGAATGGGAAAGTTGCTAATTCTTTTAAACCAGTTCCCATAAATTCTAAGCCAAGGAATAATACACCAAAACCAAGAATGGCTTCGCCAGATAAATTCCAACGTTTTATATTGATAAAGAGAACTAAAATAGCTCCAATAAAGATGATAGGTAAAGCATAATCAGAAGCATTAATACCTATGATAAAAGCGGTAATCGTGGTTCCGATATTTGCTCCTAACATAACACCAACACCTTGTTTTAACGTCATGATTCCTGCAGATATTAAACCAACAACAATAACAGTAGTTGCTGAGGATGATTGTATGACAACGGTAATCAAAATACCGACTAAAATAGCTTTAAAGGTATTGCTTGTTGTTTTTTGAATTAACATTTTTAATTTATTACCAGCTAGTTTTTTTAGGGAGTCACTCATCAAATTAATTCCAAATAAGAAGAGTCCTAAACCACCTAAAGCAAAGAAAATGATGGTAAGTAAATTGTTTTCGGTTAATGAAAAAATAGAAAGTATATTCATAATTGCTCCTATTTATTTTATCCTTGATAATTATACCTTAAAAAAGAGGATTTATCAAGGCAATTAAAGGCTGAAACGTTTTCAAGAGAAAAGATATTTAAAAATAATTAATAATACTCGATTTTATTTTTGTTTTGTGATAAAATATTCAACTAGAGGATTATAATATGAACAAAAAAACATTAGGCAATCTATTAGCATTATTTACTGTTATGATATGGGGAACTACGTTTGTTGTTACCAAGAATCTTTTAAATAGTTTTAAGCCAATTGAAATTTTGCTGTATCGTTTTGTCATTGCCTTTGTAGCTTTACTTATTGCCTATCCTAAAATATTTACTATTAAAAAATGGAAGCATGAAGTAGTTTTTGCTTTGGCTGGTTTATCAGGAGTAGTAATTTACCAATTTTTGGAAAATACAGCACTTACCTATACTTCAGCAACTAATGCATCAATTATCACTTCTATGTCGCCTTTCTTTACTGCTATTTTGTCTTTTTTTTTGTTAAAAGATGAAGGTTTAACAAAGCGATTTATTATAGGTTTTATTATTAGCATTTTAGGAGTAATTTTGGTCACATTTAATGGTATGTTTATATTAGAATTAAATCCACTTGGGGATTTATTACTAGTGATTGCTGTATTTATGTGGGCTACTTATTCTGTGGTGACAAAGGTTGCTTCGAAATATGGTTATCATATGATTCAAGTAACAAGAAGAATTACTTTATATGGAGTTATCTTTATCACACCTATTTATCTAATTTCAAATCCTGATTTTGATATGAATAAAATATTAGTATTGGAGAATGGCTTATCAATTGCGTTTCTCGGTTTAATTGCTTCAGCACTATGCTTCTCAACATGGAATATTGCTGTAAAACATATTGGAGCAGTAAAAACGACAATCTATATTTATGCAATTCCTGTTGTTACCATTATTTTTTCTGCTATTTTCTTACATGAAAAATTAACTTGGATGGGAATCTTAGGAGCAGTATTAACAATTATCGGTCTTATTGTTTCAACAAGAAAAAATAGACATCGAAGTATCGTCATTGAAGATGAATAAAAAGATGCGGCTGTGGCGAAACTGGTAGACGCGCTATCTTCAGACGGTAGTGTTTATAACATGTCGGTTCGAATCCGATCAGCCGCACCATTTACGAACGCTAACTTTGATACAAAAGCAAACGATGTTTGCTTTATATCAAAGTTTTTGCATTAAATAGGCCTATTTTGGGTGAAGAATAGGCTAAAATATAAGAAAAAGCTCTGAAATCTGTTGATAAAACGAATATTAGAGCTTTTTTACTGCTTTATGGGTTACACTTTTTAATTATTACAAAAAGAGTTTAAAATGTTATGTAGCAAACAAATATTTGGCTTTTATAAAAAAATGTCAAATTCTATAGTCTATATGATATAATTAATGCATATATAAAAAATTGTATCAAAATTAATATTTGGATGTAACGAAATAGTAATTAACCTATCATTGACTAAAATAGCATAACGAATGGGTTTAAATCTCCTTTTCTCCACCATATTGAATG
>CAYPLR010000022.1:0-27138 GCA_964411675.1 uncultured Bacteroidales bacterium
ATAATAAAAAAGTGAACTAAAATTCACTTTGATATTTTAAAATTTCTTCAACTTTTTGAGCACTAGTTAAATCATTAATTCCTAGTAAGTATTTACTATTCGTAACAATAAAGGTACCTACTTTATAATCTTGCGCTAGTATCTCGACAATATCTGTTAAATAATATTCCTTCTTACTGTTATTGTTATCCACTTTTTCCAAGGCTTTGAATAATAGTTTAATATCAACACAATAGAAACCACTATTTACTTCTTTAATTTCTAGAATTTCAGGAGTAGCATCTAATGCTTCAACAATCTTTCTAATTTTCCCGTTTTCACGATAGATTCTTCCATAGCCATCAGGATTATCCAACATCGTTGTAGCGATGGTTAGAACATTGCCTTGTGCTTGATGATAGTCCATTAGCTCAGTAATAATCTTTTCATTAATCAATGGCATATCGCCAGGAAGAATTAAACTGATTCCTTCTTTGTTCTCCAAGCTTGCTTTTGTACACATCACCGCATTTGCAGTTCCCAATTGTTCTTCTTGTAATACATATTCAACTGAACCATTCAAAACACTTTTTATATACTCTTTTTTATATCCTACAACCACTAGGATTTTATTAATCCCACTCTTCTTACAACTATTAACTATATATTCTACCATTGGTGTTCCGTTTATAGGATATGCACATTTTGGTAAATCGGTTTTCATTCTTGTGCCTTTTCCAGCAGCTAGTATTATTGCATATTTCATCGCTGTCAACCCCCTATGACAAAATTGTTAATGCATTTTCAAAAAATACCTTTTGACCATAATCCTGGCCAAATTTTTTTACAACTAAACGATAAGCTTTACTCATCCAATTTTTACGCTTTTCATGAATATCACTAGCAACAAAATCAACCAATTTTTCGCGAAACAACGTGAAAACAAACTTTCTTTGCCTTATTCCCTCTTTACCCATAAGACTAGAAGCATTGATTTGAATGAATCCCCCACTATTTTTGATTTCTTTAACTGCTTCTACATCAAGATAATGATATCGCTCGGTGTGAGCAATAATCGGTATATATCCTTTTAAGCTAGTCACATATACAATTTCACTAATATCAATTTTGTTAGTATAAGAAAATTCCAATAAAATATATTTACTATTGTTTAGGGTTATCACTGTACCATTATTAACCATTTCAATAACTTCATTGATTTTATTACAATAAATCTCTTGACCTAAAAACAATCGAATTGTTTTATCTTTTGTTCGATCTTTTATCATTTGATATTTCTCTTTTATATCCTCAACATTCGCTATAAAAATATTCTTGCGATAATGCGGTGTACAAATAATATCGGTAATTCCTTGATGAATAGCTTCATCAATCATTGCAAGCGAATGCTCGATACTTGAACTTCCGTCATCAATAAATGGAATAATATGGGTATGAATGTCAATCATAAATGCTATCCTAGCAATTATTCGTCTTTATATTTGTAACCGTAATATTTATATGAAGAATATTCATAATATGAATTTGATCTCTTTGGATCATAAAAAGTAAACGCTGCTCCAATGATGTCTACATTATTTACTCGTAATTGATTAATTGCTTCTGCTACTTGTTTCTTCTTTGTCTTACCATAAGCGACTACGAATAGTACACCATCTGCTAATTGTGAAATATGAATATAATCACTGATTAATAATACCGGTGGACAGTCAATTAATATAAAATCAAATTCATTTCTTAGTTCTTGAAAGAAATTTTTGAGTTTGTCACTTGTAAGAACGATGGAAGAATTTTGAATTTCACTACCTCTATTAATTAGGGTGACATTTTCATAAGAAGTCTTTTTATGTAATTCTTCTTTAGAAATCCTTCCCACCATATAATCTGTTATGCCATTAATGTTTTCAGTACGAAAGATACGATGTAATCGTGCTTTCCTAAAGTCTAAATCAATAACACAAACTTTTTTCCCGCTTAATCCTAAAGCTACAGCAACATTTGCTACGGTTGTGGTTTTAGCCTCATCGCCAATTGATGATTCTATTTGAATTACTTTCTTCTTCCCATCAATTCCATAATATAAGATGTTATCCTTTAATCTAATATAAGATTCTTTTAAAGATTCATTTCCTGTTGAACCAAAAATAATAGCATCCTGACGATCTAAAAAATCTATTTTATTATTCAATAAGCTCATTTTTTATTACCTCCATCAATTTGGATACTTGGTAATAATGCTAATATCTTAAGTTCAAACATCTGCTCGAATTCTTCTTTTGAAGTAAAGGTATCTTCTACCAAATATTTTATTAAAACAATTCCAAAAGAAACAATGAAACCAAGCAAACAACTAATGATTAAAACTGTTAACGCTCCTCTTGAGCCTGTTGCTTCATAAGCATATTCCATATCAACCAATTTATTGGCAAGCACATCGTACTTATATTCTCCGTTTTCCATTACATTAGCAGCTTCCATCGCTTTATCTAAAACAGTATTTGCTAAAGTAATAGCTAAATCATTATCCCTAGCTTTGGCTTTTATTCTAAGAATAAGAGAATTTGTTGTTACGCTAACTGTAATCGAATCCAATATTTGTTTTTTCGATAAGGCATGCTCTTTTAATTCCTCTTTTACTAATTCAACAACCGAATCAGAAACAATAAAGTCTTTAAACGTATTAATTAAATAATTTGAATAAAGATAATCCTGATAACCATTAGCAGTCGCTGTATTACTTTCAGCCATGACTATTGCTGTTGCATCAGCAGTATATGTTGTTTTTCTGATGCCAAATCCATAGATTCCTCCGCTTAAAATAGAAACAAAAATAATTATTAATATTAAAAGCAAATTCTTCTTTGCAAGAAAAAATAAATCACTTAAAGATAATCCTTTTTCCTCAAAGTTTTTCTCATTAACCATGTCGCACTCCCTTTTATTTCATCCTTGTCTAATTATAACACATCAGCCTTTAAAAATCTAGGTTTTTAAAGGTTTTATGCAAAAAATTCTGCATCATAATTTAATTCTTTTAAAACTCTATTAATTATTTCTTTAATTTCTTTTTCGTTCTTTTCAATTTCTTGTACAAGTTTAATTTGATTTCTTGCTCGTTCTAAATTATGGTTTTCATGATTAATTCTAAAGTATAAATCTCCTTCTAAATAATCATGTAAGAATCGCATTGCAATTTCACAAGTGATGATTAAATATCCATCATAAAGCGCTTCTGCTTCTGCTGGCCATAAGATTTCCTTAACCTCACTTAAAAACCCTTTTGTAAATGCTTCAATAAGCCCTAAATCAATCTTGACTTTTTCTAAATCCACTTCATCTTCCACGGCAATAGAAGCTCCTATACGAAGAGCATCGCCATAATCAAATAAAATAGAACCCTTCATAACTGTATCTAAATCAATTAAACAAAGTGCTTTTCCTGTTTTTTCATCTAACAAAACATTACTTAATTTTGTATCATTATGAGTAACACGATAAGGAATGATTTTCTTTTCTAGTTTTGACGTTATCTTTGTGAAAATCGTACTATGTGTCTGAATAAACTCTATTTCTTCTTTGCTTTCTTTCACACGATTACAGCGGTCTAATTTAATTGCATCCAAAAACCTTTCATAACGATAAGGAGTGTCATGAAAATGTCTAATCGTATCATCAAGAATTCTTGTGTGAAAATCACTTAAAAGAAACTGAAATTCTCCAACTGCTTTTCCTACTTCATAAAACATTTCTTTTGATTCAATAATTTCGTATGTTTTTGAGCCATTAATATACTGCATACAACGCCAATATCTATTTTTATAAATTACAATATCTTGTCCCAGACGACTAGTAACAATATTTAGTGTTGCTCGATTTGGATCTCTACCATCATAAATCAACTTTTTCTTAATATATTCTGTTACTTCTTTGATATTATGCATCATTCCAAATGGACTATTGAAAACATGGGTATTAATCTCTTGTAAGATATAATTGCATTCTGGCATTACCACTAAATATGTTTTATTGATATGCCCACTTTCAATTTCTTTTATTTCTACAATTTTTTGGGAGTTTAAAAACTCCTCTGCCACCTTCCGTAAATCATGTGGTATCTCCTTATTTTCCATCTTTATCCCTCCCTAACCTAAATCATTATAATTGCTTTCCTAACTTTTGTCAACTTGTTCACTTTTTCTTTTCTTAATCCAACATTTTGTAAGCCTATAAATGCCAAAACTAATGACATAAGTCCCACAAACTTGAGCCAATGAAATAACAGTTGGATATAAGATTTTCGAAAAACGAAAAATATTCTCTAGAGGCCATATAGCAAGTGGTTCATTTAAAAACATTAAATTTGTACCTATCAATTTATTTAAAAAATAAACAAATAAACAAACAATAAATAAACTAACTGTATAAGTGGTAAAGTCTTGTCTCTTAGGTTCAAAATAACCTGTAATAGCCATAATTAATCCAACAAAAATGGCTAAGCTGTGATATATTAAACTATGAAATGTTAAAACATGAAGAAGAGGATGAATTAATAATGCCGTCGATGGATAACAAATAAAAGCAATCCCTGCAATAATTTGTCCATAAAAAATCCATGACTCTCCTAACCTTTTCAGCTTTCCTTTTCCATAACTGGCAAAGCCAAGACCATAAATAAAGAGACTACAATAGTATAAGGGAATCCAGTCGCTTAGTGTTGTTCCGATTCTCACCGTTAAATTCCAAATAATCTTTAAAATTTCCAAGATTAAAACAACCCAAAAAATAATCTTGATTATTTTTTCAACCTTTTCATTAGAAAACTTATGTGTAAGAAGTAATAATCCTATTACTAAAATAGCACATAATAAGATATAAAGAAGATGTTCCCAACCCATTAGCCCAGGAATGTTACCGATACCATCGTTAGAAAAAAATCTCATAATAGACCTCACTTGTCAGTAGTAACTAAATCTGGCTCTAATACTGCCATTGCAATAATTAATAGAATCATATAATTCATAAAATAGTAACTCACATCAAAGAGTCCATATAAGCCTGACATTGCAAAACTAAAGATTACCATTATTTTTTTTATATTAATTTGACGTAGCAACCAATAATACTTCTCACCAAGATGAAATAGGAGCGCTCCTGCACCAAAACTACCAGCTGTATAAAGAGTATGTAAAAGGGTACTATGTCCCCAGGTATAGGTTTCACTAGTATCTGAAAAAGGAGCAAACATACCATGGCCAAATAATGGTCTCTCTTTGAAAGCGTTGAATATTTCTTGATAAATAGGAATTCTACCATTAATACTATCGAAATCAATTTTTAGTACATATCCATAAAAACGGCTAAAGTACTCAGGGTATTTGTATCCTGTATAAACTAAAATAAAGGATAGTCCTAATAGTAAAATATTAAAGGTTGATAAGAAACTCCATCTATCTTTTGCATATTTTATCGCAATAGGGAATAATAAAATAAATCCTAAAACCATTGAAAAAATAGAACCGCGTGAATAGGTAAATAAAATTGCTATCAACTGAAAAAAAGTAATTACTGTAAATAAGATTGTTTTTACTCCCTTATTGGAAATTGCTAAATATAGAGTAAAAGGAAATGTAAAGAGTAAGATTAGTCCTATATTATTAGTAACTCCCCATCCAACCATAACTTCTTTAGACAATAAACTATCAACAACATTCCCTTGAATACTGTAGTAAGTGATTACTTGTGAAAGAACAAAAATACCCAAATATGTAAGTACTCTTGCTAAATCAGTAAAGCTCATTTTCGCTGTAGTTACAAAAAAAGAATAGAAGAACAAAAGTCCAAGGGAGCACAAAGCCATAAAACCGAGTTGTTTAGGAAGATATTCTGCTTTTGTTGCAATTCCTCCCAGCATTAACGCAAGGCATAAACTCAGTAATCCGATAAAAAAACGCCCGAACTTGAATTTTTCACGATATCGAATCAGGTGAATCACTAAGCCTAGTAATACTAACCCAACACACAAATATAAATTGGAGGGTACCGTATATGCATCAAAAGGATGTGAAAAAACAAAAGGAGTAAATAGAATAAGCGGAATAACAATTTTCGTGTTTTTGCATAATAAAAGTAACAAAAAGATAGAACTACCGATTACTAACAAAGCTAAATTTTCTGCTTTCGTAATGATACTATTCTCTATTTGTTTATGTATTTGTAAATAAGGATTTGCCCATAAAAAATAAAAAACCACTAAAATGATTACAAAGTATGCTTTTTCAAAAATAGTTTTTACCAATCTAATCATGTCTGTTCCCTACTTGTTATTTTTGTACTCCTATTATACCATTTTATTGATTTGAATTAAAGTTTTTTTTATTGCTACTCCTTTGATTCCTTTTGATTTTATAAATAATGAAGCATAGTAGAGTACTAGTCAAATAGCCACTAAAATTGATTGCCATATCACTTTCCATCGGACCACGTTCAATCGCAAAGAACTGTAGCAATTCAGATGTAATTGCAATAACTACACCAATTGATAGAGATATCCATAATCCTTTTGGTTTATTCTCTAAAAAGGGAGAAAAGGTTAAGAAGCCAAAAATACCAACAACAAAAAACCATCCGAAATGGCCTATTAATTTCCGAACAATACTATGAAGTGTTTCAAAATCAAGATCTAACTTTAAAAAATCAAGGTTAGTAATTATTTTAAGTAAAAAATTAGTAATCCAACCAGATTCACTAGAAGAAACACTACCACTTTGTAGTGACGAAATATAAACAATTAAAATACTTAATACATATAAAACTAGATAGATATAATTTATTTTTTTCTTGCTTTCCATAACAATCCCTATATAGACAAAAAGATGAGGATTTACTCATCTATTTTTTTGCTTAATCTTTCTGATAAAATAACTCCAACAATCCCTAATAGAAAACACAATACCCCAACAATAATATTTCCTATTTGTAAGTTAGCAACTAAAGAATCATAATTCATCCATACGATTACAAATGGTGAAGCAACTAATAATCCCAAAATAGTGAAATACACTGTTTGATAATACTTTTTCAGCAAGAAGTTAATTAATTTTGCAACATATACTACCCCTAAAACACAACCGATAACAAAGAAAAAAACCGATATAAAACTATTTAAGAGGTTACTAAAATCCAATGCTAACAATCCCATGAATAGATCTTTAATATTCGTTACAATATAAATATAATAACCAAAAGCCATTAAAGTTAAAGATCCGCTAATACCTGGTATGATCATTGCTGCCGCAGAGACAACACCCATGAAAAATAAGACAATAATTACAGTGATATTAATGTCCCCAGAAAAAGAATTGCTATTATTAATCAGTGGTAAAATTACCATAATGAAAATGGCAATTGCGAAAGCAATCCCGTCTTTGATGGTAATTTTTTTGCTTTTTCTCGCATTTAAATAAACATTAGGAATCGATCCAACACATAAACCTACAAAAAATAAGATTGTTGGTAAAGGAAATAATTCTAATAGTTTGGCTATTGCTAGGATAGAAATAACAATTCCTACAATTACTCCGGCTAATAGAGTCCATAGTTTTTTTAAAACTACAATGGGATGACTGAAGAAATTACTAAAAGCATAAATCACTTCTTCGTAGATATTTAAAATAACAGCCATTGTTCCACCACTAAAACCAGGAATAACATTAGCAATACCGATACATATTCCCTTTAAAAAATACCCAATCCCTTTTTTCATAAATACTCTCCACTTACAGATAATTGATTAAACATTTTTTATTTCTATTTTTAACTAACTGATATTTTATATTTTTGTGATTATTTGTTGTAGCAAAACACCAAAGCCAATCGCTAAGCAATAATAACCAAACCAGCTTAATTTTCCTTTTTTAATCACGGCTAATAAAAGTTTAAAAGAAAAATATGTAGTAACCATCGCTACGATGAAACCAACAATATAATAAACTAAATTGCTTGTTTCACTAGAAAGGCTTCCTAGATTTTTCAATTCTAATACCGTTGCTCCTAAAACCGCTGGGATGAATAATAAGAATGCATAGTCTGCTGCTGTTTCTTTCTCAATTTTACGAGTAAAAGCCCCAGATAAACAAGACCCACTACGAGAAATACCTGGTAAAATACCCAGGCATTGAAAGCAACCAATCACAAGAGCATCTTTATAATTTAACTCTTCTCTTTTTCTGAAGCCAACAATTCTTGTCATGATTAATAAAATGCAACCATTCATGATTAACAATGCTCCCACTAACCATAGTTTACTACCTAATGAGTTAATAACATCCTTAAATAATAAAGTAAAGATAACTGCTGGAATTGTTGAGATGATAAGAAAAATTACATATTTAAAATCTTTCTCATATTCTTTATTTTTCTTAAAAACATAATAGTAAAATCCTTTGATTAATTGCCATAGCTTTTTCCATAGGAAAGTTAAAATCGCAATTAAACTTGCAAGATGTAATAAAACTTCAAACGTTAACGTATCATCACTAATTCCCATTAGCTCTTGAGCTATGATAAGGTGAGCGCTAGAAGAAATAGGTAATACTTCTGCTACCCCTTGAATTAATCCTAATAAAATGTATTTTAAAAGATCAAGCATGCCTATTCACCATTAGGATGATACTGAGGAACTAACTCCTTAATAATCACTTTCATGTCTAAGTTTTCTTCCAAACATAATTGATATAATTCTGACAATTTATGATAGAAATTTTCTTCATCTAATTCAATTGGCTTACCAATATAAATTAATTTATTCTCTGTACTCTGTAATCCTTCTTCTTCCATGAGTAATTCTTCATAAAGTTTTTCCCCAGGGCGTAATCCCGTTATTTCTATCTTGATGTCTACATTAGGGATATATCCTGATAGCTTAATCAAATTTTCAGCAAGATTATAGATCTTGACAGGTTTTCCCATTTCTAAAACAAAGATTTCTCCACCCTGTGCATAACTTCCCGCTTGTAAGACTAAGCTTACTGCTTCAGGAATTGTCATAAAATAACGCGTGATGTCACGATGAGTTACGGTTACTGGTCCTCCCATCTCTATTTGCTTCTTGAATAAAGGAATCACTGAACCATTCGAACCCAAGACATTTCCAAATCGTACCGCAACAAAATCAGTGTCAGAATGTTTACCAATCGTTTGGATAATCATTTCGCAAATTCTTTTTGTTGCACCCATGATATTTGTTGGTCGTACTGCCTTATCGGTAGAAATCATAATGAACTTCTTGGCATGATATTCTGATGCTACTTGAGCAACATTTAAAGTACCAAACACATTATTCTTTACTGCTTCGATTGGGCTTGTTTCCATCAATGGAACATGTTTATGAGCAGCGGCATGATAAACGATATCAGGATGATACTTTGAAAAAACACTTTCTATTTTTGCCTTGTCACGCACACTACCAATTAATACCAATAAATCTAGCATAGGAAATTTACGCTTTAGTTCTTGTTCGATATCGTAAGCATTATTTTCATAAACATCAAAAATAATTAGTTTTTTAGGAGAACTATTAGCAATTTGGCGACATAATTCAGAACCAATTGAACCACCACCACCTGTTACTAATACAACTTGGTCTTTTAAGTAATTTGTTATTTCACTTAAATTAACCTTTATTTGTTCTCTACCTAATAAATCTTCAATTTGAACGTCTCTTATTTTCTTTATTAATACTTTTTCACCAACCAATTGAAAGATTCCTGGTAATGTTTGGACTTTACATTTGGTCTCTTTACAAATCATAATGATTTTAGAAATTTCTTGTGGATTGGCTGATGGCATTGCAATAATAATCCGATCTATTTCATATTTTTTCGCTAATGTAATAATATCATCACGATTACCAGCAATTTTTACTCCACAGGTATATTTGTTTAGTTTAGTAGGATCATCATCAATAAGAATTAATGGAACCATATTCAATTCTTCGACGCTTTGCATTTCTCGAATTAAACTAACTCCCGCTTCCCCAGCACCAACGACCATTACTTTTATTTTTCCCTCTTGATGGTTTTTCTTAAAAGGGATGTTATTATGAAAAGCATAATGTTTAACAAAACGATAGAAAAAGCGATTCAACATGACAAATACTATCTGTAGTAAAGCGGCAACAAGACACCATCTAAAAGTGACAAAGCCATCGGTTACAACAAAAACAATAGCATTAATCACCAAAACACAAAAAACTCCGAATAGGATTTTTGCTATTTCGCTAATCCCTGCATAACGCCATAAACTATCGTATAATTTTAATCCAGCAAAAATAATAATGGTTAATCCTATAAAAGGAATTAAATAAAATAAAGTATTATTATAGTCGATTGCACTTTTATCTTCCTCTGTTAACCATAATGCTAAGAAGGCGGCTAATGCAGTCATCACACAATCATATAGAATAATAAGTATTTTTTTAGAATAATGGTCTAATTTTACTTTTTCCATCTTTTTTCCTTCCCAACATTATGAATTCATAACATTCTTAACTGGTTTTTTAGGCGCTTCTTCTTCTACTTGAACATTGTATTTTTCTAAATATTTTTTTATTCCGATTATAATATAATCAACATTCTCTAAATCAATATTCTTATCATTGTAAAAACTATTAGGGAAGAAATACTCGTTGTCTTTCATACTAGGATAAGCTCTGATTGCTACGTGATGTAGTTTTTCAAAAGCAGTATAATCCGATTTATCTTTTTTTGTATCTTCGCGATAATGAAGTTTTACCTGATCAAGAACTTTTAATTCTATTGCTTCTTTTACCTCATCAATAAATTTTGTTTCTCGAAAATAATCAAAAACAAAATGTCTTCCTTGACCTATTTTATCAATAAAAATTATTTTTTTATCTAAACTGATTAAATTTTCTTTTACCATCTGATTGTACATTGCTTTTGCTCCTAAAAAGCCTTTATAATGGTTATCTAAAAACACATAAGCAATGGTGTTATTCATCGTTTTTACTTCTTTCATTAAAGTAAGTAAGCAAAGAATTCCACTTGAGGTATTAAAATTAAATCGTTCTCCTCCGCCAAGCCAACCCATACTATAAATTGCTAATAAAACAAAAGGAATGGCAAGATAGAAAACTTTAGGGAAAAAGACAACCAAAAGGATTGCTAGTAGTACAGAAGACGCTGATAAAAGTAAATTACTTAATGGCGCTTTTCTTGTAATAAAAGCTGGCATTTTAACGGGTGTATCATAATAAGCAGCGATAACATACTTTGCTTTTCTAATATCGCCAATTAATATATTCTTTTGTCCTTTAAAACGAGGGTAATTTTCACTTCGTAAACCTAATTCTCCCGCGCGTTCAAAAACAAAATCACGAAATTTTTTCTTATTATTTTGACTCAAACGATTCTGAAAAAAAATTAAATCTTCAAAGCATTTTTTACTCATCTTTTACCTTCCCATTGTTTTGATTTCTTGTTTGATTATCGTAATAAACTCTGCAATCGTAACTGTTGTTGTTTGATTAGAACCATATTTACGATATGTAATTAAATTATTGCTTACCTCATTGTCCCCACATACTAGTTGATATGGTATCTTCTTTGTTTGGGCTTCACGAATCTTATAGCCAAGTTTTTCTTCTCGGTCATCGATTTCACAGCGAATGTCTTCGCTAAACAATAGATTCTTTACCTTTTTAACATACTCTAAATGATGTTCATTACTAACGGGGATTAATTTTACTTGAACAGGAGCAAGCCAAGTTGGGAATGCTCCTCCAAAATGTTCAATAATAACACCGATAAATCGTTCGATTGAACCAAATAGAGCACGGTGTAACATAACTGGACGTTTCTTTTCACCATTTTCATCAATGTATGTCAAGTCAAAACGTTCTGGTAAATTCATATCTAGTTGAATGGTACCACATTGCCAAATACGATTCATTGAATCTTTCAATTTAAAATCCAATTTTGGTCCATAGAATGCACCATCTCCTGGATTAATTTTATATTCACGGCCTACAGAGCGACAAGCATCTGCTAGGGCTGCCTCAGCTTTATTCCAAATTTCAATAGAACCAATATATTTATGCTCTGGCCTTGTTGATAATTCGATGTGATAAGAAAGATTAAATACTGAATATACTTCTTCAAATAATTTAATTAGCCTTCCCACTTCTGTTACGATTTGATCCGGTGTCATAAAAATATGAGCATCATCTTGTGTGAAGTTACGAACTCTAAACAATCCGTTTAATGCTCCACTTGCTTCATGACGGTGAACTAATCCAAGTTCTCCAACTTTTAATGGGAAATCCTTATAGGAATGTAGGCTGTGTTTATAAACTAACATTCCTCCTGGACAATTCATTGGTTTAATCGCAAATTCATGTTTATCAATCTCAGATGTATACATGTTTTCTCGATAATTTGCCCAGTGTCCTGATGTCTCCCACAATTCTTTATTCAACATAATTGGTGTTTGAATGAATTGATATCCTTCGCGAGTATGTATTTTAAACCAGTAATCTTCTAATTGCTTTCTTAATACCATACCTTTTGGTAGCCAGAAAGGAAAACCTGGGCCATATTCGCTCAACATGAATAACTCCAATTCACGACCCAATTTACGATGATCTCTAGCTTCACGCTCTTTTAAGTTTTCTAAATGTTTGTTTAATTCCTCTTCAGAAAAGAAACAAGTACCATAGATTCTTTGTAATTGTTCGTTTTTACTATCTCCACGCCAATATGCACCACTAACTGCTAATAGTTTGCAAAACTTTAACCATTTTGTACTAATAACGTGAGGTCCACGACATAGGTCTCTAAATCCTGCGTGTTCATAGCAAGTAATTGTCTCTGCTTCAGGAAGTTCAGAAATAATTTCTATTTTGTACTTATCTTCTTTAAATAATTCTAAAGCTTGTTCTTTTGATACTTCAATTCTCTTAAATTCCAAATCAGAAGCTGCAATATGCTTCATTTCCTTTTCTATTTTGACCAAATCTTCCTCTGTAAACTTAACATTGTCTCCTGGGTTAATGTCATAGTAAAAACCTTCCTCAATTGCTGGACCAACGCCAAAGCAAGCTTGAGGATACAATTTCTTTACCGCGCTTGCTAGTAAATGGCTACAAGAATGATTTAGGACTTCTTGTGCTTCAGGATTCTCTTTTGTAATTAATTCTAACGTAGCGTCTTCTTCAATTGAGCGTTTTAAATCCCATAATTTACCATTTATTTTAGCGCAAATGGATTTCTTTGCTAAACTGGAAGAGATACTACTAGCAATTTCTAAGGCGCTAGTGCCTTTACTAAATTCTTTTGTACTACCATCTAAAAATGTAATTTTCATAGTTATTACTCCTTATCTCAATTTTAACATTTTTTTCTTCTTTTTTCAATCTACAATATAAAAAAGCCCTTTGCTTACGCAAAGGACTGTTTCTACAGCGGTACCACCTTAATTCAAACAATAAATTGTTTGCTCTTGATTCTATTAACGCTAGATTCACGGATTATTTTCATAATCGGCTCCCCGAGAGTAATCATTAAGATTTATTAGTAGTTTCCACCATCCTACTTCTCTAGAAATAAATTGTTTTAATGATCGTGTTCAGATCAAAGCCATTTCATATATTATATAGCGATAGTTTGATTTCGTCAATATTTATCGTGCAATAACATTAACTGTAATGGTACAAGTTTGTGTTGGATCGGTATTTAGTGTTGCTGTAATTGTCGCTGTACCAATCTTAACTCCGATTAATTTACTATTTACATAACGAATAATCTCTGTATCACTTGATGAATAGGTTATTGTATATCCTGTTGTATCTAAGATAGAGTTTGCTACAGTCGTAAACTCTTCTGTAATAACAACATTGACACTTGTTGAAGCAAAACTAAAGATTGGTTTTATTTCATAGTTACCAAAAACTTCATTTGCGTTGGCTTCAGCTACCATATTTCCATAGACATAAACATAATGGTTAAAATCTCCAAAACTATTAGCTTCAATAGAAGGTAGTGTTGTAGCTTTAATGATAATCCTTGTTAGATTTGTATTGTTATCAAATGCTAACGGCATTATTAGAAGTTGATTTGAACTGATAATCACTTCAGTAAATTTACTACCTACAAAAGCTCCAGGTTCGATTTTCTTTACTGTTGAAGGAATCGTTAGTTTTAATCTTGTTAGTGGCACTAAATCTTGAATAATAGTTTCCCCGTTTTTAGTTAATAAAATACTGTCTGTTACTTTATAAGTCGTATTTAAAGTATCTAATGTGACAGTAACAAGGTTATTACAGCCAGCAAAAACCATTTTTCCAATACTTGATAAATATCTTGGTAAAGCAGTCGTTAGTAATTGTGTGCAGTCTTTAAAAGCATAATCTTCAATACTTCTAACTCCTGTACCAAATGATATCGCATCTAGTGTTGTACAACCAGCAAAAGCATATTTTCCTATCGCAACAACTGAGGCTGGAATCGTAATATTTCTTAACCTTGTACAACTAGCAAATGTGTAATCATCAATTCTATTAATGCCACCATTAACAATCGTCACACCAGTTAAGTTGCTACATCCTTCAAATGCATGAGAACCAATTAAGGTAACTGTATTTGGAATCGATACTGTAGCAATAGTAGTTACACCACTAAATGCATAATCAGCAATTGTTTTAACATTTGCTGGGACAGTAACATTACTACTAACTCCAGAAATTTGGTTATACTTATATAAGACATTACCAAACATCACAAATTGTGTTGCTGTCGCATTGGCATACCACTGAGTATTATGGAATGCTTTTACTCCTACTTCAGTTATACCACTACCACCCGTTATCGTTGCTAGAGAAGTGCAATTGTAAAAGGCATATTCACCAATTTTTGTGATTGTACTAGGAAGTGTAATTTCTTCTAACATGGTATTATCATAGAAAGCCCGTTTATTAATCGCAACTACTGTTCCAGTCATGACTCCTACCGTAATTGTTTGATTAATTGTTATTGTATCTGCTGTTCCACGATATTCTAATATTGTAATTGCTCCATTGTAATAAGAGAAGTATAAATCATTGTAAGTTAAGAAAACTGTACCTTCTTCATAGATATCATAATTTGACCAATAACTATTATTTCTGTACCATGATATGTCATATGATCTAGTAAAGACAATCAAATCTTCATAGATATAATCACCAGTTACATTAACTTTTTCTGACTTCAGTGTTACTTGAGTAATATCCTTTTGTAACGCTTTGTATCCCAATGTTTGAACATACGCGTCCAATATAATCGATGTTCCTGGGCTATCATAGAAAGCATATGCTCCAACAGTGCTAACAAAATATCCTGCTACTTTTCTAACTTCACCTGGCTCAATACTATCAATATATTTTACGATGGTTACTTCTTCTAAAGTAGTATTAATAATATATTTACAATAAGAATTTTGTAAGATCTCTGTACCTGTTCGATAAATTTGATATTTGTTCCAATCGCTATCTCCTAGATAATCTTCTAAAACAACTTCAGGAACAAAGAATAAAATCCAGTTATCCGCTAGCACTGTTACTTTTGGTACTACCAATGAATTCACAGTAACACTATTTAGTGCCATGCAATTATGGAATGCTTTATAACCAATATAAGTAATCGATGTTGGTAAACTGATTGTCTCTACAGTAGTATTATTCGCAAATGCCATAGCATAAATACTAGTAACATTCATACCATTAATGGTAGCAGGGACAACAACGTTTTTCTCTGTTCCGATATACTTAACAATACCAATACTATTATTATAAATTGAATAACGGAAATTATCGCTTTGTGCTACTACTGAACCAACATTATGAACACTACATTCTGTAAAGTTATTCAAATAAATGTTGAAATACTCACTAGCTACTAAAACAACATCTTCACTATGACATACTTGATAGCCAATATTTGTTGGACAGGCGCCAAGGAAACGAATACTAGTATCCACATCATTTTCATTGTATAAAGCGAAATCTGCTAGATTTTTAATACTTTGTGGTACCACTACTTCCGTAGTAGTAATCGGCATATAATAAATTGCAAATCTGCCAATGGATTCTACATCTTTACCATCGATTGTAGTAGGAATCGTAATCGATTCATTCCAACCTAAAATTCTAATGATTGTAATTTTATTGGCTAATTCTCCATAAATATAATTACTTGCTTTCGTTATTACCATTGAACTTGGATAAATAGCTGTATTTTCATAGGTAACAAGATATTCCTCTAGTAAATTATCAGGAACTATTAAAATAACATCTTTGTCAAATTCTTTTGCAAAGTTGACAAGATTTAATCCTTGAGTTTCTACTACTTCAAGATTATCCATACCATCAAAAGCTTTTTCCTCAACAAAGGAAATTGTGTTTATTCCAATCGTATTAGGAATGATTACTTCACTATCATCGCCTAGGTATTGTAAAATACCATATTTAGTAAGACGACGAATAATAGCAAAATCTCCAATGATAATGTTTTTATCGTATACATTTGATAAATCAGAAAAGGCATTTGTTCCTGTTAATAGAGCCGTTGGAACATATACTATCGTGTTGGCTAATTCACTCTCGAAAGCAGTCTTGTAACCAATAGGAATTGTAATATCTCCATCCACTTGTAAATACTCTAAATCAAGGTTCAATAATCCATTTGCTTTAATTTCTACTATTGTACTTGGTAAAATCAATCCTCTAATGCCTGTTAAACCATAGAAAGCATAGCTTTCAATCATTGTGACATCTTTTGCATTAATTTGACTAGGAACTGTAACATTAATTTCAGATCCTAGATACTGTAAGATAGTAATTTTATTATCTACTTCAACAAACAAGAAGTCGCCAGATTTTTGTGTAATTGAATAAATAGTAACCATCCATGCTGCATCGTAGGTAGCAACCTTATCACTAGCTACAATCACTTTAAAGTGAGCACTTACTCCATCAAAAGTAGAAGCAGTCGTTACTGGTACAGAACTAACTGCACTGAAATCAACAGCAGAAATATTTGTGTTAGTAAAGATATAATCACCTAATGTTGTAATTGAACTTGGGAAAATCACTCGTATTAATTTACTTGTGTCTTTAAAGGCTTCATTATTGATTGTTGTTACTGTACTTTCTGGGGTAAATTCAATATCATTTTTACCTTTTGGATATAACAGTAAATTCGTCTTTGTTTTGTTGTATAATACACCATTGACTGTTGTGAAATGAAGAGCTCCATCATCAATTGCGATTCTTTCTAAAGATATTGCTGTTAATAATGATGCATATGTAATTTCTTCAATATATTTTGGCAATGTAATACTTGTAAGAGCATTTGTGTTCAATAGATTACTCAATGAAGTAACCTTCAAACCATTTAGATATTCTGGAACAATTAAATCCGTAATTCCTTGAACATTCCAAGAATTTATTCTAATTGTATTGGGTGTAACACTGGTATCTACTACATACAAAATTGTATTCTTAAAGTCAAATTTACCATAAATAGTAATATCTTCAGTAATGATTGTTGTATCAAATCTAAAGATATTGACGAAAGCATTGGTTTGATACCATCCTAATAATTCCAAGTATGGAACATCTACAGTAATATTTGTTGCTTTTCCATTATGAGGAACTTCTTGTGTTTTCAATACATTTCCATTGTAATCAACATAAGTTACCGTATAAGTATTAATAGCATATTTTGCTGTAACCACCAAGTCGCTAGCAACATCCGTTGTTACTTTATCCCAACCAATAAAATGATATCCTTGAGCATTCATTAAATCAGGATCTGCTGGTAATACAGCATCAGAGCCATATTCTATTGTTTGTTCTGACAGCACTGTTCCATCAGCATCTTTGAACACTACTACATAAGTAGATACTGCGTAAATAGGTCTTACTGTTAAATCATATCTAACTTCGGTAAAGGCAACATTCCAAAATCTAAAGTCATATCCTTCACGTACAGGAGGAATTGGTGCAGTAGCAGTTAATCCATCTCCTACTGTTTGTACTTTTAAAATGTTTCCAACATGATCTAAGAAAGTAACCGTATGATTTGATAACCATTTGGCAATGAATACATAATCATGAATAATTGGTGTGTTAAAATCAAAAGGATATTCATCGGTGATATCAATATACCAACCACCAAAAGTGTATCCATCTTTCGTAGGATTTATTGGTGCAGTTGCCTTTTCATTTTCAACAACTTCAATACTATTTACTTCGCTTCCACCATCAGAATCAAAAATAATTACATGTTCTTCTTGAGGAATATTTGGATCAATTGCCCATCGTGCATATAGAATTAAATTTTCTCTAACCGCACTTTCCCAATTATATAATACTGTTAAGCCACTATCTTCATACCAACCAGCAAAAACAAATCCTGATTTGGTTGGATCAGTTGGTTTATTAACAACTTCTCCTGATTGAATAATCTTAGATCCAATTGCTGTTCCCCCATTAGAATTGAAATCCATTGAATAGAGAATTCTCGTCCATTTTGCATAAAGGGTAACATTTTCGGTAATAGTCATTGTTGGTACAAAACTTTCTGTTAGCTCGGAATTTAGATACCAACCAGCAAAAGTATAATCTTGTTTGTTTGGATTTGTAATACTAGGAATCACTCCTCCATGATTAACTTCGATAGAATCGATTAATGATCCGCCATTGGTTGTAAAAGTAATGGTCCATTCTGCTACTTTCCACTTTGCATAAAGGGTAAAGTCTCCTGTAACCACTGTTGTGAAATCATATTCTTGAGTTAACTCAGCATTTAGATACCAGCCTTCAATTTCAAATCCTGCTTTAGTTGGTTCTACTGGTTCTGTTAATAATTGATCTCTTAATACCATAACACTAGTGATTTCGCTACCACCATTGCTATTGAAATGAATTGTATATTCTTCTGGTATCCATTTACCATATAAAGTAAAAGAATTACGAACGATATTTTCAAAATTATATTGCGTAGTATATTCACTATCAATATACCAACCACCAAAAGTATATCCATCTTTCACTGGATTTTCTGGTGTAGATACTTTTTCTCCTGTTGGGACATCAACTGTAAAAGTGAACACTTGACTTCCCCCATTAAATGTTATGATATTCTCACGTGAACCCCATTTTGCATACAAAGTAATGGACTCCGCTACAATTGTTGTAAATGAAAATTCATTTTCCATTTCTACATCGGTAAACCAGCCACCAAAAACATAACCTTCTTTGGTAGGATTACTAGGTCGCCAAACCTTTGAATTCTTAGTGATTACTTGATCTTGTATTTCACTGCCACCATTTGTTTCAAAGGTTATTGTTATATCAGGATATTTTTCCAATAAAATGATCGTCATCAAGTCAAGTTTTCCTTCATAACGAACATATATATTATGGACCCCTGGTTCTTTTAATTTTTGTAAAGCCTCTTCCGATAGCATACTCTTTGTAACGGTCTTTTTATAGCTAGTATTATCTGTTCGATGAACGATAATTTCAATATCAGATAGTACAAAATCACCAACAGTTACCTCGGTAGGAATTGTTGTTTTATCCACTTCGATTGATTCAATGGTACTTGTGATATTGATACATCCTGTTGCTATGAATAGTATCGCTATAATTGAAATAAAACCTAATATTCTTTTCACCATAGAGAACTCCTTTATATCATACAAGTATAATAACTCACTTTATTATATACTACTTTTAGATTTTTTGAAAGATATTTTTTATATATAGAAAACAAGTAACTTTTGTTTTTTTCTAAATTCTCCCTTTTTAACCATAAAAACAAAAAAACACAGTGTGATCTGTGTTTCATAGTTATTCATTATTACGATAATTTTCGCCCTTTATTTCGAATGGTTTCATTAAATATTTTATTCTTTCAATGATACGACGTCCTTTCATATCATCTAATTCATTATTTGTTTCACTAAAATGTTTACTCAGTTCATTAAAATTCAAATTAGATGTCATGAATACTGGTAAGTCGTTATCCATACGATATTGTAATACGGGTGACAATACATCATCACGAATGTATGGAGTATTATTTTCACTACCAATATCATCAAGAACAAGGATATCTATTGTTTTTAACTCAGCAATTATTTCCTCTGCCTTACCATAAATTTCACTTTTTATTTGCCGCATTAAATCGGGATAACCAGCGAAAATGATTCTAGTTCCCTTTTTTTCTAAGCGCTTGGCAAGATCCATTAGTAGAAAGGTTTTTCCAACGCCAAAGCCTCCAAATAAATACATTCCTTTTATTTTTTTCCCTTTTTCATACTGCTCAACAAAATCATCAATCGCTTCTAGAGCTTTCGCTTGACTAATTTTGTCAAACATTAATTCTTTGTTTTCTCGATTTTGACAATGAATAAACTGAATTGGGTATATTTCTTTTTTTGTAACATAAGGACAATCCTTATAAACGATTTTAATTCTATCACTCTCATACTTCAAGATTGTCATCATTTGATAAGCACTGGATTGACAGGGAAGTTTCCCTAGGCACTTCGCACAAATTTCTACATTTTCTTTATGTAAAGTTAGTTCAGAAATTCTATCTTCGATTTGTTCTTCTGTTAATTTATATTGCTTACAAAAATCGATGATTTCTTGGCTTTTAAACAATTCTTTTTTTAATTTTTCAATTGCTTTCATTCGTTTTTCACCTTGTTCTTTTCCTTTAACTTAGCCAAAATCTTTTCTGCTTCTTCATCAGAAATATCTTCTTGAACTGTATTTTTATGATCATCAGCATACTTTTTCAACCAATCTGGAGCATCTTTAACCGTCTTACTATATTTCTTTTGTTTTGGTTTATTAATATAGTCAAGGGCTTCTTTTGCTGAAGTAATCCCAGCTCGTTTCCATGTTGCTGCAATTTTCTCAAAATAACTTGCTCCAGGAAGTACACCATCCTTTTCTTTATTGACATAAAGAATCATAACATTAATGATTCCTTGAGGTAATCCTGTTGTCCGTTGTAAATCCTCAAACATCGCTAATTCGCTATTTGTTGCTTTCATTCCACTAATACTTTCTAAAATAGTAGCTAAGCTTGTTCTTTCTAGCGTGTCTATCACTTTCGTAGTCTCTTCATCTTGCTCGCTTGCAAGGTATGGATCTGGTGTTTTGGTAACAAATTTAGCTGGTTTATTTTTATTCTTCATGTTATAAATCGCTCGTGCATTCTTTGCAATATCTTGAGGTTTCAGATCCTTATCTATTTCAACAGTACGCAGTAACGCTTCTTTCATATCTTCTTCGTTCAAATTAAAGTTATAACTAATTTTTAGAATTTCATTTTTGAATTCTTCATCATCAAAAATAAGGGGATCAAAGAAATTAGTATCAAAACTTAGTTTAAAGAAAGCATAATCAAAATTGGCATTTTTAATTGTGATATCATATCTATTCTTATTAAGAAAAGGTTGTGGTAATACTTTATCTAAATCTAAAGCTGTTGTTTTAAACACTTCATCAAAGCTTTTGCTGATATCTTTATATCCCAAATTTTTGTTTTTCTTTTTCGTTAATACTATCTTTTCATACTCGACAGAACCTATTTGACTTTGTAAGAATGATGATAGTAAGGTGTTCTCAAAGAAAAATTCCGCTAATAGAGGTCTTTGTAATTGAAATATATAGCTATCCTTTGTTTCATTATAAAAGCAAGAAACTAAAGCAACACCTTGTAATTTCTCTATCGCTTTTTTTAAGTGGGTGGAATTGGCTAAATTTAAATTGTCTAGTAGTTTCTTTATTTGACATTGTTCTTTATCATCCAGTGTATTTAAAACAAAATATAGACTAAAGCTATCGATACCAATCAATGGTAAGTAAAGTTGACTTAAAACGAAGATATCGTCTCCACCCAAACAAAAATTTTTTTGAGTTTTAAAGGTGTTGTGGACTTCCATAAATTTCTCTTCCTCCCTTATTTTATTTGTATAAACCTACCCCTTTGAATGGTAATTTACTATCTATGTATTTATAAATTCGATCAATAATTTTAGTTGCTTTTCCAAGAGGTAATATTTTATAAGTAGTCACATTTAGATCCACCGCTGTTTCTATTGGATGTGGACTAATAACAACTACTGTACAAGAATACTCAGGGCATTCATAGAATATCTCACAAAAATTATCATTTTTAGCTTTTAATACTCCCTTTTCCATAACGATTAGTTCTTCGATAACCTTCTTTACCTCTTCGTTTCGAGCTCGATAATATCTCGTTCTTAGATTTTCTAAATAATGATTCTCTCCAGTTTCAAAATTATTTGAAAAATAATCTCTAATTTTCATTTGATTTCTCCTTGATTTCTTGTAATATTTCTTCGATTCTCTTAATTAATTGGTTTTGTCCGTCCATCTCATTATCTATCAAAATATCCGCTTTATTTTTTTTAGTTTCTAACGGCATTTGATTCACAATTTTTAGTAAGGCTGTTCCTTTGTCTATTTTATCACGATTCATTAATCGCTCTATTTGTTTTTCCTCAGAAGTATAAACTACAATAACTTTATCAAACATATTTTCCATATTTGTTTCATACAATAAAGGGACACTAATAAAAAGAATTTTATTTTTAGCTTTTTGCTCAATCTTCTGTTTAATTTTATCAATAACAAAAGGATGGATGATACTTTCTAGCAATCTTTTTTTATGAGCATCTCGAAAAATAATTTGACCCAATTTTCGACGATTAATTGAATGGTTCTTATTTAGTATCGTCTTTCCAAATTCAGATACTATCTTTTCATAAGCATCTGTATTTTGATATAACGCTTGATGAGCAATATGATCCGCATCAATGACCTGATATCCTTTGGCTTTAATTAGTTTCTCAACATACGTTTTTCCTGTTGCAATGGAACCAGTTATCCCAATTATCACACTCTCACCTCTTTTTTTGGCACTTCTTACAATAATATGTCCCTCTTCCAGAAACAAATTCCTTCGTGATTTTTGTACCACAAATAGAACAGTTTTCTTGCATGTGGACCATTAATTCATTTTGAAATCGACCATCTATTTCATGAACATTGACAAAAGTTCTAATGGTTGTTCCTCCTAAGGCAATTGCTTTTGCTATGACTAATTTAGCGCTATCAGCAATGCTTTGAAAATCTTTATTGGTCAGCGTGTTTGCTGGTTGACTAGGATGCAGTCGTGCATAAAAACAGACTTCATTTGCATAAATATTTCCTAATCCACTAATCATGGTTTGATCCAATAAAATTGATTTTATTGTTCTGCTGCTTTTTTGAACTTTATGTTTTATATATTCAGCATTAAAATCTATATCCAAAGGTTCTTTCCCTAAGTTCACTAATGGTTTACACTGTAACACTTCTTGAAGATTTGTTGTTTTAAATAAATTCATCGTACCAAATTTTCGTGTATCGTGATAACGCAATGTTTTACCACTTTTAAAACTAAAAATGACGTGTTCGTGTTTGGCTTTTTCTTCTTGATTCTTAACGAAGTACTTACCTTCCATCCGTAAATGCGAAACAAGTATCAAATCACTTAGGATAAAAATTAAGTATTTTCCTTTTCTTGCAATATCAACAATCTTTTGACCTATAAGGCTTTCACAAAAATCTAGAATTGTCGTATTTTGAATTATTCGCTCATAGTAGACTGTAACAGAAGTAATTTCTTCCCCAACGATTAATTCTTGTAATCCTTTTTTTACCGTTTCAACTTCTGGAAGTTCTGGCATAGTTAAATCTTCTCGTAATGGATACGACTTTCATCAAATCTATCTACGTGATGAAAGGCTTCTTCTTCGCTAGGATAGCCAAAGCCAACGACAGCGAATGGCTCAAACCTTGAAGAAATTTGAAATGTTTTGCTAACAATATCCATACGTTCTGGATTAGGGTATGTTCCACACCAACAAGAACCAATCTTTAGGCTAGCTGCTTGTAATAAAGCATTCTCTATAGCTGCTGACAAATCCTGTGGATACATCATTTCTGTTTTTAAGTTTTCCTTATCTGTTAGAAAAATGATGATACAAGGCGCTGCCTCCAAAAATTTTGCGTTGGTTGTTTGCCTAGCATATTCTTTGATTTTTTCTTGATCTTGAATCACCAAGAAATGCCATGGCTGTTGATTTTTAGCACTAGGTGCTTGCATAGCTGCTTGAAGAATGCTTGTAAGTACATCTTTCTCTAGTGGCTTGTTACTATATTTTCGAATACTTCTTCGTATTTGAATTGTTTCCATCCTTACACCTCTTTTTTTATTATATCATGCAAAGATCTGATATTACAAATCCTTTATTTCCTTTCGCAGTCTTACCTATTTTGCAAGAAACCAATTTTCTCCTGCTTTTACATCCGCAATGATAGGTACCTTTAACGTAATTGCTGATTCCATCACTTCTTTTATCAATGATTTTAAGATCTCGACTTCATGACGAGGGCAGTCGAAGACAAGTTCATCATGAACTTGAGCAATCAGTAAAGCACCCAACTTTTGTTCTTTCATCTTTTGGTACACTTTTACCATAGCAATTTTAATAATATCAGCTGCTGTTCCTTGAATTGGAGAATTCATCGCTGTTCGTTCTCCAAAACCCCTCACATTCGCATTCTCGCTTCTAATTTCTGGAAGATATCGACGGCGGTTCAATAAGGTTAATGAATAACCATTCGCTTTCGCTTCCGATACAAAATGATCCAAACAAGCTTTTGCTTGATCATAAGTATAAAAATATTTATTAATATAAATGTTTGCTTCTAGAGGAGAAATGTTCAAGGCCTCGCTTAATCCCCAAGCACTCATCCCATAAATGATACCAAAATTGATTGCTTTTGCTGCTCGACGCATTTCTTTTGTAACCAATTCTAGCTTCACATCAAAAATTTCACTTGCTGTTTGAGCATGGAAATCAACTGTATGTTTGAACGCGTCAATCATTTTATCATCGTTCGCCATATGAGCAAGGACTCGCAATTCAATTTGTGAATAGTCAGCACTAATAATCACACCATCCTCAAAACGAGAAACGAACACTTCACGAATGACTTGTCCTTCTTCTGTTCTAATTGGCATATTTTGAATATTAGGTTCGATAGAAGATAACCTTCCTGTCACTGTTAACGCTTGTTTATACAAGGGATGAATAAACTGATTCTTGTCTGTTACATCGATTATACCATTGACATAGGTAGAGATTAGTTTCACATAACCACGATATTTTAAAATTAAACTGGCTATTTCATAATCAACAGCTAATTTCTCTAACACATCTACGTTTGTTGAAAAACCTGTTTTATTCTTTTTACCATGAGGCAATTTCATCTTTACAAACAGTATTTCTCCTAATTGTTTCGGAGAGTTAATATTAAACTCTTCTCCAGCAAGTTCATAAATCTGTTTTGATATTACTTCCACATAATGATTAAACTCTTCGCCAATGGCCTTTAAGTGCTCAATATTAACCTTAAGACCAGCTAATTCCATTTTCCCTAATACTTTTGCCAGAGATAGTTCCATTTCCGATAAGTATAAAGCATCGATTTCTTTTATTTTTTGACGAACTTGTTCAAATATATCCCTTAAAATATAGGCTTTGTTAATGGCATATTCTGCATATACTTTACTATCAGGAACCATCATTTTAGTATTAGCTCCATAAACATTATCATAATATGGTAACTGATTATTAGTAAAATTATCCACTACTTTTTTAAAATCATCGGCACTATAAGAAGGGTCTATTAAATAACTATCCAACAATAAGTCGAAAACCACTCCTTCTAAATGAACGTTTTCTTTTTCTAATACAACTAACAACGCTTTGTAATCAAAAGTCTTTTTTTCATAAGTAGAATCTTCTAAAAATTCTTTTAGTTTTGAAGAAATCTGAATCATGCCTTTTGTTACAAAGTAAGCATCCTGATCCATTAAAATTCCCAGTCCAAGAAACTCTCCTTTGTAGTAATTACTACCAAAAATTTCTGGAATAAGAATGGACTGTTTAGAAAAATTCATGCTTTCTATTTTATCTATATGATCAATGAATTGATAATTGCTATAGCTTTCTTGCTTTTTACCAATTGCTTGTTTATTAATTCGCTTTAATAAGGAAGTGAATTCCATTTCTTGAAAAAAAGAAATCAATTCATCAAGATTGATGTTTCCAACAAGAAGATCTTCTGGTTTGATGTCAAGTGCTATATCTTTTTTAAGTGTTGCTAAATACTTACATGTATAAGCAATTTCTTTTCCATTTTCAAAAAGTTCTTTCGTTTTTCCCTTTAACTCCGATATGTTTTGATAGATATTCTCAATACTTTGATATTCTGTCAGCAATTTTATTGCTGTTTTTTCTCCGATACCTTTAATTCCTGGAAGGTTATCTGAAGGATCCCCTACTAACCCTTTATAATCTATGATTTGATGCGAATGAAATCCCATTTTCTCAAAGAAGTTCTCGCCATTAAATTCTTCTAATTCTCCAACACCTTTTCTTGTTAGAAACACTTTTATCTTTCCATTTACTAGTTGAAGTAAATCTTTATCTCCACTAATAATTTTAATCTCTTCAAAATTATCATATTGTATTGTTGCAACCGATGCAATTAAGTCATCTGCTTCAAATTCAAGGCTTTCTAAACGCTTAATTTTTAAAATATCTAAATACTTTTTAATTAATGGAATTTGTTCTCTTAATTCATCGGGAAGTTTTGCTCGTGTTCCCTTATATTCTTGATATTCTTGATGGCGAAACGTTTGCTTTCCAGCATCAAAAGCAACAAAAACATATTCATTGTTTTCTTCAAGCAATTTGGTTAACATATTGGAAAATCCAAATAGAGCATTTGTATATTGCCCCTTACTTGTTTTCATCAAATTACCTGTATAAGCGGTTGCGTAATATGATCGAAACATCAAACTATTTCCATCTATTAAAATTAGTTTTTTATTATTATTCATAATCTTTGACCTCGTTTCATTTTATCATATTTTAAAGAAAAATAATATAAATTTTTATAATTACAATTCTAATGGT
>CAYPLR010000023.1:0-7372 GCA_964411675.1 uncultured Bacteroidales bacterium
AGTTTTTTATTGTTTTATTGCCTGTTTTTTTCAATAATACCTGTTATGATTTCATTTTATTGATAGATTTATTTTTTTATTTTGAAGCGGTAACTAGCTCATAATCATTGGTAACAACAATATTTAAATTTCCGTTTTTCGCTCTAATATCATCAATCATTTTCTTTTGTAAACTCAAGTCTCTCATTTTAATTAGATAAGTAAGTTCAATCAAAGAACCAAAATCGGTTAGCTTAATCCTTTTTAGTTGATAACCTTGAAGATATCGATCAAAAATCGGAGTAAATAAATCAACATAATTCAAATTCTCTGGAATTGTTATTTTGATTTTCAATGTATTAGGATCGGGATGATCTAATTTGACTAAATATAAGATTAATAAAACGATTAGAATAAAGGCAGCAATCAGAATTGCAAATAAAAAGTATTCTAAACCAGCTGCAAAACCTATTGTTACTACAGTAAACAAAAACATTGCATCCTTAGTATCTTTAATACGAGTTCTAAAACGAATTAAAACAAAAACGCCTCCCAAACTAAAGGCTTTCACAATATCGTTACTTACTAACATCATAACAATGGAAACAATAATGGGTAATAATACTAAAGTAGTAACAAAAGAACGGTCAAAGCCTTGTTTTCGCTTGATGAATGTATAAAAAAGAGCGAAGATAACCCCAAGGAATAGGGTTAATAGTAAGCATAAAATGGTTTGTTTTAAGGTGATATTATCGGTAACATAGATTGTTGAAAAAAGATTGGTCATTTGTTTTTCTCCTTGCTATTAAAGCTGTTTTCTTGTAATTGGATAAATGATTTTCCATATTTGGAAAAAGATTGACTATAAACATTCATTTCTGACAATGATTCAACCAACCATAAAGGTAGAGTGAAAGGAAATTTTACTTCCATAATCCAGTGGTCATCATCTAATATTGGTTGACCATTATCATTTGTGAAATTATTAAATTGAGTTTTTATCTGATGATCAAAGGTAATTCGTAAATTAGGATCGTTTTGATCGTAATATGCCATTCGCTCTGAACTGATTAAGCAGGATGGAGCAACATTATGATATTGTAAATAACCATTAATTTCATTTACTACTTGATTGCTGAGAAAATCATCATAATGAAGACTCTTTTTGTGCTTTAAAAAATCTAAGCAATCTCCATAGATTACTTTAATTCGTCGTTTGTTGCCACGTTTTAGGTATTTCTTTTTTATTTCTAAATAGACAGTATCTTTTAAATTGGGAATTTTATTATAACTTCTAATTCGTAATTTTTCTTTGTAAATGGGATTGCTGATACTTTCACGAATAACGCTTTGGTTACTATCATCAAAATAAAGACTATATACTTTATAAGTCCCAGTACTGTTTTCATCCCTAGATAAGCGATCCCCATGTTTATCTTCAAACTCTTCTTTTTGTTTATTATCTAAAATAAATTTTCGTTCATAACGAGCAAATATTTGATTATCGTTCATTATTTTCTTCCTCCCATCATAGAGCTTTCACCGATACTAATGACTTTTTGAGATTGTTTATATGTCTTATATAAAGACCCATCTAGGTTATAAGTAGCATTGGTAAAATATCCGTTTTCTTCTTCTCCTGTAATGGTTCCTCCAATATAAATATCATAGCTGCGAAATAAATGAAGGTTAGGAGAAGATATGACAATAGATTGAAAACTTTTTTCTGGTTTAAATGCAGCAATCACTTTATTATTGCTATCTAAAATGCAAATTAATTTATTACTATTATAAGCGGAAGTGAAATTGACTAACACTCCACACTGGGTAGAACTACTTGAAATATTTTCTGACATTCCGCTAGAACCAGCAACGATAAGAATACCTCCAGTTACTTTACACTCACTACCATAATCTAAAGCTCCATTCCCACTATTGGTTGGCCCATAAACGATGATTGTTCCTCCAGTGATAAGAATTCGGTCATTTGAATCTAACCCATCCCCACCAGAGTTTACATACAAATAACCTCCACTAACTTTCAATAATCCAGATGAGGAAGTAGATTGATTTGTTTCTTGACGAAATCCCCCCATCTCTTCAGCACAATTAATATTAATTCCATCATCACTAGCAGTAATCTCTGTTTTTCCTCCCTTGATCGTAACATTGAGAGATTCTAAACCTTCGTAGGATTTTCCAATGATTACTGTTCCACCAGTAATGGTAATAGAGTTAGTAGCTTTGATTCCATCATCTTTGGTTGTAATTGTTAATTCACCATTTTGAATTGTAATTTCATTGTCCGCATTAAGGGCATCTGCACTGCTATCAATTTCTATAATCCCTTTTTGAATCAATATTTCATTTTCTGATTTGATTCCATTTTTTCCTGATGTTAAGGTGAGAATCCCTCCTGCTATGATAATATGCTGATCACTATGAATGCTATCATCTTTGCTATTGATTGTGATGGTTCCTGCGTTTATAATTAGTGTTTCTTCTGTTTTGAGACCTTTCCCTGAATTTTGTTGAGTATTAGTATTATTGATTCCAGTTTGAATGATAAGAACTCCTTCTTCAATCCCTAGAGTGGAGGTTGTAGACATACCATCCCCAAAACTAGAAATATTGATTTCGCCAGAAAAAATGGAGATATAACCCATTTTTTCGCTTTCATTAGAGGCTTTTATCCCATCATTTCCACTGTTTATCTGTAAATTTACATTGAATATCTCTAAACCATCATTGACTTCAATACCATTATTAACGGCATCAATGATTATATGCGCATCAACAAGATATAAAGAGTCACAACAATCAATGCCATTTTCAAATTGAGCTGTGATAGATAAGGATCCTGTTCCGTTAATTGTTATGTTATCACGGCTATAGATACACCCGGATGTTTGTATCGTTTCACTACCATTACTATATTCATAAGGAATATTGCTATCACTCAAATAATTATTGGTATCTGATTGTAAATGAAGAATTGTTTTCTTTGCATCCTCAATGATAATCGCTGGTCCTTGAGGAGAAGTGATGGAAACTCCATTAAGAATAAGAAAGACTGTTTGTTTGGAAGCAGCAATATAAATTTGATAATCATTTGTTATACCACTAAGAACATAGGTTCCTCCCTCAGTAATAGTGATTCGTTCTTCTTCCATGAAAATAGAATCACTACAAGTAACACCATCATCAGTAAACTCAATAAAATAGTTATTTTCTTTCGGTATATTACTTGTTAAGTCAATCTCATCAAGACTTTTTCTAATAGTTGTATCCACAGTGTTTACGTTAATAATCATTGTTATGATTAAAATTCCCACAAATAGTAACAACAATAGATAACAATAGATTTTTTCTTTCTTTATCATTGGTTATTCTTAACCCCTTTCATGGTTTTATTTGGTACTAAAATTATCAATCCATTCACTTAAAGATATCTTAAGAAATAAAAAAAACTCGAAATAAATCGAGTTTTTCAGTAATCCTATTTTTTATTGGGTCGCGGTAAAATTGGTTTTGGTAATGGTCTAAACATGATAATATCCTCCTATAGTTTCTCTATTATTCTTAGTTTAGCACTATGTGCTCGATGATTTCTTGCTAATTCTTCTTCACCTGAGGTAATTACCTTATGATTTACCAAGCGATATTCACGAATGATATCTTTTTCTTTGATTGGTAATCCTCGAGGAATTTTAACATCTACTTTATCTTTAAAGTTAGCTTTACAAATTTTATCTTCCAAAGAATGAAAACTAATCACAACAATTCTTCCTTGGGGGTTTAAAATGGTTAATGCATCTTGTAAAGATCTTTCAAAAACTTCTAGTTCATTATTGACCGCAATTCTTAGTGCTTGGAACACTTTTTTTGCTGGATGACCACCACTTCGACGAGCAGCAGCTGGAATTGCTTTTTTAATCACTTCTACCAGTTCGAAGGTTGTTGCTATTGGCTTTTTTTCTCGCTCAATGATAATTCTTTTCGCGATTCCTGGAGCAAAACGTTCTTCTCCATATTCATAGAATATCTTTTTTAATTCGCTAATTGAATAGCCGTTCACAATATCATAAGCTGTTAATCCTTGATTTTGATCCATTCTCATATCGAGTTCTGCATCAAAATTATAACTAAATCCTCGTTCACCAATATCAAATTGAAAGGAAGATACGCCTAAATCATAAAGGATTCCATCCACCTTATTAACACCTAAAATTTCAAGATGTTTCTTAATGTTAAGAAAGTTATCCTCAATAACTGCAAAATTATCGGAAATACTTGAGAGTCTTTCCTTGCCACGAAGAATAGAATAGTTATCTTGATCAAAACAGTATAAAAATCCCTGAGCAGATAGTCTTCGAAGAATTTCGCTAGCATGTCCAGCACCCCCTAAAGTGCAATCAACGTAGATACCATTTGGATTAATATTTAATCCAGCAATTGCTTCATCCAGTAAGACAGGAATATGTTCATTTTGCATAGGTTCACCTATAACTTTAGGTTCTCACTAATGTCATCTAAGTCTTGACTTCGATTGGCATCAATGGCTTCCCATTTGTCCTTTGCCCATATTTCTATCACATTACCAGCGCCTATAATAACGCATTCTTTGGTAATTTCTGAGTATTTAATTAAATCAGTATCTATATTTATTCTACCTTGATTGTCCAGTTCCTTTTGGTAAGCATTTGCTAGAAAATATCGACTAAATAATCGATTTTCTCTTTGATTGAATGGTAAATTAGTAATTTTATCTACTAATTTTTCCCAATCTGCTAACTTATATATCGTAATACATTTTTCTATTCCTTTATTGATAATGAGTTCATTACCAAATTGTTTTCTGAATTCTTGTGGTATAACAAGACGGCCTTTTTCATCTAAATTATATCTATATTGTCCAATAAACATAATTGCCTCCACTTTTCCCCACTTGACCCCACTAACATTGTATTACATCAAAAATTAAATTGCAAGCCTTTTTTGAAAAATATTTTAAATAAAATAAAAAACACTCTATACGAGTGTTTTTATTAAATAATTTTTCAATTATTTTTCAGCAACTGCAGGTTTTTTTGCTGCTTTCTTTGCTTCTTTTTCTGCTTTTTTCTCAGCGCGCTTAGCTTCTTCTGCTTTTTGAGCTTCTTTAGCTTTTTCTTCAGGAGTTAATTCCTTCTCTTTTACCTTAATTTCTTTCACTAATTTTCCGTCATAATAACCACAAGCACTGCAAACGATATGAGCTAATTTCATTTCGCCACAATTAGGACAAACCATCATTCCTGGTGTTTCCATCTTGAAGTGAGTACGACGTAGACGTTTTCTTGTTTTAGAAGTACGTCTTTGTGGACAAATACTCATTTCTAACTTTCACCTCTTTTAATCTTCTTCTAAACCTTCACTAGAAGGCGAGATAACTCGTATTGGTTTTTGTAATAAAATAGCTTCCCAAACCACATCTTGTAAATCAATGGTGTTTTTTTCAATCATCCATACATCTTCATCTTCAGCAACTACTTTGTCGAAGATTTCTACTGTATTGATTGTAATTGGAAACGGGACTTCTACTAGCGTTCTAGCACATTCTAAAACCAAAGTTCCTGTGATGGTTAGTTCAAAACGAAACCGATCATCATAGAGATTTTGGCCAGTACCAGAAACATGAAACTCTTTTATATCAAGAATATCATCAATATTGATAATATAATCCTTGAAATCATAAGTGGTTTCAAATGTAAAAGGCTTCCCATTGTATTTATATAGTTGTTGAAGGGACCATTTCATATTCTCTCACCAATAACCTTATCTATTATACAATAAACGCATATATAAGTCAATTATTATTTATAAAACTTCTTTCAAAGCTTGTTATATTACAATCATACAATATAAACGAATATAATAATAAATATTTTACGGTTTTAAACATGCAATTGGTATGACGTATACACCATCTTCTCGTTTATATGCGAATGAATCACTAGCGGTAATAACAGCTAAAAATTCAGGTTTTTTCATCTGTACTTGATCAATTTTTTCTTGTAATGATTTTAAAGTGAGAGCACCTTCATTAATTAATTTTTCGCCACCCAGTTTAATTTCAATTAAACCCCATCTGCCATCATTCAAATGAATAACTGCATCCGTTTCTAAACCTGATTTATCACGATAGTTATAGACATTTCCCTCTAATGATTGCGCATATATCTTTAAATCCCTTAAAACTAAATTTTCAAAAAGTAATCCGAATGTATTCAAATCACCCATAAGATCATTCGGATTGGCATCTAAAATGGCTGTAGCAATTGATGGGTCAACGAAGTGCTTGGTACTTGTAGTTCTAATTGCAGTTTTCGATCTAAGTCTAGGTGTCCAACTTTCTGTCTCATCAATAACAAATAATTTTGAAAATGCGTCGACATATGAGTTGACAGTTCTAATATCTTGAGTATCAACGTTTGATTCAATATCTTTTAATATTGTTGTCATATTTGCCGCAGTTGAAACATTACGTGCATATGATTTTAAAATTGCTCTTGCTCGCTTAGGATTTCTTTTAATATCATCAACACTAGTAATATCGGATGAAACAAGTGTATTAACATAGTCTTTTGCATAATTTAGAGCAATGTCTTTGTTCTTTTCAATTACTGCACTGGGAAAACCACCTCTACAGATTAAATAAGCAATATCTTTTAACTGGTATTGGTTTTTTCCTGACACATTACCCGCTTCATTAAATAATTGTTTTAAGGATACTTCTCCGCTGCTTTCATTGCTTTCCCACATGCTCATTGTACGCATTGTAATTTTTTTAATGCGTCCAATGCCACTATGCCTATCTTTATCCTCAATTGGCTTTGCAGATCCTGTCAATATAAATAGTCCCTTGCCAGAAAATTCATCAATATAATCTCTTATATAGTCCCATAGTTCAGGTATTTTTTGCCACTCATCAAATAGTAATGGTTTTTCTCCAGATAGTAACTTATCATCACCAATATTAGCAAGAATCTTATACTGGTTATATGTTGCTGGTTTTTGCAGTTTAACAACGCTTTTGGCAAATCTTTCCGAAGTTGTCGATTTACCACACCACTTTGGTCCTTCAATTACTATGCAGCCATTTGTTTTCATTGATTCTGTCATTATATTTTCAATTAATCTGGGTAGATATAGGGCATCTTTTTTCATTATTAATATCACCTCTTGCATATAGAATACCTGCAAATGTATGTTTTGTCAAGTTTTCAATGCATGTTTTGTCATGTTTTTAATGCGTGTTTTGTCATTTTTTGGTATCAAATCATTTACAATTAAACATTTTTATAAAACTTCTTTCTAAATCTAATAATGTTTTTTTTGTTTCGAGACCCCA
>CAYPLR010000023.1:7472-25784 GCA_964411675.1 uncultured Bacteroidales bacterium
TCAATCATCGTTTGATGAATGATTGGCGTTTCTTGGAGAATGCTATCTTTACATAACTCGTTTGATTGCTCTATTCTAACAATACTTCCATTTTCTTCATAAATTGCAAGTGATCCAATGATGCTTTGATAGGTGAATCCTCTCATACTAATCTCCTTATTATTTATCACTATTATACGCAATAAAAAAAGATAAGTCTACTAAAAGGCTTATCTTGTGATGAAATTAGCTATATTTTTGAATTACGCGATGAATTTTCTCTGCTAGCCCTTTAATATCGCTTAGTGGTAGTGAACAAATAGCAACTCTCACTGAGTTATCAAATGGTAACAAATAGATTTTTTCTTCTTCAACAAGTTTTTCAAGAATTAACATATTGTTTTCACATGGGATAGTAATGAAGAATCCACCTTGGTAAGGATAAAGCTTCAGTCCTACTTGTTTCGACTCTTCTTTGAATAATATGGCTCTTGAATTCAAAATATGAATCACTTCATCCAATTCTACTTGGTATTCGTCCATTAATGCTGGTGATTTTGTCATTTCTTCAACAACACGAACCATTCCTTTATTGCAGTTACTCCATGTATTACGAGCAGTAAAGTTTGCCGCATTGAACTGTTCAATGACCGATTCTTTATTCTTTGATAATAGAATTTGTCCACCAAGGCGTTGCCCATAAATGAAGAATGTTTTTGAAAAGCTAAAAGTAATACTGATTAATAAATTTTCATTTGCTTTTGTGAAAGCTAGCATCTTTTCTCTAGTTTCTTTCATTCCTTCAACAGCCATGTCAATATAAGCACAATCATAAATTAAAACACAAGGAATATCCTTTTTGCTATTGAAATAATCAATGACTGCTTCTAATTCTGCTTTCGTCATATTATACCCAGTAGGATTATTGCATGGATCATTAATAATAGTTACTAATTTTCCCTCAGTGGCAATAATTTTTTCACACTTTTCGATAAATCCCTTTAGATTAAAAGCATCGCCATCAAACATAAAGAATTTCTCTACCTTAAATGCTCGATTTGTGGCAATTCCAACATAAGGACCCCAGCATGGTGAAGGAATCAGTAATGTTTCTTGAGGATCTAAGCTGTTGAAAACAGAACTTGTTAACGCTCCTGTTCCTCCTGGAGTAGGGATTGTCGCTACAGCAAGGTTGGCTTCTATCTCTTTTCTAATATCTTTAAAAGCCCAATTTAAAATGGCTTCCTTAAAAGCAGGTCCGCCATCACTGGTTGAATATAGATATATATCTTCATCTTTTAATTGATTCATAATTTTATGAATCACTTTAAAAGTCTTAAAACTACCATCTTCAAAATAAAAAGTTCCTAATGTTCCATCAATGATACTAGAATCTTTTTTCTTAGCTAATTTTGCTTCAGCAGATATTTGAAATCCATCACTTTTTAAGACTTTCCCTGCTGCGTGTTTTGCAATAATTTTCATACTTTCACCTCATGTTTATATATGATGATATTATACACTGTCTCTATTTCAATGACAAGTGTTTTTTGTTCAAGGACACATGAAAACGCCTACATCAATTTATTTTGACATTTCATCAATAAACAAATTGTTTTTGCATCTGTTATCCTACCATCCTTCACCATCTCATAGGCTTGTTCAACAGGAATTTCATGAATCATTAAATTCTCGTCGGAATCAAATTCTTGCTCTCCTACCTGATACTCATCTACATAATATAGATATATTTTTTCGTTACTGTAGCCAGGGGTAGGTAAAATGTATCCACATTCTAGTATCTTATCTGCAATAACTCCTACTTCTTCCTTTAGTTCCCGTTTCATTGTTGTTAGAGGATCTTCATTTATTTCTCTTTTTCCAGCAGGTAATTCTAAAACATCTTCTCCAAAAGCGTAGCGAAATTGACTAACAAACAGAATTTTATTTTCCTTTGTTTTCACAAGACAGCATACTCCCCCTCTATGTTCCACAATTTCGCGTTTGGTTTTAATCCCATTTTCTAAAACAACATCATCACACTTGACATGGATTACTTTCCCTTGATAAATGATTCGACTTTTTGTTTTCTTTTCTATCATAGATATCCTCTTTTCCGTACATAAATATATTATAAATCTATTTGTCCTTACCAGCAATAAAAAAAGCAACAGTATTAGTTGCTTCTATTGTTTACTTCTGAAATGAAAGTAATTACTTGATCAAATCCTTGTTTCGTTGTTGCTGATGTTAAGATAATATCCTTATCCTTAACAACAAGTAAATTTTTAATCAATGCTTTCTGTTTTGCAAGGATTGTGGTTCCTATTTTATCAGCTTTTGTTCCAATGACAATAATGTTTAAAGCTAAGTGGCGAAGGTAATTCATCATGAGAATATCATCATTGGTAGGTCCTACTTTGGTATCAACTAGCAAAAAAACAATTTTTAAATTAGGATTATCGATTAAATATTCTTCAATATATTCTCCATATTGCAAACGATTATCACGGCTACGGCTAGCATAGCCATATCCAGGAACATCGACCAGATAAAATGCTTCATCAATTAAAAAGAAATTAATCGTTTGAGTTTTCCCTGGTTTTGAAGAGATTCTTGCCAACATTTTACGATTTGTTAAGGCATTGATAAAACTGCTTTTACCAACATTAGAGCGACCTAAAAAAACAAATTCCGGTAATTGATTATTATTAGGAAATTGTTTCTTACTTACAGCACTAATAATGTATTCGCATTTATCAAACATGGCTTTCCTCCTTTTATAATTGGACTGTTTTTTTATTTAAACTAATAAAAATGGTAGTAATGAAAAAGCCAACCCCACAAATCACATATAAAATTCCTAACCCAAGGTTATTAATAAGAATACCACCAAGAGAGGCTGCGACTGGTGTTAATCCCATAGAACCGACACTAATTAAACTATTTACTTTCGCCAATTGTTCTTTTTCGATATCACGATAAATGACTGTACCTATAGGTACATTGACATTTACCATCACTATTCCAATGATCAACGAACAAATCGTGATAATGATTAAATATGTCTTTAATTGATCTGTTTCAGCAAACAAATAAAATACAGCGACCATAATGATATAGATAATACAAAAAATAATCAAATTATTACGAACTGTTTGACCATATTTCATTGGTTTCTTACGATTTCCAACGATGATTCCCATAATCAAAGATCCGACAGAAACAGTCGCTCCAAGGATAGATACCCACATTTCTGGAGTAACAAAGGTTGAGAACAAATACTCTTTTCCTGGTAGATATACATTTGCGAAATAAGAAAGACTATTAAAATAAGGAGTTAAAAAGAAATTTAAAAATAAGGCACCCATAATTAAAGATAAGATTGCTTTTTTTGTTTTCAAATGCTTTAATCCCTCACCAAAATCAACCAAAGCAGATTTAATGGTTAATGGGTTCTCGCTTTTTGTATATTGGTAACGAATGAACATTTCTGAAACACCCGATAAAATATAACAGATACCAATGACAATAAATAACCAATGAATATTTTCTTTGAATAAAGAGTACATCACACCCGCTAAAATCATACCCACAATTCCTTGGAAACTATGAAGACTGTTAAAATAAGCATTTGCTTGTAGGAATTGATCTTCCTTTACTAAAAAACGGACTAAGCTTCCCGAAGCAGGATTAAAGATCGCAGAAATAATATTTAAAATTACTCCCATGATGAAAATGATTGTTAAGATTCCATTACTATTATTTGCTTTTGAAAGAAAATAAATCAAAACCGCTGAAAGAACGATGAGAATTCCTCGAATATAATCCGTTCCATAAACTATTTTTGCTTTATTCTTACGATCAGCAATCACGCCACCAATCGGTGTAAACACTAAAAAGACAATTCCACATAATCCTAAATAAAATCCTTGGATAGCAGCATTATTACTAGTTACTGATAAAATGTATAAACTAATGGCAAAACTATAAAATGTAGCTCCGATGTTAGATACTAACGTACCAAAAAATAATAACATATAATTTTTATTTTGTAAGACACTCTTTGATTGAACTACATTTTCTTCCATAGGTTCTCCATATATGAAAAAAATCCTTGAGGATTTTTTATAAGATTGTATTCTGTAAGCCTTGTTCTGTACCAAGATTGCTCTTGGCGGTAATCATTTATCTCAAAGATAACTTTGCCTTCGCTGAATTTTGTTCTTCATTGAAAGTTCCCCTACCAAAATTTGGGTTTCTAGCTTAAGGGGTTTACCCGTTCCATTTCCTTCGTTTCCGAATTCCTCGTCTCTGTGGCACTTTATAAAGCATTGCCATTACAGGGTTTGCTTTGCCGTCACTATCTCTAGTGCCCTAACTTATTTTTTCATTAGGCATAAACACTACTGGCATCTCAGCCAGTGCTAGCAAGGACTTTCCTAACGGCATAGCCGCTCGATTACCCGAATACTGATTTATTATATCACACAACATTCATTGTGTAAAGTTGTAATTTAACTTTTACTTACTAATAAAAGTCATTGTTTCAACAAAAAAAGATAGAACTTAGTTCTATCTTAATCCATTTTTATTCTTCTTTTTTCTTAAAAGGTCTTCTATCTCTTGGTTTAAATGGACGAGAAGAATTCTTATCCTCTCTATCTTTACTACCTGCTTCAGGGTTATTAACTTTTTCCATACCCTCTTTAGTACTTAAATCTACACGACCTTTTTCATCAATACCGATCACGCAAACAGTAATTTCATCACCAATATGTAATACATCTTCTACTTTGTCAATCTTTTCTCTTGATATTTTAGAAATATGAAGTAATCCTTCACATCCCTTCCATAATTCAACAAAAGCACCAAACTTTTCAATACGTACTACTTTTCCAGTATAGAATTTGCCTTTTTCTGCTTCTCTTGTTAAGTCTTTGATAATTTGAGCTGCTTTATCAATCCATTCTTTTTCATTATGCATAATGAAAACTCGACCATCTTGCTCAATGTCAATCTTAACATTATTACAATCTTTAATGATTTCTGTAATAATTTTTCCACCAGAACCAATAACATCACGAATCTTATCTGGATCAATCTTGAATGCCAATACTTTTGGTGCAAATGAACTTAATTCATCACGATAAGTTGGAATAGTAGCAAGCATATGTCCTAAAATAGTCATTCTTCCTACTTTTGCTTGTGCCAATGCTTCTTTTAAGATCTTGGCATTGATACCTTCAATCTTAATATCCATCTGTAGTGCGGTAATACCATTTTTAGTACCAGCAACTTTAAAGTCCATATCACCATAATGGTCTTCCATTCCTTGAATATCAGTTAGTACGGTATATTTTTCACCATCAGAAATTAGTCCCATAGCGATTCCAGCAACTGGTGCTTTTAATGGAACACCGGCAGCCATGAGTGCCATTGTTCCTGCACAAATAGATGCTTGACTTGAAGAACCATTTGATTCTAATACTTCACTTACAACACGAATGGTATATGGGAATTCTTCCTCACTTGGAATTACTTGTAATAAGGCACGTTCTCCTAATGCACCATGACCGATTTCTCGACGTCCTGGTGAACCATAACGGCCTACTTCACCAACACTAAAAGCAGGAAAATTGTAATGATGCATGAAACGTTTGCCTTCTTCTACTCCTAGACCATCGATAATTTGGAATTCTCCTAAGGCACCTAGAGTAACAACGCTCAATACTTGTGTTTGGCCACGAGTAAATAATGCTGAACCATGTGTTCTTTCTAAAACATCAACGCGAGAAGAAAGTGGTCTAATCTCATCAACACGACGGCCATCAGGTCGTACTTTGTCTTGCGTAATTAAACGACGGACTTCCATAGCAACAATATATTCCAAAACTTCCTTCACAAAGCTGATTTTTTCTTCACAATCATCTTCATGTTTCCATTTTTCTGTTAATTCATCGACTACTTTTTCATTGATTTCATCAATACGGCGATATCTTTCTAACTTATCTTCAATAACAACGGCATTTAAAAGATCTTTTTCTGCCATTGAACGAACGATTTTATTAATGTCTTTTGGAACTACTCGCAATTCAACTTCAACCTTGGCTTTTCCAACTTCCGCTTGAACAGCTTTTTGGAATGCAACAAGACGTTTAATCTCTTCATGACCAAATAGTAAAGCTTCTAGCATTTCTTCTTCAGAAACTTCCTTTGCTCCTGCTTCTACCATGTTAATGGCATCCATTGTACCAGCCACAATTAGATTAATATCTGATTTTTCCATTTCTGCAGCCGTTGGATTGATAATCAATTTTCCATCTACACGGCCAACAATAACGCCTGCAATCGGTCCATTAAAAGGAATATCAGAAATTGTTAATGATAGCGATGCTCCTAACATGGCTGTCATTTGACTAGAACAATCAGGATTAGCACTTAATACCGTGTTAATCACTTGAACTTCATTACGGAAACCTTCAGCAAATAACGGACGAATCGGACGATCAATCAATCTTGATGTTAGTGTCTCTAACTCGGTTGGACGCCCTTCTCGTTTTAAAAATCCACCAGGAATTTTACCTGCTGCATATAATTTTTCTTGGTAAAGTACAGTTAATGGAAAGAAATCGCCTTCCCCTGTTTTATTACTAAACACAGCAGCTGACAAAACAGCTGTGTCATTAAATCTAACTAGCACAGCTCCATTGGCTTGTTTGGCTAATTCTCCAACTTCTACAATAAACTTTCTGGATCCCTGTACATACTCAAACACTCTTTTTTCAATCATTTATTTTATTTCTCCTTTATGATTAAAAAGGGCATAATAACCTTGGTGTATAAGCCAATGGTACATAATACCCCTTCTTCTTTATTACTTTCTTAAATTCAATTCTTTAATTAATTCACGGTAACGAGCAATGTCTTTATTTCTTAAATAATTTAATAAATTACGACGGTGACCAACTTTTTTCAATAATCCTCTTCCAGAATGGAAATCATGAATGTGACCACTTAAATGATCATTTAAACGATTGATTTCTGCTGTAAGAATGGCAATTTGAACTTCAGCTGAACCTGAGTCGCCTTCTTTTTTCCCAAACTTAGCAATAAGTTCGGCTTTTTGCTCTTTTGTAATACATGACATAATTTTGTCCTCCTATAATGATATTTTAGCCAAGAACCCAGATAAACGTTGGAGATTCGTTACTCAGAGTACTAGGACTTACATATTATAACACATGTTAATGGATAAGTAAATCATTTTTTTACATCTTTTTCAAAATAGCAAGTAGGTATTTATAAGCTTTTTCTGAGCAAGTAGCTAGATTTTTTTCGTATTCGTTCCCCGTTCCCCCAATGATATCTGAGATCACTCGTAGGCTAGCAAAAGGAAAACCTAAATGATAAAAGCTTTGAGCAAAAGCTGTTGATTCCATATCCAAAGAAATGACATTGTCTAACAGAAAATGCTTAGTAATGACAGTTTCAATTGCTTGTTGATCCGTAAAGAATAAATCCCCCGTAAGAACCATCCCTACTTGACTAGCAAACTCCTTGCAAATATTTAAAAACTCTGGATTTGCTTGGAAGTAAGCTGGACATCCAGGAATTTGGCCATGAACATAATGAGGAAAATGGGTGGCATCGGCATCATAATAAGCATATTTAGAAAAGGTAACCACATCGCCAATGTTTGTTTTTCCTTTAACTCCTCCGGCCACTCCAACATTAATGATTAAATCAAGATTGGGAAATAAATTCACAAGCGTTGTTGATAATATTGCTGAAGCAACTTTTCCTACTCCAGAAGAAGCCATAATAATTTGCTTATTGGCATATTCACTCAGCCAAAAGGTATGGCCATTCTTTATTATTTTTTCTTGATAGCCTATTTCTTGAATGAAATACTCAATTTCGATTGCCATCGCCCCTATAATTGCAACTACCATATCTACTCTCCTATTAATTTTCTTGTTGTTTTTACATCTTCTTTAATTTGATTCGCTAATTCTTCTAGATTAGCAAATTTCTTCTCTTCTCTAATAAAAGCAACAAACTCTACTGTAATCCATTTTCGGTAAATATCCTCCTTGAAATCAAGGATATGGACTTCTAAACGAGGTTCCAATAAATACTTGACTGTAGGATTATGACCAATGTTACAAACACCAATGTGCTTTTTTCCATCAATGATAACATATACTGCATAAACACCTATTTTTAACGATTGATATTCTTCCGATAAACTAATATTGGCTGTTCGAAATCCTAGTCTTTGACCAATTTGATTTCCTTTATCAACAATTCCAGAAATGCAATAAGGTCTTCCTAACATAGCATTTGCTTTTTTTAAATTTCCTTGTAACAATTCTTGTCTAATCATATCGGAAGCAAAACGCTCATGATTCATTGATTGTTCCGTAATTATTTCAACTGCAAAGTTTTTCTTCAAATCCTCAGTTGTTCCTTGACCTTGTTTTCCATAGCGATAATCATAACCTACAATAATTTTTGAAAACTCGAATTTTTTTAAATACTTATTCTCAAAATCAATGGGTAAGGTATCACTAATCGCTTTTGTAAAAGGAATCAAAATTAGATAATCGACTCCCATTTTCTCCAACAAATGTTTCTTTTCTGATAGTGGAGTCAAATATCCTTCATTTTGACGTTTTTTTAATACATAGTCAGGATGAGGATCAAAGGATATGACTGCACTTTTTAGTTTTTGTTCCTGAGACAGTTCTACTGCCCGTTTGATCAACTTTTGGTGAGCGAGATGTAATCCATCAAACACACCTAGGGTAGCCACAATTTTACCCAATTGATATTTTCTTCTTAAATCTAAACGAATTAATTCCATACGCGTTCGGCCTTATATCCTTTTTCATCCTTTTTATAAATGGCGACCAGTTTATTTTGATATTCTAATACTACTAAGTCGCACTCTGCAAATTTATCTTTTTTGCTTAATATCATTCCATTTTTAACTTTTTTATATTCTTCTTCGTCCAAGGTTACGATTTTTCTATCTCCCATTGCTTGTAGCGGACTAATAATTTCTACTTTCCCTACCAGTAGTTCCTCAAGCGAAAAACTATTTTCTAACGTAAATTTTCCTGATGATAATCGCTTCAAAGCACTCATATGGGCTGGATAATTAAGCCTAGCTCCGATTTCTACACACAATGTTCTAATATATGTTCCCTTGGTTACTCTTGCTATAAAGGAAAATTTCGCAGCACCATCTTCATAGGTAACATCGCTGTTTCTATGCAAATCGAGTATTTCGATTGGACGAGCTTCTCGAGGAATGCTAATTCCCTGACGAGCTAGTTCGTATAGCTTTTTCCCTGATGATTTAATCGCAGAAAACATCGGAGGAATTTGCTCCTGCTTTCCGATTAAATCGATTAATATTTGATCAAGAAGGTTCAAATCAATGGGATCCACTAATTTTGAAGAAATAATGGTTCCTGTTTTATCTTCGGTATCAGTAGCAATTCCTAAAGTGATTTCTGCTTCATATATTTTTTCTTCATTCAACAAATAAGAAGAAAGTTTTGTTGCTTCTTCTAACAAAATAACAACAAGACCTGTCGCCATTGGATCCAAAGTTCCAGCATGGCCGACTTTTTTTAGATTTAATATCCTTTTTACTTTTGAAACAACATCTTGTGAAGTGTAGCCTTGCTCTTTATTAATTAATAATATTCCATCCATGTTGTTTCTTCCTTTCCTAACCAATAATTTTTATAATCTCCTCTGGAGTATTTACCACATAAGAAGCTTTATTTTGTAATAATTCTTCCAAAGTTCGAAATCCCCAAGTACAACCAATGCTTTTTAATTTTGCATTTGCGGCTGTTTTCATATCAATATCACTATCACCCACGTAAATAGTTTCTTTATTACTGACATTTAATTTTACCATGGTTTGAAAAACAACTTTAGGATTCGGTTTTAGAGGGGTATCTGGGGTGGCTCCCACTACCAAATCAAAGAGTTCGTGAGGGAAATAATACTCGATTACTTTTTCGGTATTCATTTGAGGCTTATTCGAAATAACCGCTATCTTGATTCCTTTGTTTTTTAAACAAGTAAGCATTTCAACAATCCCCTGATAGGGTTTCGTTTTGTTTTTTTGGTAATTTTGGTAGGCAGTGAGATATTCCTTCTTAATAGAGGTAAAATAGTCCATGGATAATTTCCTCGATTGTAAAGACCTTTCCACCAATAAATCCACACCACTACCCACAAAATACATAACCTCTTTCACCGAATAACTAGGTAAGCCATTCTTTTGATAAGCTATGTTAATGGCATCTGTAATGTCTTCTATGGTATTTAATAAAGTTCCATCCAAATCAAAAATGACACAATTTATTCTATTCACAACTACTACCTCAATATTATCCAATATATTATAACTTTTTTTCAGATAAAATGCAATTAAAAAGGCTCCTAGTTTTATCCAAGGAGCCAATATATTTTCAATCAAATTGATTGTTGTTTTTGGTTGTAATTACGAAAATTAATATTTTAATTTGTCGCAATATTGATAATCTTCGTAATTGCAAGCCTTCTTCTCTTCATCTTGTGAATATCTAAGGTTATCATTACGAAATGTAACCAAGTAAATAATTCCTTTTATACTGAAGAATGTCAATGTTAATGTTGCTATTACTAATAGAATATTTTCTAGCATTCTTATCGCCTTCCTTTCTGACGATAATAGTATAGCACACATTTTCATATTTGTTTCATGAAAACAGTTTCCTTTTTCATGAAAACGTACTCATTGTTTTTCATTCTATTTGTTTAAAATATTCTTTAGATCGATAATAAACTCTTCACACATCTCACTATTGGTTGCCCAAGAGGTTACTAAACGAATTCTACTCTCCTTTTTTCCTGGTGACCAAATTTCAAAATTATAATCCTTACACAAACAATCAATCGTTTCATTACTTAGTGTTAGAAATATTTGATTGGTATGGTTATGTGGAAGGTGAGAAACAGCTAGTAAATCTAGCCCTTTTATTAATTGATCCGCACAGTGATTCGCATGACGAGCTTGTTGTAAATATAAATCATCTTGTAACAAACGAAGGAACATTTTAGCTACTACATAGCTTTTGGCTAGCATTCCCCCTTTGTTCTTTAGATGATAATGAAAGTTTTCTTTTAATTGTTTGTTTTTAATTAACAAGGCTTCTCCATACAAAATACCGTTTTTCGTTCCCCCAAAATAAAAAGCATCACTATATTTTGCAATATCTGCTAAGCTGTAGTTAGCGATACTTGATGCTAGAGCAGCTGATAAACGCGCTCCATCGATATATAAATATAATCCGTTTTCTTGGCATACTCGATATAGTGACTGTATTTCTTCTAATCGATAGACAGTTCCTATTTCCGTAGAGTTCGAAATGTAGACTAGCTTAGGAATCACCATATGACAATCAACATGCTTTTCAAGAATCTCAAGTACTTCTTCTGGTGTTAGTTTTCCATCAAGTCCTTTTGCCGTTAAGATTTTATGACCACTTCCTTCGATTGCTCCTGTTTCGTGGACGTTGACGTGTCCCGTATCTACTGCAATCACGGCTTCATAATTTTGTAAGGCTTTATCAATTAAAATCATATTGGTTTGAGTTCCTGCACTCACAAGATATAGATTCACGTCTTCCTTGGTTAATTCTCTAAATTTTGCTTCTAAAGCTTCGGTATAGGGATCAAACCCATAACCTAGCGTCTGTTCATAAGCACTTCCTAATAGTATTTTTATAATTTCTGGATTTCCTATCTCTCCATAATCATTACGAAAACTATATTTCATGTTAACACCTCTTTCATTTATTATAGCAAAAAAGATGCCTTTTGTAAATCGAATTTAAAAAGCTATGAATGTCCTTCATAGCTTATTTATAAATGTTTGGTTATAGCATTCAATTGATTCCTCGATAATTTTCTTTGCTTCCTTGGAGCCTGAAATCTCTTTTACAAATGTCACTTTCCCTTCTAATTCTTTATAGATTGTAAAAAAATGGGTAATTTCTTCAAACATATGAGATGGCAATTCAGAAATATCCTTATAAGAATTGAGAGAGGGATCATCAGCAGTAATAGCAATAATTTTTTCATCAATCTCATCAGAATCAATCATTTTAATAATTCCAATTGGATATGCATTCACCAAAGCAAGGGGAACAATGGGTTCCGTACATAGGACCAATACATCTAGAGGATCTCCATCTCCTGACAATGTTCTAGGAATAAATCCATAGTTGTTAGGATAATGAGTAGAAGTATATAAAACACGATCTAACAGGAGTCTTCCTGTTTCTTTATCTAGCTCATACTTCATTTTTGATCCCTTGGAAATTTCAATACAAGCGACAAATTTATCCTTGCTAATTCTCTTTGGATTAATATCATGCCATATATTCATATTATTCTATCTCCTTGGTGAATTTTACAGTAAAGGTAGTTCCAACTCCAACACTACTATCGATAAATATTTTTGCTTTATGAACAATACAAATCTTTTTGGCAATGGTTAATCCTAAACCAGTTCCTCCAGTAGAGCGATTTCTACTTTCCTCGATTCGATAAAATCGATCAAAGATTTTATTCATATTGCTCTCATCAATTCCAATTCCGGTATCGATTACTTTTAAAATAACATCCTTTTCCTCTTCTTCAAGGGCAACAATTACTTTTCCTTTTTCTCGATTATATTTAATTGCGTTTTCAACAAGATTAACAAGTAAATGCCTAATGAGTGATTTGCTACCTTTGATATACACAGGTATTATCTTTTTCTCGATGGTAATTGTGTTCTTTTGGCCATAATCAAGATAATTATCAACAACATCATCAACCAAACTTGCTAAATTAACATCTTCATTCAGAGAAATTGTACTTGACTTATATTCTAAATTGGATAAATACAATAATTCATCGATGGTATTCTTCATTCGAATGGACTCTAAATAGATTCGGCGAAGATATTCTGTCGCTTTTTCATCGCATTTACCTGCTCCGTTTAATATCAATTCTGAAAATCCACTAATGGTAGTAATCGGGGTTTTTAATTCATGAGACGCATTCACAATAAATTCTGCTTTAATTTCATCATTTTTACGTTCTTCCGTAACATCGATGATCGAAATAAACAATAGTAATGATTCTTGTTTACTTTGTTCCCATTTACTCATCAAGGATGTAAGGACAAAGGAATAAACCTTTCCTGTTTTCTCATTAGAATAGTCAAAATATTCATCTTTGTGATGTAATAAACTATGTGTTATTTTTTCGATTAAATAATCATCTTTGATTATTGCAGTGAAATCATTGGGTTTGTTTTGCCAACATTCTATTTTTAATAATTTACAGGCATATTGATTGATAATCAGTAACTCTTTGTTTTCATTTAAAATCATTAGCCCTTGTTGCATATTATTCACAATAAAATTTACTTTATCGCGTTCATTACTGATTTCTGAAATATAAGCATAAATACTCTTATTAATCTCGTTGATATTTTCGAGGGCTTCGCTTACTTCATAAAACTTATGGCGAGTATTGATTTGTTGATATTCTCCACTATTCATGGTTCTTAGATTGTCACTAATCATCGAAAATGCATTTTCAATGACGGAACTCGTTTTGCGTGAAGAATAAATATCAATAATCAAAACAAAAATAATTAATATTAGCATATAAAAGACACTATTGAGTATGTAACTTTCATTATCTTGGGCAGCAATGGCGGTTCTCACAATAATATCCTCATTTATTTTAGTAATGTAATAAATCTCTCCTTCAATAATATATACTCTTTTTTCAGCTTTTATCTCATCTGCATAAGAAAGTTCTTTTTCTGTTAATTCCATAGTAATCACTTCACTCATACTATCGTTCGTACTATCAATTACAATGGATCCTAAACTATTGGCAACCACAATTTTAATCCATGTTTGATCTTGCGTATAATGATCTACAATCTCAACAATTTCTTCTTCTGTGGTACTGTCTTTAATTTGCTTATTTAAAATAGAGGATATATTAATTAAGTTTTCCTCTAGATTCTTCCGATTATAATAGGAAGTAATATAGAGTGATAAGAAGAAAAATAAAATTAAGCTGATAATAGTTATCGTAAGATTACGCCTAATCAGTTGATCACCCATACGTTACCTCCTCCTTAATTAATAATATATCCAATTCCTCTTACTGTTTCTATGTAAATATCCATGGTTACTTTTGTAAATTTTTCTCTGATTGACTTAATATGCATGTCCAAAGTTCTTGTTTCTGCTAAGCTATCATAGCCCCAAATGATATTTAAAAGCTTGTTGCGGGTCATCACAATTCCCATATTCTTCATTAACACTTTCACAATTTCATATTCTGTTACGGTTAATTTTACAATTTCTCCTTGTAATGTACATTGGTGTTTTGATTCATCTAGTTGCAATTCTCTAACCACTAATGTATCTTCATTGCTATTCTTTTTCATGATTTTTCCTAAATTAGCTTTGATTCGTGAGGATAATTCTAACACTCCAAAAGGTTTGGTCATATAATCAGAAGCTCCCAAATCAAGTCCTTTTACAATATCTAATTCTGATGATTTTGCTGAAAGAATAATAATCGGAATATCAGTTAAATCTGGTTTCTCCTTTATATACCTCAAAACATCATAACCATTCATATTAGGAAGCATCAAATCAAGCAGAATTAGATCAGGTTTCGTGATTGTTAATTCTTTCAACATCGATAATGGTTCAAAAAACCCTTTACTATGGTATCCATTTAACGATAAAGTTGCTTCTAACAACTCAGCAATATTCTCATCATCTTCAACAAAATAGATTAATTCTTTCATCATTCTTCCTCATTTCTATAAAATCAAATATTTCTTTCGATAACCATAATAGATTCCCAGCAACAAAATAGATACCCCTAAAGCAATAAAAGGAACGGTTAAACTATATTGTTCTTCAGAGTACACAAGCCCATCGCCAACTTCAGGAATCGTTGGAGGATTATAAGGTAATCCATATTCCAAAGCTAGTCCTTTGATATTTAACATCTGAATCACTGGAAGTTTCATATTCAGAAAGCGATCAATCAATCCAATTTTTGTTAAATCTTGATGTAAATCATTTTTCATATAGGTTGGTAAAATTAATCCGTTTTTTTCAGAAAAGCTTTCTTCATCTTTCCCCATGGAAACTAAATTCCCACCCACATTAATTAGTGCTTTTACATGGGGTAGTTTTTTATAAATTTTTTCAATCCGATTATCAATATTAGCCACATAATCTTCGATTAGAATAAGTTCAGCTGAACTTTCTTCAATTTTTTGTAACAATTGATTACGGATGTCTTCAGGAAATTCTGTCCCTAAGTCTGACTCTCCCCCCAATGATACATAATCAATATCATTGGAAAAATAACCTTTTTGTTGCAAATGCTCTGCCATATCTAAATAGGTAAAATTTGGGTTATTTGCACCATAACTAGAGGCTCCTAGTGAAATCATGACACAAGTTTTTAGATCAAAAACTTCTGCTGCTGCCATGACACAAATATTCAATGCCGGGAATGAACTTGAAAATACAATGGCAACTTCATCTCCTGGCTTGATTTCTGCTTCTTTGAACATATCGATAATGACAGCGGCAAAATTGGGATTTACTGATGTTTTCTTAGATTGTAAATTCCCTAATGTTGTAGTAATTACTGTATAACGATCTCCAATCATTCCTGATAGATAGGTATCTTCTGTTGCTAAAGGGATGTTTAACTCTTCTTTGATTGCTTTTATTTCTTCCATTGCCTCTTTAGCCAATGTCGATGCCGCAATTTTTTCATCATAATAACGGCACTTATCTTCTGTAGCGCTTGATTTGGTAAATAAAAAAGCAACAATTAATAACAATGCCCAAATATAGAAAAAATAGTCAACATAATTAGGATTTTTTCTCATGTTATGCTCCTAATTGTTGATATACAAGGATGATTAGTTCTAACACAACTATGACAATGGCTAAGGAAGGAAGCGTTCTTTTGATTCCTTGTTTATACATATCGTTTGCAATAATACCTGCGATACTATATCCAATAATTGACATATTCAATAAATTAATGGAAAAAGAATGCAATAATAGTTGTAATAAAAAATTGATAAGAATACTGACTAAAATTAAAATGACAAATCTTCTTTTCCCAAAAATTACTAAATAACGAGAAATAAACTTTACTAACAAATAAGTAATAATGGCAACAATGACTGTATAAATCATCTTGTCGAATTGGTTGACATACATAACCATGAGTCCAGGAACAACAATTCCTCCTGGAGAAATATCAGTAATTTCATAAAATATAATACTAACAATAATTCCTAAAATAATTATATTAATCATCATATTGAACACCATTTTTCTTAAAATATTCTAGGATCATTAATCCCATACCATAGATGTTACCAATTCCAAAAATTACTTCTTCTTTTTTTAAATCTTCTATTTTTTTTACTTCTTCAACAATCATATCTGGGTAATGTTTACGAATAAATCGTTTCACATAAGGTTTATTCGAACCACAAATTAACAATTTTTTGAAAGCTAAATCTCCTAATAAGTTTAAGCTTTGGATTGTTCGAGTAGGACGATCATTTCGTGTGTTTAACAGAATGGTCATTTGATTCGTCATAAATTTTTGTGTTGCATCCGCATACACTTTATAAGTAGAAGCCGGATCATTAACAGAAAAAGCGTTTAAGAAAATCGTATTTTCTAATTTAAAAATCTTAAATGCTCCCGGATCACGATAATACTTTTTCATTCCCGTTAAATAGGAATCTTGATCTAACGATAATATATCGGTAATCGCCCAAGCAAGGTTGAGATTATTTTTATAGGTTGTTAATTGATCTTCATGAAATTTGTCTTTCGCAACCACGATTTTCACATCATGATCTCCAATTTTTCGCGAGTATTTTTTATAATACTCTTCATCAGCAATCACTAAATATCCTTTATGAGGAATTGTGTTTGCTAGTGCATCCGCAATTTCATCGCGATTTGACCCCATATCTCCGATATGATCAAGTAAAACATTAGTAATGATGGTAATATCTGCATTTAACATTCGGTGTTGAGTAAGATACTGCAATTCAGGATTGACTGCCATACATTCAATCACTAATATTTCTGCTTTTTCCCGATAAGCTTGAGCCATCATTTTATATTGCTCTCGAATATTGGCTAATCCAAATCGTCTAATTTCCACTTCTTGATTATGGGTATTAATCATCATAGGAATCGTTCCTGTTGTTTTACTAAACACTCGATAGCCACATTCACGTAATCCAGCATCGATTAATCTTGCTGTTGTACTTTTCCCCCTTGTGCCATTTACATGAATCACATGTTTAAATGATTTTCTAATTTTAATAAAGTAGAGGCGTTCAAAGACAACATATCCAAGATATAAAACACCCAGTATCACTGTTATAATTTCAATAAAATTCATGGTTTCTCCTAATCCGACCCTAATAGCAACATTAATGGCTCTGTTACTGAACTAATGGTTGCAATTTGGTACATAGCAATTTCATGATCCATGGATGTTTTTGTAAGAAATCCATCACTGTTTCCCGATTTCACAAAAATATTAATATGAGAAGCAGCAAAAGCAATTTCAATCAATCCATCTGAAGTGGTACCTCGACGACTCATTCCCCCAAGATGCCATGATATTAGGGTGATTTTTTCTTGCTCTTTTAAAGCAACAAATTCTTCTGCTCTAGCTAGTTCAGAATTAACAGTAATTCCAGCGTCGCTCATTGCTTTAATACTACAACCGACAATTAAAAAAACAATGGATGAGGGTTCGACTTCGCTTGCTACTAACTCCGTATCATAAACATAGGTAAAACTATATTTTTCTTCTGCTGCTAAATGGGCAATATGAATCATGAAATTCTCAATATCAATGGATTGACCAATGGAAGTAATATAGATTTTTCTGTCTTGCATAATTCCTTGATATTGTTCAGGAATTTCAAACACTAAATCTTCTTCATTTGGAATTTCACTGTTCTTTGTACATCCTAATAGTCCAATCAATAAAGCGATAAGAATTAATATTAGATTGACTTTTCGATACAAGTAGATCACCTCTTTATTGCTATCACTAATCATGAGAAAAAGAAATCTTTTTCTTATGATTACTAATAACACATTATTGATTATATCATAATTATATTTTTTTTCCAATATTCAAAAGGATTAGGAAAATGCCATG
>CAYPLR010000024.1:0-24521 GCA_964411675.1 uncultured Bacteroidales bacterium
GAAGGTTTGATACATGTCTACTTTATCTTGACTAGTGTAAAATTGTATTAAACCTATTCTTTCAAATATGGTGCGGGTGACAGGAATCGAACCTGCACTCCGAAGAACTAGATCCTAAGTCTAGCGCGTCTGCCAGTTTCGCCACACCCGCATACCATGCTATAATATAATAGCATAATGTCATAGTATTTGCAAGTGTTTTTTGTAAATTTTACCTAGCTTTTTCATTTTTACTTGCTATTTTATTCTTCCTTTTTCCTTCATCCAAACAATGGTATCTTTAACAGTATCCTTGATGTCACGAGGAACAAATCCTAGTTCTTTTGTTGCTTTTTCATGGCTGAAATTGGAATTTGATAATAAAGTGTATAAAGAATAACTCGTGTAAAGTGGTGGCTTTTTTCTAATTTTATAATACAATTCAGCAAGTGGAGCTGTTATTTTTGCAAACCACATCGGTAGAATTGTTTTAATTGGTTTTCTTGTTGAAAAGGTAGAAATAATTTTAATTAAATCGCGAACGCTAATATATCTATTTGATAAAATGTAGCATTCCCCACTTCTTCCTTTTTCAATGGCTTGAATGATTCCTTCGGCAACATCACGAACATCAACAAAATCATAACCACCATCCACTAAAGCTGTCAATTTTTTATTGAAATAATCTAGTACTAATTGTGTTAAGTGACCTCTTCCATAGTCATAAGGACCTATAATTCCTGCAGGATGAATGACAACAGCTTCTAATCCCATTCTTGCTTTTTCTAAGACATAATTAGTTGCGATTGCTTTTGTCTTTGCATATTCACCTTTAACTAAGTTAGGATCAAATTGATCCACTTCAACAATCTTCTCTCCTTTTTTTAATTCTGGAATTGCATGTACACTACTAATATGGATTAATTTTTTTGCTTTATACTCGATACATTTGTCAACTACATTTTTAGTCCCATTGACATTGACATCATAAACACGTTTTGATACCCGTGTGGCAATAGAAATTAACCCTGCACAGTGAATGACTACAACCTCAGCATTTTCGCTATTTGCAAATAATAAATCCAAATCTTCTGGATTACAAACATTCCCAAAAAATATTTTACATCCAAACTCCTCTAATCTTTGTGGATTTTCATTTGGTAATACTAAAGCTCTGATTTCTCCTTCCTGTAAGCATAGTTTCTTTACAATAGCATAACCAAGGTGTCCATTTGCGCCAGTAATGATATAAATGTGTCTCATAATTATCCTCCTTTGCATTATGAACTTTAATAAAAAAGTGGTATATATCTATATTATACCACTTAATCAATGTATAGCACCAATGCAACTAAGTTAATATGACAACTTTTAAATAATTATCATTTATTGTAGAGGTAGGACAGTTCCTTGATAGGTCGCTTCAATGTATTCCTTAATATTTAGTTGTGATAAAGCAGCGATTAAAACTTTGATTCCTTCTGCTTCTTCGTTTCCCTCTTTTACAGCAATGATGTTTCCATAAGTAGCTGCCGCTACACTTAAAGCATCTTCTTGACCTAACAATTTATCTAATGAAATATCAGCACTTACTGCATAATTTCCATTGATAACAGCATAATCCACTTCCACTAATTGAGCAGGTAATGCTGCTGCTTCAAATGGTAAAATTTCAACTTGATACGGATTACTGATAATATCTTTACTAGTAATCAATAATCCTTTACTTTGATCTACTTCAATAATTCCAAGTGTTGTTAATAATAATAAAGCGCGTGCATAATTGGTTGTATCATTGGGTACTGCTATCGTAGCTTTTTCTTTGATGGTTGTTAGGCTACTGCTTTTCCCAGCATAGATTCCTAATGGTTCATAATGTACAGCAAAAACAGAAACCAAGTCTGTGTTTTGTTCTTCATTAAAACTATTTAGATAAGGCAAATGTTGAAAGAAATTAGCATCCAATTCACCTTCTTGTAATGCAATATTTGGTAACACATAATCATTGTAAATCTTAACTTCTAGTTCATACCCTTGCTTTTCAATATATTGACGCGCTTGCTCCAATATTTCAGCGTGTGGGCTTGCTGATGCTCCGATGATTAATACTTTATCATCAATGCTATTTTTACTACATCCTGTTAATAATACTACTAAAATGAATAACCATAATCCTAAAATTTTTTTCATGTTTTTCTCCTTTTTATTTTTTGTCTATTTTTTTTGCAATCATATCAAATAGCAATTGAATTAATTGAACAATGATTACTATAAAAACTAAAACGATGAGCATTGTTTTCGTGTCAAAACGATAATAACCATTTTCAATAGCAATATTACCTAAGCCACCACCACCAACTGCTCCGCTTAAAGCACTATAACCGATTAACATAATAATCGTAATTGCTAATCCTCTCACAAAAGAAGGAATCGCTTCAACTAAATAAACCTTGAAAATAATTTCTAAATTGTTACATCCCATGCATTTTGCTGCTTCTATGACTCCTTTATCCACTTCATTTAAAGAAGTTTCTGTTAACCTAGCTACAAAAGGAATTGCTCCGATAGCAAGAGGGATAATCATTCCTCTCACACCAATCGAAGTTCCTATGACTGCTCTTGTGAAGGGGATTAATGCAATTAGCAAAATGATGAAGGGAATGGATCTTCCTAAATTGATAACCGCATTTAAAACCTTATGAATCGTTTTGCTAGGAAATAAACCATCCTTTTCTGTTGCCAAAACTAAAACACCTATTGGTACACCTACTAAGTAGGCAATGCCAGTTGAAAAGACAACCATTAGTAATGTATCAGCAATTCCTTGAAAAATATCAACACGTTGTAATATTTCAATAATTTGACTCATTAGATTATCAACTCCTTTCCTAATAACATCTTTGTAATATCACTTTGAGGATTGTTTAAAACCTCATCCACTGTCCCTTCTTCAACAACCTTACCATAATTTAAGACTGCTACCTTATCACATACATTCTTTACTACACCAATCTCATGAGTAATAATAATAATCGTCACAGGATAATGTTCATTAATTTCTTTAATTAATTTCAAAATTTGTTTGGTTGTTACAGAATCAAGAGCACTCGTCGGCTCATCAAATAATAATAAAGAGGGATTTGTAGCTAGCGCTCGAGCAATGGCTACTCTTTGGCGTTGGCCTCCTGATAATTTTGAAGGATATGCTCCTTCTTTACCTTGTAACCCTACAAATTGAAATAATTCATTCACCCGAGTGGATATTTTTTCTTTCGCTTCTTTTCTTATTTTTAATGGAAAACTAATATTGTCATAAGCATTTCTTTGCATTAATAAATGATATCCTTGAAAAACAACACCAATGTTACTTCTAAATTTTCGTAAATCAGTTCCAGATAATTTAAAAATATCATTACCATCAATCTCAATAGTCCCAAAATCAGGTTGTTCTAATGTGGATAAACAACGTAGTAATGTTGATTTTCCAGCTCCTGATAGACCTATAATTCCATAGATTTCTCCTTTTTGAATATTTAGATTAACATCATCTAAAGCAATGATTATTTCTTCATTGACGCAAAAGTTTTTTGTTAAGTTTTTTATTTGAATCATATATTCCCTCCTAAAAGCAAAAAAATCTCGTCCTTATATAAAAGGACGAGATATTATATTTCCCGTGATACCACCTTAATTCGTTACTACTTTACAGTAATAACCTCATCTAGTACTTGATTAAAAATCGCTATACTATATCACAATAACGGGTGAACCCGACATAATCTAATCCTAAAACTCGACTATGCAACTCCGAGGCCATGTTCAACGATTTTCTTCTATGCTTGCTTTCACCTAATCAAGCTCTCTAGAAATAGTTTCCAATCATTTACTCTTCTCTTCAATGTTTTTACATTTATGTAATTGTTGCTCCTATTCTATCACAAGAAAAATGACTTGTCAAAAAGAAAAGGTTTTCTTTTCTATTTTTCTTGAGATGCTTTTCTGATATCTTCCACTCTTTGGAAAATATACATCACACATTCTTCTTTACTCCTAAAGTTTTGCCCTTGTTTCTTTCCATTAATGTATAAAATATACTCTTTGTCTTTGGTTAAAGGAAAGATAATAAATTGAACTCCTTTATAAGTATATTTCGGAAATCCTTTTGATGTTAATTTCCATTCTCTATTTAGAAAATTCTTTCTTCGGGCTACATAATTCTTTAATTCTTTTTCTCGATTTAGCGCTCCTGAATCGTTCTCTTCCATTTTTCCTGCACAAATACAACCTACTGTTAAGGTACGAGGGTAATCTTTGTGCTGCATATGATGGGCATATCGTATTGTTGCATTTTCACACATATTACAAAGTTTACTCGGTTTACCCAAATCAGTAATCCCGATACAGGTCCAACCAACTTTTGGAACTGTAGGATCGTTCCACAAACCAGAGCCTTGGTCTTCAATGCCATACATAGAAGCTTCTTCATTCAAGCTTTCTATAAAAGATCCTTCTTCATTTATTTTCATAAAGTAACTCTGATTTTCTTCTTGATCATCCTCATCTTCCATTATTATTTCATCAATTACTTCTGGTATGATTTCTTCAACCGGTTCTTCAGGTGCTTCATCAACTTTTTTTAGATTATCTTCTACCATTTTTTCAATAACCAGTTTATTATCCAAACCAATTACTTTTGTATTATCTAGAGTTTTTCTAGCAAAGTCATAAAAAATACTGATTGCACGTGGGTGTTCATATTGGTCAAATTTAATTTGATAGTTCTTGTTTTGGTAATCAATTTGAACAATTTCACCGATACCAAAAATAGGATGTTCTACTTTATCACCAATCTGATACTCTAACTCATAAGTAACAATCGTCTCTTCTTTTACCTTATTTTTAACACCAATACTAATATAATGATCTTCTCCAATTTCAGTTAGAAAACGAGATGGGATTTTAATGGCTCCTTCATGAGAATAGGATTCTGAATTGGTAAGGAATAATCTTTTCCTAGCTCTAGTTAGAGCAACATAACATAGTCTTCGTTCTTCTTCTAATCCAGCAATTTGACGTTCTTCAATCGTGCGGTTGGATGGGAAAATACCATCATTTAAAGAAATTACAAATACATTATCAAATTCCAATCCTTTTGCAGCATGAACAGTCATCAATTTCACTTTATCTAGCGTTTCTTCTTCACGATCGGATTGAATTGCTAAATAATTAAGAAATTCTTCTAAATTACCCATATCTTTGGAATCAATAAGCAATTCTTGAATTACTTTTTTAAACTCAAGCAAGTTTTCAAAGCGTTCCATATTACCAAGTTCGCGAATATAAGTATCATAACCTGTCTTTGCCATTAATTCATCAAAAATGGTCAATGCATCCATTTTATCTTTGTTTTTTTGTAAGTTATCAATCACTTCAACAAATTGAACAATTTCATAGTTCCCTTTCGAGAATAAATGGAGATTTTCCTTTAGGGTTGTAAATAAGGATTTGTTTTCCTCTTGCATTGCATATAGTTTCAGTCGTTTTATCTTTCCCATCTTTCGTTTAGGAACGTTAATCACTCGTTTGAAGGATACATCATCCCCAAAAGCAACTAATCGCATATAAGCAATAATGTCTTTGATTTCCATTCGTTGAAAGAATTTGATATTCCCAATAATTTCATAAGGAATAGCAGCCTCAAGAAATTTATTTTCAATAATTCTTGAAGAATAACTAGCTCGATATAAAATAGCAATATCACTATAATTTACATTATGAATATCTTTTAAAAACTTTATTCTAGCTGTAATCCAATCTGCCTCGAAATGATCTGTCTTGGCATGATAATAGATTACATCTTCTCCCCCATCCATCAAGGTGAATAATTCTTTCGGATAACGATTTTTATTATTTTCTATTAACGTGTTTGCACATTTTAATATCTTTGAAGTAGAACGATAATTCTGATTCATAACAATCGTGGTAGTTGGCGTGTGTTTTTTATCGTAGTCAACCAATAATTCCATTCTTGATCCTCGCCATTCATAAATATTCTGGTCAGGATCCCCAACGATCATCACATTTTTATATTTCCCAGAAATTAAATCTAATAGCATCAATTCTTTAATCGTACTATCTTGAAATTCGTCGACTTGAATATAATTTAGTCGATCTTGCCATTTCTGGCGAACATCTTCATTGTGTTGTAAAATGTAAATCGCAAAATTAATCAAATCATCAAAGTCAAGTAAGTATCGTCTTTTTTGATATTCTAAATATTTTCTAATAATAATATCATCCAGTTTTGTCTCTTCTATTAAAATTGGTTTTTTGGGAGAAATCATATCAACAACATAACGCATATTGTCTTTATGATCTGCAATTCGACCAATGATTTTTTCAAAAGAGCCACTATCTAGTTTTAATTCTAATTCTTCATAGATTTCACTTAAAATTTGTTTTTGATCTGCTTGATCAATAATTTGAAAGTTACGAGGATAGAAAATCCGTTCTGAGTTTTCCCCAATAATTTTAGCCCCCAAAGCATGGTAGGTTGTCACAAAAGAAACATCTACGTTTTCATCAAGAAGTTTCTTAATTCGATTTTTCATTTCATTTGCTGCTTTATTTGAAAAAGTAACACAAAGAATATTTTTTGAACTAATACCAATTTCGTTTGTTAAATAGACATAGCGATTAACTAGCATTTTAGTCTTACCACTTCCTGCTCCAGCAATCACTCGTAAATATCCCTCGATATTTTTTACTGCTGCCAACTGCTTTTCATTTAACTGTTCCATAAAATACTCCTTACTTTCGCAATCTTTTAATAATTTTTGTTTATGGTAATTTATGACCAACGGATAGATAAAGCGAATACCATTCTTCTCTGGTTAATTCTATCTTTCTTGCTTTTACTATTTCATGTAAATGATCTATATTTGTTGTCCCAACAACCGCTGTTATATGAGCAGGATGACGAAGAATCCAACTAATAGCGATGGTGTTTTTCGATACTTGATATTTTGTTGCAAGTATGGATAGTTGTTCGTTTAGTGGTTTATAAAGTGGATTATCGATGAAACTACCTTCACTCCAAGAAGCCATTAAGCTTGACCACGATTGAATCGTAATATCGTGTAACATACAATATTCAATCAATCCACTAGAATGATCAATCGCTTCCCTCTCACTCATGTTTACAAAGATACCTTGATTAATCATATGAGAGTGAACTAAACTGAATTGTAATTGATTATATTTTATTGGTTGATTTACGAACTTTTTAAAAAGCTCTATTTGGTAAGGATTCATATTCGAAACACCAAATTCACGCACTTTTCCAGAGTGATACAATTCATTAAAAGCTTCATTGATTTCTTTGTAATCGATTAAGGCATCGGGTCGATGAAGTAATAAAACATCAATATAATCTGTTTGCAGGGCTTTTAGACTTCGATTTACTTGCGCCAAAATATGATCTTTTGATAAATCATAATAGCCTTTACAAATTCCACATTTAGTCTGAATCTTGATTTTACTTCTTAAATCAGGATTTTTATGAAGAACCTCACCAAATATTTCTTCGCATTTACCAGCGCCATAGATGTCAGCATGATCAAATAGAGTAATCCCTTCCGATATAGCTTTTTTAATCAATTGTTCTGCTTGTGTCACATCCAATTTTGCAAGCCGCATACATCCTAAAGCAATTTGTTTATTCATGTCTGTCTCCTTCAACTAAATTGATTATAACACTTAATCCATGATGATGTAAACAGAAAGATAAGAGATTACCTTCGATTATTTTTTTATTTTTTAGAAAAATTAAAAAAAGAACTATAATAAATTATTTCATAGTTCTGATTTTGTAAAATATAGTTTACGATAAATGGCAGGGCTAGTAGGATTCGAACCTACGAAATAACAGGGTCAGAGCCTGTTGCCTTACCGCTTGGCTATAGCCCTAAATGCCATCAGTATTATACACTAATTGATTCCTATTTTCTAGTAGTAATTATAATTTTTTAATCGGGAAAAACAAATAAAGTTGACCATTTTCTGAAGGGCAATTATACTCTTGAACAGCTCCCACAAGATTTAGTCTATTCTCAGGGATATATCCATGAATCACATAATCAAACACTTCTTGATAATTGTCATCTACACGAGCATACAAGTATTCGAAAGCAGGAATTGTCCATTTTTCCCATCCTCTTGGTGCTTTGATGCGATCCCCCACTTCAACTCCAGCCATGTAATATCCTTCTTTAAAATCTTTCCATGGTAAAAAGCTCATTGTTTCATCGCTCATTGCTCCCCAAAAGCCAACAGCATTTCCATGATCATCTTTCTTAGCAAATATGGTAATTTCTCCGTATTTTTTCCCCAAGTCATTCCATAATGCTTCAATATCATTGGTAGTCTTTTCCTTATCAAAGTAAATTACTTTCCCCAATATGGAAAATGCATCTCGTTCACAACTACTGACTTCAATTGTTATTTTTTTACTAGTAGCTTTGGGAACTTCTATTTTCTGCTCTAGAGATATTTCTTCCTTTTCTTTTATCTTAGGACTATTCATTTTTTCTTCCTTATGATTCGTTTGATTCGTTTTTTTGCTCTTTTGAATACTCGAATATGTGAATAATAAGATTGTTATAAAAACAATCATGATTAGCCCTGCAACTAAATAATAGTTAAAAGGATCTATATCTGATAAAACTGTTTGGTAATAAATCATATCTTTTCTCTACCCTTCAAATTGTTTAATAAATTTTGCACTCTAGGACGATTATACCTTTGTACAATAATACAAGGCATATTGACCAATAGCGCATATATCAGCATAATCCATGGTACCATTGGTGGTGTAAATAACCAAAATATCCAAAAAAAGAATATGGGTAACCAATGTGTCATTTCTCCTCGTGCTGATTCGATTAAAAAGCGTTCTAGACTCTCTTTACTAAAACTATCTAGTTTCTTCTTTCGAAAGCCTCGCTTTTTCCAAACCATTCCTCCATCAGGTAAAAGATGTTTCCATTTTTTTACTGAAAATAGTTTTTCATACAACTTTCCTTCTTGTTCCCAATGATGAGAACGAAAAATAAACTTATCTGGTGAAAAGCAAGGATTGGGAAGAAATAAACATAATAATGCTAATCCAGCTTGTAGACATAACCATACTAAAAAGCATAATAAAATTGTCCACCCATCAGGCAAAAAGAGAATTCTCATTGTTCTTCCTCCGTATTAATCGCCCTATCCTTCCAAATTACTTTCATTTTAAAAACTTTCTTGATTAATGATACAACAAAAACAGCTATAAAAGCAAGAAGTAAAATTGGATAAAATAATATAGTCCAAACTTTAAACTTTCCTATTTTCCTTGTTATGATCAATAATACTACAATCCAAACAAGATAAAGAACCCCATATATCATAAGCCAATTGATATTCTTTAATATACTAAAACGAATGATTTGTAAGGGAACAGAAGCAAGAGAAGATATCAAGAAAAAAACTAACAACCCTATTAAAACAGGAATTTTTGTTGCTCCTGTTGCTAGATTTTTTGTCCACCCTTGCAACAAACTCTTGAAGCCTCCACTATACATTCGAAAAGAAATATCCTTGTCTCCTAGAAATACTTTGTAAGGGACTTGCTTTGCTCTCATCTTTTGTGCTAGTGCCATGTCTTCAACAATAGCCCCTTTTACGCTTTCATGTCCCCCTATTCTTTGATAGTCATCACGAGAAACCATGATAATGGGGCCAAATAAGCCAAAATTTTGGGGTTTTGGTAAGGCAGAGCCATTTCCAGCAATTTGAACAACGTTGAAAAAAAGAGAAAACTGTTCATAAAACCTTTGCGTTCTATGATAAGGTTGAATCGAAATCACACATTGATGTTTTGTGTAAATTGCTATTAGTTTTTCTATTGCATTTTCCTGTAATCTTACATCTGCATCGAGGAATAGTAAAATATCTCCCGTTGCCGCATTTGCTCCACTTGCACAAGCCCAGTTTTTTCCATGCCATCCTTGTGGTTTGCTTTGAAGAGCAATCAATGAAACTCTAAAACTCTCTACTACTTCTTTTGTATCATCGGTTGAAGCATCATCCACACAAATAATTTCATGAATAGAAATGCTTTGTCTTTGTAAATCAGTAAGTAATAAACCAATATTTTTCTCTTCATTGCGAGCTGGAATAATGATAGACAATTTTATATTCTTACAATCTCTCTTGTTTTCAACTTTTAATTTAGGAAAACGATAAAAAAGAATGATTGATGCAATAAAGCCAATAATAACAATGGTAATTCTTACAAGATTCAAAGTCATAGTTTTTCTCTTCTTAATTCTTTTTGGATTTTATCTGCTGTTAATTTACCGGTTAATACAGAAACAGGTAATCCAGATGGACTAAATGACCACTGGCCACATTGATAAATATCTTTTATTGGGGTGTTAATGGATGTCAACATTTTTTTAAATCTATTCTCTGATGGTGTGATTGGATTAGTAAATGACCATCCTGTAATCGCTCCATCGGCATTGCTTGTCCGATTCATAATGGTTAATGGAGTTGAACAACGTGTAAAAATAATTTCTTTTTCCCAAGCAGGAAAAATGGTATTGTTTAATACTTCAATGATTTTATTTGTACAGATTTCTCTCAAAAGTTTACTTTCCCCCAAATTTACAAAATAGTTCTCCAATTGATAATCAAACAGAGTACTTACAATTATACTTGTTTTTCCTTTTGGTGATAGACTTTCATCACGAATAGTAGGGCATGATATTTCATAAGTTGTTGTTGCTAAGTAATTCTTTATCCAAGCGATTAACTCTTCTTTTTCATGTGTTTCTTGCCAAGGTTTTAAGGAAGATAGTCCATCTTTTACTGGGGTATAAAAAGCATGTGCTCCACATATATTGGCAAAATATTCTTTTGGTAACTCAGTTCCAAGATATAGGGTAAAGACAGAATCACCACCAACACTTTGTGTTACTAAAACTTTTTGTTTGATAAATTTTTTCGTGTTTATCTCATGAAGGCCTTGATACAATGTTTTTTGATTGGCGGCCCAAACTAGTTTTTTATATTGGTAAACTTCATGATTACTTGTTTCAACAGTATGATTAACAGAATCAATTCTTGAAACTTCTGTTTTCGTTTTTATTTCTCCACCATGATGATTAATATATTCAGTCATCTTAGCAACCAGAGTTCCTGTTCCTCCCAGAGGATAGCAATAATCCAAATAAAGGCCAAAATAACTCAACGCAAAAAATGTGGGTGTTTTCTTAAAGAAGTGTTGAATAACAACATCAATCAGGGCTTGATTATTGGTGAAGCGTTGCAAATATTCTCCAACTGGAGCAGTTAATTTACTAGCCTTACCTATTTTAATCTGATATTTTACTAACCATGGTAACAAGGTTTTTACTAAATACTTTCGATCTTTCATATTTTCTAGGAACAAAGGGTTATCAATACCATAGATAACTTCCATATAATTCATCACTTTTTTTATTTCTCTTGCAATGGATTCAATATCTTGGTGATCATTGGGAAACTGTTTCCCTAATAATTGAAAATACTCCTCTATACTTAGGGCTGATTCTAACCTCACCCAGTCTTTTTCTAAACCAATGGATACTGAATTAGGAATGAATTGAATATCTATTCCTAAGTTTTTCAACATAGGAAACAAAATTCCTGAATTTTCGAAGGCTCTAATTCCCCAATCAAAGGCAAAACCAGACTCCCAAAATGTTCCAACAAGACCTCCAAGATGCTCTTCTTTTTCGCAAAGCAATACTCGATATCCCTTTTTTAAAAGAAAAGCAGCACTGGTTAGACCTGCAATTCCACCACCAACAACGATTACATCATACTCTTTCATCATGATTTTTCCTCATTAAAATACGTGATTACTTTTTTAATAGCCACTGCTTTTCCTTCTTGTTGGAAACAAATACAATTTTTTTCGTATTCTTCTAGTTTACTTGTTGAAACTGGGTTTTTTTGCCAACACTTTTTAGCGCCGACAAAATTTCCAACACTGACTCTTCTCATAATTCCCCTGATATTAGTTAGCTCTTTTTTGGTACAAGCAGGGTGTTCACAATAACGGCATCTCATTGCTTCATGCATAATTTGTTTAACATCTTCAGGATACTCAGAGAATAGTTTATCTCTGGTTACTGGTTTATCAATGATTCTAACATAGTTTTCTTGATCTTTTTGATAAACATAAGGTGCTTTTTTATATTTCTTTAAAACAGCATTCGCTGCAGCAATACCTGAGGTTGTTACCGTTGGCGTTCCTGTTCCCATTACAGTTGATTCCCCGCAACAAAATAGATTCTTCCATTCTGTACGAGTGTGTAATCTTTTAAACATATGCTGACCAAGCATTTGCTTGGGTCCCGCCACAGCACCACCATTTTTCATCGTATAACGTTCCACTGTTTTTGGGGTCGCAAGTTCAATATAACGAATTCCTTGAGAAAAGCCAGGAAATCTCTTTTCTAAAACAGTAATCAAACGTTCTTTTTCTTTTTGCTTTTTCTCCAAATATTCAATCTTGTTCAAAGAATCCCATTTTTCAAAAGTAGGACCAATAGCCATGACAATATGCTCATCTTCTCCACATAAAGTATAATCATCAATACTAAATATATAAGCCGTAACTTCACTTTCATCAATTTGATGAGGCTTTCCTACCAACATTTCAATTGGCTGTGTATCTTTAGGAATGATATTGCGATCAACAACGGTGTATAAAACAACACTAGGATAGGTTGGTACTAAATTCTTTGCCCAGATACGACGTTTCATCGTAGTATATTTTTCTGGTAATAATTTTTCATATAAATTCCAAACAGTTCCAGAATAAATAATATCATTTGCTTCCATTGTACTACCATCATTTAATAAAACTCCTGATGGTTTTTGATGGTCAAATAGAATTTGTACTACTTCTTTTTCTAGAACCATATCCCCATTGTTTTCTTCAATTACTTTTTCTAGTTTTCCTGGAAGAAACAATGTTGAACCGGCTGGATAATAACTACCACCGATATGGTTATCAATAAACATCACTGCAGCTAACACAGCAGGCGATTCCTCAACAGTACTATAACAATAGGTAGATGTTAATTTATCAAAGAAATTAAAAATTTGTGGTGTTTTAAAATATTTTTCTAATAAACTTCTCGCACTTTTGTTCAAATATCCAAGAAAGCGAATATAAGAGGCAGGATGACGAAAAACGCTTTTTAGGGCTGCTTTCTTATCCGTTTCATCTGCTGTGGTATATGTTGGTGTTTCAACCATGATATGTTGATACATTTTACCCATATCATTGTAAAAGCGTCTAATTCCTTCTTTTTCCAATGGAAAAACTTCAGTTAATTCTTGTACAAACCGCTCAACATTAGGCCAAAATCGAATTCTTTTTCCTTCATAATTGACACAATATAAAAGATCATGTTTAATCATATCAATGGGTTCTTCTAAGCAATTAAAAACAAAGCGATGAGAATTAAATCCATTTTCACCAAAGCCATAAAGCATAGCAGATCCTTGATCAAAAACGCGTTGACTTCGTTTGAATATTCCACAGGATCCTCCCGGATTATAATTTTTGTCAATCACCGCAACTTTTAAATTGCGCTTTGCTAATAAACTTCCAGCTGTTAAGCCAGCAAGTCCTCCACCAATTATAATAACATCATGCCTCACATGTACCCCCATAGTTTACCTTGATTTTTCATTAATCTTCTCATCTTAACTCTTAAATCTACTCTGTCTTTTCAACAAAAGCTAAAAGAATTTTATTCTCATTAAGAATATATGATTCCTTGTAATATAGCCTTATTATATCTTTTTTTTCTAAAAAAAGGAAGAGGTAATTGTAATTAGCCGATGAAAAATGCTCCTTTTTTAGGAGCATTCATAGGGTTATTTTTTATCTGAAATTTGATTATTATCTTCTCGAATAATGGGGTACTAATAAAGCAACGATAGAACCAAGCAAAGCAAAAAAAGCAAGAATACCATAATCAATAAAGCCTTGATCTCGAAAAACTGGGAAAATGAATCCCAAGATTAAAAACACTAATGTAGCTACCAATAGTAAACTAGATATAATGATATTATATATGAGATTTTTTTTAGCTAGGAAAGTTATCAAGCGAGTCATTTCAAACGATAAAAGTGAATATGCGAAAAAAATAATGATTTGTTTAAAGATTACTAGATCTAAAATCATACTATCAGTGTTAAAGAAAAAAACTATATATCATAGAATTTACCTTTGTGAAAGTTTTCATTTCCAAGATTCTTTGCTTTCATCTTAAAAATAACACAACCATCTGGGCAAACTATCGTTTTACTGTATTTACTATCGCCACCAACATTTTCTAAATCTCCACCACTTCTTACAGCTTCCATAATTGGAAACATCATCATCATTACTTTAGAACAAATCCCTTGTCCATTTGCATTGACAGGGCAACCATAAGTACAAGTATATTTATCTCCAATTTCTTCCCCATTTCGACAATACCTTTCCGTTTTATCTCCTCGAAGAAAACCAACTACTTCAATTTCCCATTCATATTCTTCAGCATACCATTTTTTCATATATCCCCCTTGTTTTTTGTCTTTTTAAATCTTTAATTCGTTTATTATATTATAATCCATTTTGTTATGTAATTTCAAGTTGAGCATTCATCTTTTTTAAAACATGAATTTTCTTTATTGTAACAGAATAAAAAAGTTAGGAGATGATTAAAATAATCTCCTAACTCTATTAATACTCTTTTAATTGATTTGCTTTCGCTAAAATGATTTCTTTACTCTTCATCAAGCGAATAATATTACTACGTTCATTATCTTCTAGCTTCATTTGAATGTAACGAATAGAGTCAATCATATCTGGAATCATAATGAATTCTATCGCATTAACGCGTCGTCTTGTCTTTTCAATTTCTTTGGCTAACATATCACATGATTTATCTAATTGTGCTAACTCAATCATTTTTGGTAGTAAATGAGATAAATCAATGATTGCTTGGTCTAATTCACTTGGAGTGAAAGCAAACCCATAAGTCAAATCAATGGCCTTTTGGGTTTCGTATTTCACGGTAGGAATATAAATATTCATTACTGATTTAGATCCAACTTCTATATTAGCGGCTTGTGAGGGAACCATCATTGCTTCTAGCATTCCCACGCGGCTCATTTTTAGTTTAGCCATGCCAAACTTCTTCATAATTTGGCTTAATGCTTCTTCTACTTCGATGCGTAAACTACGATTTTTTCTGATAAGCAACATGAATTGACGAATCATTTCATCTTGTTTATCTTTTAAAAGCTTATGTCCTCGCTTAGCAGTTGTAAGTTGCCTTTTTAAACGAGTCAATTCCATTCTTGTTGGATTAACACGCATTATTGACATCATTACACCTCTTTAGGAAGATATTTCTTAATTTTTTCTAGACTGATACGTTTCAATTCTGTTCTAGGTAAAATGGTTAATAATTGCCAACCAATATCAAGCGTTTCTTCAATACTACGATTGGTTGTATATCCCTGAGAAACATAGCGAAGTTCAAATTCTGTTGCGAATTTACTATATAGTTTATCAATATCAGAAAGTGCTGCCTCTCCTAAAATGGTTGATAATTCTTTGGCTTCTTTTCCACGAGCATAAGCAGCAAATAATTGGTTCATTGTTTCTGAATGGTCTTCCCGTGTTTTGTCTGCACCAATTCCTTTGTCTTTTAGACGGCTTAGTGATGGTAATACATCAATTGGTGGTGTAATACCCTTCAAGTAAAGTTCTCTTGATAAAATAATCTGTCCTTCAGTAATGTATCCTGTTAAGTCAGGAATTGGATGAGTTTTGTCATCTTCAGGCATTGTAAGAATTGGAATTTGAGTAATAGAACCCTTTTTACCTTTAATACGTCCAGCTCGTTCATATAAAGAGGCTAAGTCCGTATACATATAACCAGGATATCCTCTTCTACCAGGTACTTCTTTTCTAGCTGCTGAAATCTCTCTTAATGCTTCAGCGTAATTGGTAATATCCGTTAAAATAACTAGTACATGCATTCCTAATTCATAAGCTAAATACTCTGCACAAGTAATCGCCATTCTTGGAGTAGCAATTCTTTCAATTGCTGGGTCATTAGCTAGATTCATAAATAAAACAGAACGTTCAATAGAACCAGACTTTTGGAAATCTTTGATAAAGAAATCTGCTTCTTCGAAAGTAATACCAATTGCAGCAAATACAACTGCGAATTTATCCTCTGTTCTTTTTACCTTTGCTTGACGAGCGATTTGTGCTGCTAATCTGGCATGAGGTAATCCAGAACCTGAGAAAATTGGTAATTTTTGTCCTCGAACTAACGTATTTAATCCATCAATAGCACTAACACCTGTTTCGATAAACTCTTTTGGATAGTCACGAGCAACAGGATTTAATGGGGTGCCATTGATATCTGATACTTTCTTAGGAATGATTTCTCCACTACCATCAATGGGGCGTCCCATACCATCAAAGGCACGACCAAGAATTTCAGGAGCAAGTTTTATTTCAATTCCTCGTCCTAGGAAAGCAGCTTTTGAATCCACAATCTTTAATCCTTGTGATGAATCAAATAATTGTACTAGGGCTTTATCTTCATTAATTTCTAGAACTTTACCCATTCGCTCTTCGCCACTTGCTTGCTTGATTCTCACTAGTTCATCATATTTTACATTTTCGACATGGTCGACTAACATCAAGGGTCCGACTACTTCACGAATTGTTTTATATTCTTTAGACATCGAACTCATCACCTCTTTGTAATTCTTGGAATTCTTGATTCAAAGCATCCATTATTTTGGTGCATTCTTCATCGAAATGATCTTCCTTTAGATATTTCATTCGACCAATGCGATCAAGTATTTCCATTTGTGTTAATTTATAAAAACTCAAATTTTCTTTTAATCCTTTTTGTGATAAATGATACCAAGTTAATATCGCTTTCAACATACCATATTGCTTATTTAACGAAGTGTACGTATCGACTTCATGGAAAGCAATTTGATGTAGGTAGTCTTCACGAATACTTCTTGCACATTCTAAAGTTAAACGATCTTGGAATTCTAATGAGTCAACACCAACCAAACGAACAATTTCTTGTAATTTTGCTTCTTCTTGCAAGATTCGTTTTGTTTCTAGTACTTGTGATGACCAATCCTTCTTCACATTGGAATCAAAATATTCATTTAAGGTATCTTCATATAGGGAATAACTATTTAACCAATCAATGGCTGGGAAATGACGACTATAGGCTAGTTTAGCACTTAAACCCCAGAATACTTTTACAATTCGTAGTGTTCCTTGTGATACTGGTTCTGAAGTGTCGCCTCCTGGAGGAGATACTGCTCCAATAGCACTGATAGCACCCATGCGATCATCTTGACCTAAGCATTTTACAAAACCTGCTCGTTCATAGAATTCAGCAATTCGGGAAGACAAATAAGCTGGATAGCCTTCTTCACCTGGCATTTCTTCTAATCGTCCTGACATCTCTCGTAGAGCTTCAGCCCAACGCGAAGTCGAATCGGCCATGATTGCCACTCTATATCCCATATCACGATAATATTCTGCAATCGTAATTCCTGTATAAATAGAAGCTTCACGAGCTGCAACCGGCATATTAGAGGTATTCGCAATTAATACAGTTCGTTTCATCAAAGATTGTCCAGTTTTTGGATCGTGAAGTTCAGGAAATTCATTTAAAACATCAGTCATTTCGTTACCACGTTCACCACAGCCAACATAAACAATGATATCTGCATCTGCCCATTTTGCTAATTGATGTTGTACTACTGTTTTACCAGATCCGAAAGGACCAGGAATAGCAGCAATACCGCCAATAGCAATTGGGAATAAAGTATCTATCACTCGTTGTCCCGTTACCATAGGTGCTTCAGGAGCAAGTTTTTTTGCATATGGACGGCTTCTTCTAACTGGCCATGTTTGTAACATTTTGACTTCGATGATTCCTTTTTCCGTTTTAATTTTCGCAATCACATCAACGATGGTTGCTGAACCAGAATGAAGCCAAATTAGTTCTCCAGAAATAGTTGGAGGAACCATAATTTTATGCATAACAGCAGGTGATTCTTCCACTTCACCTAAGAAATCACCACCAACAACTTGTTTTCCAACTTTTGCAAGTGGCTTGAAATCCCAAACTTTTTTTCGGTCTAGTTTAGGAACATCAATTCCTAGAGGGATACGATCTCCGGCCATCCCATAAATAACATTTAATGGACGTTGAATTCCATCAAAGATCCCTTCAATTAAACCAGGAGCCAGTTCAACCGATAGTGGCTCATTGGTTAAGTAAACAGGTTCTCCAGGTCCAATTCCGGCTGTTTCTTCATATACTTGAATAGAAGCCATGTCCCCCCGTAGTTCAATGACTTCACCAATTAATTTTTTCTCACTTACACGAACAACGTCATACATTTGTACGTCCTTCATGTTTTTTGCAACAATCAGTGGTCCAGAAACCTTTGATATGATGCCGATATTTTGATTAAGATTATTTTCACTCATTGACGTCACCTTTTCTAAAATATATTAATGCCAATCGCTTTTTCAACATTATCTTGAATTTTCTTTAACCCTATAGAAGCAGATTCCTTTTCCATTGGTAAAGGAAGGATCATCGGAAACGGAGACGATTGGTATTTTTCTAAAGTTTCCGGAATGTGAGAATAAATTTCTTCACTGATAAAAATGATCTTAAATTTCTGATTGACTAATTTAAAAATGATTGGATCGGCTTCACTGGCTTGTTTCACAATAAAAGTTTTGATACCTAAGGCATTATAGATTAATACTGTTTCATCAAGGCCAATAGCAGCCATTTCTGTTTTTTGATTCATGGTTAGTCTCCTTAATAATCCAATAAATCACTAGGATTAAAATATGCACTTGCATAAATCATTCGAATATTTTTAGCTTCCGAAATTTTTTGTAAGTAGTAATAAATAATAGGTCCGATAGAGAAAGATTCGTTTCTTTCTTCTTTTATTAATTCTAGTACTAATAAATCTAGTAATCTTTCTATTTTATTTAAATCTGGCTTTTCAAAATAAGTTTTTAATGCTTTCATGATTTTTTCATCATAATACTCCATAAAAGCTCTAGGAGATACTTCCTTATTCATAGTAAAACTTTCCAAAAATACTGCTTTTGGAATCAAACCATGATCAATAAACATCGTTTCCAGTTCGTTCATATCCCATTCAAGTAAACGACAACGTAACCAGCTCATAACATTCGTAGTATCAATCGCGCCTTGAAAATAACAACGTAAAGCTTTCGCTTGAGAAAAACCAATTTGATTAAAAATAAAATCATAAATGGCATTATCAATTTTACTGCTGATAATTCGAGCATTGGATAAACCTTCAATTTGTTTTTCTATTCCCAATAATAATGTTTGTAACTCTTTTGATAATAACGAATAATCTTGGCTCATAATGGCCTTTTCTAGAAGTTCTGGTTGGATGCTTCCTGTATGGGTATAAATATCGATTTGCTCCATAACAAATATTCGTTTTTTAAACATAATTTTAATATTAGTTGCATCATTGGCCATAAAAAATAAATCAGTGAAACGCTTATTAGGGCTTATTTCATCAAAATATTGTTTTAAAGCAACTAATTCATATTGAATATAATCTTCAAGATTATCGCTATTAATAGAAGGTGCATATCCTAATTCTTTTAGAGTCTTAAAAAAATCGTTTTTTTCAACTCGTATTAATTTAGAAAACTTACCTTTGTCGAAGATACGACTTTCTATGGCTTTTATATTACCAATGGCATAGGGGTAATTCATATTATTCACCCCCAAATAAAATTTCTGCGATCTTCATTTCATAATTTTCTTTTAAATTTTTAATTTTATTTTCAAAAGATAAATCAATATCAAACGCTTTTCCCGAAAGGATTAAACCACCTTTAATATTGGCTGGTTCCTTTGATAATTGTAAACGTGCTTCATGATGATTTAACATACTATTTAATTTATCTAGCAAACACAAATTAGTTTGTGTTTGATTGCTAGCAAATAAATGTAAATATCGCTCATAATCGTTCTTAGAAACGAAAATAATCTCATCGCCCACAATTGTTTCTTGATTGATAAAACTAACAACTAGTTTTTTTAATACTTCATCATCTTGAGCTAATAAATTGTCCAATACTTTTTGAAAGACTTCATCAATAAGGGCTTTTTTCTTAGCTAATGTTCGCTTTTTTGCTTCTTGTTCTTGTTCGGTTACCTTCATTTTTACCAAGTCTTGACCACGAAGGTTAGCTTTTTCTAACATGAGGGCGATTTCTTCAGAAGCATTCGCTATTATTTCATCATGTAGGGTTTGGGCTTTCGTTTCACCGGTTGTTAAGATTTTTTCAGCGTCTAGCGAGCCTTTCTCTTCGATTTTTTGATAGATAGAACTGCTTCCCACTTTTGCCACTTCTTCCTATAGTCCTGTAAGAATTAGAATGCTTGCAAGTAAAGAAAGGATGGCATATGTTTCAACTAAGGCAACCATAGTCATACCTTTTGCCAATGCATCTGGTTGTTTTGCAACCATATGTATGGCGCTAACAGCAGTTTTTGCTTGATAAATTGCTGAAATTAAACCAACAACTGTAATTGGCATAGCTGCTCCAAAATAACTCCAGCCTTGAGCTTCTGTTAAACTAACAGCATTACCACCAAGCATGCCAATTTGTACCATTAATAAAATGGCAATCAGGAAACCATAAATTCCTTGTGTTCCTGGTAAAGCTTGTAAAATTAAAAGTTTACCAAATAAATCAGGTTTTTCTGAAATAACCCCTGCAGCAGCTCTTCCGCCCATTTGTACACCAATCGCTGAACCGATTCCAGGTAAAATTGCTGCTAAAGCAGCTCCAATGATTGCAATAAGTAATCCGTCACTCATAATATTCCTCCTAATGAATGTTAATTTTCTTTGATTTGATTAATATGTTTTAATTTTAAAGATAAAGGTTTAAATTCATAGCCACCACCTTCATAGAATTTACCAAAAAATTCTATATACTGCAAACGACTAGCATGAACAAATGCGGATAATAAGCCCATTAATAAGTTGAAAATATGGCCTACTAGATAAATAACTATTGAAAATATAAATCCTATTACACTACCTTGAACCATTCCTGCTAACATATTCATAACCATGGCAATCACTGCCGTTGACAAGCTTAAAGCAAGAATTCTGGAATAAGAAAGAATATCACCCATATAACTAGTAGCACCATATAAAGTGTATAATCCATTTCCCAAACGGCCAACAATGTTCTTATTCTTACGTCCCGCAAAAAGAACAATCGTTGCTGCACCAACAATTAGTAAAATTGTACCAATTTTACTAAACTCAGGTAAGAAAAGCATCCCTACTCCAAGAATAATCAATATCCAACTACCTTGATCTACAAGAGCAGCAAAATATTGTTTATTTTTGATATTTGCATATATTTTTACGACTAATCCTGAAATGACATGAAGTCCCCCAATAATCAACGATAAGATTAGCATTTCTAATGGGTCTTTCATCGGTTCAAGAAAGATAGGATTCCAGGTAGCACCAAAATAACTACCAAACAGAACGCCCCAAAATGCTGTTGTTATACCACTAAATAGTAGAACTTTAAACAATTTTAATGAATTTCCTTTCGGCTTCATTAATTTGATTAGTACTGTAAACAAACCAATCATTACCAGTCCATAACCCACATCAGCCATCATGATGCCAAAGATAATCCAGTACCAAAATGACATCATCGGATTTGGATCAACTTCATTTGGACTAGGTCTACCAAACATATCAGTGATGGTTTCAAAGGCAGTAACAAACTTATTGTTCTTTGTAACTGTTGGTGGTTGCTCCTCTGAAGTTGGATCTCTAAAATCAATGTCATAGCAATCTGTTACATCCTCAATTGCTTTTATTAGTGATTTTTGATGGTCGCTTCTCGCCCAACCCTGTAAATAAACAGTAGATACTGTCTTTGTAACTGGTGCTTTTTTAATTTCACTCATCGTTGCCATTTGATCACTGAGAAGTTTTAATTCTGTTATTTGCTTGGATAATGATTTCATTTCTTCTATGATATCTAGAATTATTCGCTCATTAGAATCCAGTTGTTCTTGTTTTTTAACAATAATATCAGCTGCAAGGAAGGGTTCCTGTTGCAAGGTAATTTCGTTGAATCCTAATAAACGAACCTTTTCCATTGTTACTTGTTCATCTTCAAAATAATTAGCAATTAGTACTGCTTGCCCCTCTGAAGCATTTTTAAAGAGATTGCATTCGCCTCCTACCATAGAGATAAGTTTTTTCAAAGCTTCTACATTCTTCGTTTCAACAAAACCCAAATGAATATTAACATACTTTGAACGATTCAATTGATCTAATGGTAAATCTAAGTCTTTCCAAACATCATAATAAAGAATAGATTCTTTTAAAGATTCGTTTTCATTCTTTAATTGTTGCAGCTTTTCTTCTGCTTTCTCAACTTGTTCTAATAATTGTTCTCGTTTTGGATCAGGAGTAACAAATGTTTCATAATCGACTTCATGATAATTACTAAACAATTTTTGTTTTTCTTGAAACTTCTTTAAAAAACGCATTGATTTATCAGTTCTTTGAATGACGTTCTCTTCATAAATAGCATCTTCATCAAGTACTACCTCTTCTGATGCAAGAAGCATTAATTCGCCACTTTTTTGAATCGATGATAACAATGGTTTTAAATCTTCTTTCAAGGCCACAATATGGACTTTTTTCATTGGTACAATCATTTAACAATTACCTTCTTTAAAACAAAGTCAATGGCAGTATCAAATCTCTTTGTAGCATCATTGACTATTAAATTATCTTTTATTGTAGCTTTTTGATCAATGTTTGCTTGTTCTTTTTTTATTATTTCATCAAATTTGATTTCTAAAGCTTTTAAATCTTTTTCTGCTTGTAAATACATTTTTTTTGCTTCTTCTTCGCTTTGAACTTTTGTGGTTTCTAAAAGTTCTTTCGCTTGTTCATTCGCGGTTTGACGCATCGTTTCTGCTTTTTGTTCCGCTGTTTGAATTAATTCTAAAATGGACATTACTACTCACCACCTTTATAACATACCTTATTATTCTACCATATTTTATAGTAAAAGTCTAATACTAATTGAATAAACGATGATTATCATTATATTATAGTTAGGTATAAAATGAAGCTCTAATCAATTTCAAAATTTTACTATTCTTTTATTGTTTATTTTATAATCATAAACGAAAAAAACTTTGATCAAGAAATTATATTTTCTTCTCATCAAAGTTTATGTTCATTTTATGTGTTAGGGCAACCATTTAAATACAATTCGTATCTATCTCAAAAAGATTGTACCCTTATGTTATTTTTTTTGCAGCCATATAGACAAATTTAGTACACCTATACGTTTTTAGCCTATAAAATACAAAAGAACAACTAAACAAACTCGATAAATTGGAATTTACCTAACTTCTTTTTTATCTATTTATCTAAATTATTATTACTGTTTAATAGAATTTCTAAATTTTTAAGATCGATATAGTCAACTTCTCTTAATTCATATCCAGAATGAAATAATTTTTGTGCTTCTGCAGAAATACAGGGAATAACTCGGCCTTCGAATTCTACTGATGAAAACCATTGGGCTTCAAACTCATACCATCCACCATTAGGAGCAGCTTGTTTAGCACTTCCATCCTCATTTATTAGCAAGGGATGAATATCTAAATAACCAAGTTCTGAATGATAAAGTTCAATACGTGAAGGACTCCAATCAGTTGTGATTTTATAACCTTTACTTTTCAATTCTTTTAATAAAACTTTCTTATGCTTACCATCGAAATCGATGTCAATATCTCTATGGTCCCTATTTTGTTTGCCAGTTAGAATATCAACTCCCCAGCCACCATCAACCCAATATTTTATATTTAATTCTTTCAAAAAATTCAAAACTATAATTAAGTTTTCTTTACTTGTTATCTCTTTTTCCTTCATAACCATTACCCCTTTAACTTTAATCTATCCCTATAAATTACAATTCATCTCTCGATTAATTTTATCATAGAATCCAAAACAAATAAATGTTTTAATAAAAACCCTTATTGATGTTATCTATAATTATCCGAATATGTAATTCATACAAAAGATCAACCACTCTATTTGGTAACTGTCTTGAATGGTTGCTTCTTTTACTTTTCTAATTATTCACTAATAAAAGCCCTTTACTCTTCGTCTTCTTCTACAAGTTCATCTGGTTATCTATAGAAATCACAAAAGACTAAGTAAGCAGCCAAAGAAAAAAGGCCTGATGACTATAAAGTGATATAATAAAAGTAGACAGTTTAAAAGGTTTGACACAGCCTGCTTTT
>CAYPLR010000025.1:0-23177 GCA_964411675.1 uncultured Bacteroidales bacterium
AAAAAGGTAGTTTTTTTATTCGATACTTGCGATTTGAGCTCGATAAATGTTTGCATAAACACCATCTAGTTCTAACAATTCTTGATGTGATCCCTCTTCTACTTTTAAGCCATGATCAAGGACAATAATTTTATCAGCTTTTTGAATGGTTGATAATCGATGGGCAATAATGATGGACGTTCTTCCCTCAGAAACAATTTCCAATGCTTTTTTAATCATTGCTTCTGTTTCTGTATCAATATGAGAGGTTGCTTCATCCATAATTAAAACTGCGGGATTATGAATTAATACCCTTGCAAGAGCAATAATTTGTTTTTCTCCACTGGACATATTAATGCCTGCACGAGAAATTTCTTGATTGACTCCTTTTTCGAAACGATCAATAATCTTCTTGCCCCCTATTTGGGTTAGAACATCAATGATATGTTCATCACTAACGTTTTCTTTACCAAAGCGAATATTACTAGCAATGGTGCCTTTAAATAAAACAGGTTCTTGAAGAACGATACCGATATGCTCTCGGTAACTTCGCTTGCTATAGGTAGTAATATCTATATCATCTATTTTAATCGTTCCTTCACCTTCTTTTAATTCATAGAATCTTAATAGAAGGCTCATTAAAGATGATTTACCACTACCCGTATGACCAACTAAACCTACCGTTTCTCCACTTTTCACTTGAAAACTAATTCCCTTTAGAACATAATCATCCTTTTCATAAGCAAACCATACGTTATCAAAAGTAACATCTCCTCGATAACGAGGTAATTCTTCAAATGTATTGTCTTCGATTGGGCCTTCAATGATCTTGTGAATTCTTTCTGTTCTTACCAACGCATGTTGGAATTCTCCTACTTGTGTGAAGATTAAGTTAACAGGATCAATAATTTTTAATAGATACTCATTGTAAGCATAGATTAAACCAGCAGTAATGACAATTTCTGAAATGGTAAAATGTTGATAACCAAAATAGATAACAACGATGGTTGTAATGATTCCTCTTACGATACCAATCATATTCCAACCCGTAGTAATATGTAGTTTTACTTCTTTCATTTGTTCACTGATATAATTCTTATTTAAATCATTAAACTCAGAAATCGTTTGTTTCTTAAAATTAAATATCTGTAATATGTTGATTCCATTAATGATTTCGTTTATTTTTCCAACTAATAGTGAGCGTAGTTCGTTGACTTTTTCCGCTATTTTCTTTAACCTAACTAAGAAAAAGCGAATCCAAATATAAGCTAATGGATAAATTACAAAACTTAGTAAAGCAAGTTTTGGATCTAAATAAAACATTCCTACATATGCCAAAATAAAACTTAAGATAGCATTCATTAATACATTGGTTATTTGACGATACAATGAAATCATACCATCAACATCAGAGGTAATTCTTGATGCCATCTTACCTGCGGGTTCTTCTTCAAAATACTTAATTGGTAACCTTTCAATACTCATCATAGCATCTGTTCTACCTTGCTGAGCAATATGCGCAATGACTTTATTGTTGGATATGGTTTGAATGTAAGAAGCGATAATTGATAAAATACTACGAACTAACAACAATACAACCAAGATAATCAAGATGGTAAATATAGGGCGATAGAAATCAACTACTTCTATTGCTTTTAGTTTTACAACTTGATAAGTAAAGATTTGATTATTTGCATTGGTAATTGTTAAGACATTATCCTGAATATTTTTAGTTCCCTCAATAATCTTATTATCGGTTATATAAAAGCCATCTTTATATACAATCAATGAAAAATCATCAATTACAATATCATCATCATCAAGATAACGTTTTTGTTTGTATAAACTATCTTGATAGCTTACTGTCTTTTCATCCTCGGTAGAGACTTCCACCCAGTCATATTCAATTCCTAAGATATATTCATCGAGAATCTGCTTTACGATTAATGGGGATAAAAATCCCAAAACTTGGACTAGTAAAATCATCAAAACACTAACAATAAAATATTTCTTATATCCTTTTAAGTATTTAAACGTTCTTTTTATATTTTTCATATGGCACCTACTTATTAGCAAGTTGCTCTATATATTGGCGCTTATACCAATTATCATATTTAAGCAACTCTCGATGTGTACCAACACTGGTAATTTTACCATTCTCAAGAACGATTATTTTATCAGCTTGATAGATTGCTGAAAAGCGATGGGCAACAATGATATTTGTTTTATCTGAACGCGACTCTTTTAAATGCCCTATAATGTTTGCTTCGGTTAAAGCATCAACAGCACTTAAAGAATCATCTAATATTAAAATCTCTGGATTTTTAACTAATGCTCGAGCAATCGATAATCGTTGTCGTTGGCCTCCAGATAAACTAGCACCAAGTTCCCCTACCATTGTTTCGCTACCATAAGCCAAATCTTTAATATCCTTCTTAAAATCAGATAAGGTAATTGCTGTATCTATTTCTGCTGGGGAAGCTTTGGGATTACCAATTAATATGTTTTCATCTACTGTCTTTCTAAATAAAATATGCGCTTGAGGAACATAACCAACAAGATTATGGACATCCTCAATCTTATAATTCTCTATATTCTTTCCATCAATCAAGATTTCACCACTTGTCACATTGAATTCACGTAGTAATTGACGGATCAAGGTCGATTTACCTGCTCCAGTAGGTCCAACGATACCAATCGTTTCTCCTTTGTTAATTGTAAAATTAATATTCTTAATAATCTCATGATTATCAAAAGGATATTTAAAACTGACATTTTTAAAATCAATTTTTTGAAAAGTAAACACTGGAGAACTTTTTTCTTCGTCCTTTACAAGTGGTACTAAATTCATGATCTCATAATAACGATTATCTGCTATGGTTGCATTATTTATAGTATTTAAAACATTACTTAAAGCCACTAGTGGTCCATATAACATACCAATATACATCACAAAAGTAATTAAATCTCCTGTAGTGATACGCGATGTGATAACCATGTAGCTACCAAAAGCAAAGGCAACAAAATACGAGAAAGCATATATAAATTCAAATAAAGGAGTAAACAAGGTTTCAAACTTTAGGATTCTTCTCCACGAATTGATATCTGCATCAATTGCTTCTTTTGTTTTTGCAAAATCTTTTTCTTCTTGACAATAAGCTCTTACTGTCTTTACCCCTTCTATGGACTCTAATACTTTTTCTGTCATTTCAGCGTAAATTTCATGGTGAATTTTATAGTATTGTCGTTTCTTCATCCTTACTTTGTTCAAGCGGAAAATAGCAATTGGCATGATAAGAATGGATACCAATGTTAAAATTGGATCGATTGTAAAAAGCATCATAAAAACTGCTGATAGAACAACACCTGTATTGAAAACAACGCTTTGAAGAAAGCCTGTACAAACAACCGTTAAAACTTCTAGATCATTGGTTGCTCGAGCAATCAAATCTCCTTTTGTATATTTTGAATATGCACTAGCATCTAGTTCAAATAAATGGTTTAAGTATTTATCTCTTAACTCATAAGACACTTTTTTACCCAAAGCATTGATAACATAATGGTACAAGATATTTAAGAAATACCTTACTACTGGTATCAATAGCAAAAGACTGGAGTAAAGAATAACTTTGTCAACGGTAATCGTACGGCTGGCAATCTCTTCAATTACTAGTCCTAAAATTCTTGCTGGAAAAACTGACATTACCGAAAGTATTAATAAGGCAATAGCAGCTACAATGTATCGTTTATATTCTTGTTTGAAAAACCATTTTAAGTGCTTTAGTACATCTACCATATCTTTTCACCATACATTAATATACTACTAAATACTAATTATTACAACTAAAAGACATATAAAAGCATTTTCCTAAATAAAAAGTTGTTACTATAAAAGTAACAACTTATATTGTATCTTATCTTTCACCTTTATCATAAGGAATTCCTTCTGCTTTTGGTGCTCGTGATTTCTTAGAAGTAAAGGCTAGAACTATTAAAGTAATTAGATATGGCAATATACGGTAAATATGTTGACTAATACCAATCGTATTTAGAAAATAGATTCCATCATTATTGATATCGATATATGGATAACCAACAGCAATACACTTTAATAATCCAAATAGTAACGCTGCTGCGGCAATGTTCTTCGGTTTCCAGTTACCAAAAATCATAACAGCTAAGGCTAAAAATCCAAAACCAGCAACATCTCCATTGCTAGAAGCAGCCGCTGTTGTTACTGAGTAAATAAAACCTCCCAATCCTGCTAAACCTCCAGAAATTAGAATACCTGCATAACGCATTTTGTAAACGTTAATTCCAAGAGAGTCAGCGGCTTGTGGATTTTCACCACAAGAACGTAATCTAAGTCCAAATTTTGTTTTATACAACATGATTGATAATCCTATATATAAAGCAATGCAAATCCATGTAGTAATATATGTTTTGTTGAATAAAACATTACCAATCACTCCGAGTGGATTTTCTAATTTCGTCCCTAAACCAAAATCATCTTGATTCAACATAAAATAATCATTAGAGCTATATCTAGAATCGATATTCAAAACACTTTGGGAAGTAATAAGCAAAATTAGAAATAATACCAAAGCAGGAGCTAAAAGGTTTAAAGCACTTCCACCGATTGTTTGATTAGCTTTCAATTTAATTGCTGCAAATCCTAATAACAATGAAAATAAACAACCGCCAATAATGGAAACTATCATTCCTAATAGAAGTAATGGTTGCCCAAATGAAAGGGGAATATTGAGTAAGATGATTTCTCTTACAAAATAAACACCAATAAAAGCTCCAATAACCATTAATCCTTCTAAAGCAATATTAATTGTTCCACTTCTTTCTGAAAAAACACCAGCAAGAGCAACAATCATTAAAGGAATCGTATAAAGAATGGTTTGTTGTAATAGATATGTCATTATTTACTTTCCTCCTCTTTGATTACTTTCGGTTTAACGAGGTCTTCTTGTAGTTTTTCAGAAAGGTATTGTTTATTCTTCTTTTTAAAGATGTTTCCATTAAGGATTTCCTTAAAAGCCAATGAGAAAGCACTTAGATAAACTATAGAAGCAATAATAATATCTGTTATATATTCATTAAAAGGAGTTAAGTTTTTTAATTGTAATCCTGCAACATTTAAGTATGACATAAAAATACCAGAAAAAATGACTCCCACTGGATTATTATAAGCTAGTAAGGCAATTGGAATTCCATTAAAACCATTGGCTGGTAATGATTGATAGGTTGACCAATAGAATTCAGTGTTTCCTGATAAATAATACAAAGCAGCACTCATTCCTGCTAACCCACCCGCTATCGCCATTGAGATAATAATACTACGTTTTTCATTAATACCTGCATATTTTGCGGCGTGACGATTGCTTCCGCAAGCCTTTAATTCATAACCAAATGTTGTTTTATTTAAAATGATATATACTACTATTGCAATTAAAATAGCAATGAGAATACCACCATTTACTTGTGAACCAGGAAAAATGACATCTAGTCCCATTTTAGAAGTTACTACACCATTTTCTGCGGTCTTAAATAAATAAGCCAAATTTTTTGTTGGTGATGGATCTAGTAAATGCTTGAATATACCTGTATTATTATCAAATATTGATGTGACAATGTTGGCAGCAATCCAATTCGTCATAATACAAGTAATAACTTCATGGACATTGAGGAATGCTTTGAATATACCGGGAATAACACCCCATAGAGCACCCGCTAGAAAACCAGCGGTGAACGCTAAAATCCATACTATCCAAGCAGGAATGATTGTTGTTGGTATCGAAAGAGCAACAATGAAAGTAGCTGCTGTTCCCATTAAATACTGACCAGGAGCACCAATATTGAATAAACCTGTTTTAAATGCAACCGCCACTGATAGTCCTGTTAGGATTAATGGGGTTGCACGGAACAATACATTTCCCAAATTTGTACCATTAAAGCCAAAGGTTAAATTTCCATTGAGATCTCTTCCTGTGTTAAACACACCAATAAAGATTAATCTAAACCCTTCCCATACTGCCTTCAGTGATATTTTCCCTCCTGAAGTGATTGACATAATAAATAAGATTAATCCTCCTAATAAAATGCCAACAAAAATAGAAATTAATGAGGACATTACTGCTTTAGTTGATTCTTTATGATATAAAACTAAGAGTTTCGGTTGTTTCCCATCAATTGTACAAACCAGCGATTGGAGCCAACGACCGATAGATTTGAAAAAACTTTTAACTCTACCTAATACTTTAGTCATTTGTTTTTTCCCTCCTATCTCTTTTTGCACCTGCCATATATAATCCAAGTTCTTGAATCGTTACTTCTTTTGGATTGAATTCACCAACGATTTCTCCTTCATACATGACCAAGATACGATCGGAAACATTCATTACTTCATCAAGTTCCAATGAAACCAATAACACAGCTTTTCCTTCTTCTCTTTGAGCAACCAATTGCTTGTGAATATATTCAATTGCTCCAACATCCAAACCACGTGTTGGTTGAAAAGCGACTAATAAATCTGGATCTCGATCAATTTCTCGAGCAATAATTGCTTTTTGTTGATTTCCTCCTGACATTGAGCGAACAAGAGTAATCGCCCCCTCACCAGAACGTACATCATATTTATTAATTAATTCATCTGCATACTTTTTGACTGATTGATCATCAATAAATCCATGTTTTTGAAATCTTGGTTCCCAATATCGCTGTAAAACAAGATTTTGATCTAGTCTAAAATCTAGAATCAAACCAAATTTATGTCGATCTTCAGGAATATGACTCATTCCTAATTTACTTCTCTTACGAATAGACATATGAGTAATATCTTGATTATTTAATTCTATTTTACCAGCAGCAATTTTTTCTAATCCTGTTAGTGCTTGAACAAATTCAGTCTGACCATTTCCTTCAATACCAGCAAGACAAACAATTTCACCGCTTTTCACATCAAAGGTGATGTCTTTAATTGCGTTGTTTTTATGTTTTTTGGAAGCTACTGTTAAATTTTCAACATTTAGAATCGTTCTTCCTATTTTTTCTGGCTTTTTTTCAACAATAAAGCTTACTTTTCTACCTACCATCATTTCTGATAATTCTTCAATTGATGTGTCTTTGATGTTAACTGTACCGATTCCTTTTCCTTTTCGTAGAACAGTACAGCGATCGGCAACAGCCATGATTTCATTTAATTTATGAGTAATAAATAGAATGGATTTCCCTTCTTTTTTAAATCCCTTCATTGTTTCCATTAATTCTTCGATTTCTTGCGGTGTTAATACGGCTGTTGGTTCATCGAAGATAAGGATTTCATTATCTCGATATAACATTTTTAATATTTCAACTCGTTGTTGCATTCCTACAGTAATGTCTTCAATTAGTGCATCAACATCAACATGTAGTTTATATTTTTCGCTTAATGCGATTACTTTTTCTCTTGCTTCTTTTTTTCTTAAAAACCCACGTTTTGTAGTTTCAGCACCGAGAATGATATTATCTAGAACAGAGAAAATGTCCACTAATTTATAGTGTTGATGAACCATACCAATCCCTAAACGATTGGCATCATTAGGTCCTTTAATCGTAACCTTTTCTCCGTTTTTGTATATTTCGCCTGATTCTGGTCGATAAAGACCAAATAATACACTCATTAAGGTTGATTTCCCTGCACCATTTTCTCCTAAAAGAGCATGGATTTCCCCCTGCTTTAGTTCTAATGTTACATTGTCATTTGCGACAACTCCAGGGAAAATTTTTGTAATGTTTCGCATTTCAATAACATAGTTTTCCATGTAAACAATCCTCACTTTATACACATTATTATCTCATATTTTAAAGAATAAATAAATAGTTTTATGTAAAAGGCAAAAAAAAGAAGGGTTTCCCCTTCTTAGTTAAAGCTTATTGAATATAATCTAAAGTTACATTTGAATAAGTTTTTGTTTCAGCACCAGTTGGATCATTATCAATTGCAATTGTTCCATCTTTTACTTTTTCAAGTAAATCTTGATAATCTTCTAGTGTAAAGTTAGTCATTGACCATGTATCTTGAGGTAAGCCTACTGCCTCGTTTTCAGCACCTAAATTAGTGATTTTACCACCGATTTCATCCCAGTCACCATCATAGAAAACCTTTAAAGCATACATTGTACCTTCACGTAATCCTTTTGTAGCTGATGTGATAACAGTTGCTGAATCCTTAGATTGGTCAACGTCTACACCAATTACTTTACCATCATTTGCTGAAGCTGCAGCAAATGCACTTTGGCACATAGATCCACCAGCAGAGAATACAACTTGTGTACCTGTTGAATACCAACCATTAAGCATTGTTTGTAGGTCAGGAGATGCTGAGAATGTTGAACCATAGTTCCAACTATATTTCATCTCAACTGTAATTCCCTTTGCTTTAGCTGCATCATTAGCACCTTGAATGAATCCATAACCGAATCTTTGACAAGCTGGATTCTTTCCACCGCCGCCGCCTGAGTAACCAAGTTTAGTATAGCCTTCCATTACTGTTGCATATCCTGCGAAATAGCCTGATTGTTCTTCTTTAAATACTACAGCATTAACATTGTCAAATCCTAGTGGCCAACCATCTATAAATACAAATTTCACAGTTGGATTTTCACCAGCTATTCTAGTTAAAGCTGGTTCTTGCATATAGCCAGCACAAACAACAATTTCAGCTCCTCCATTTACTGCTGCAACCATTGCATCATAACGATCATCATCTGTTGCTGCATCACCATTTGCAGGTTGATAGTATTTGTATGATTTACTATTTTCACTAGCAAATCGTTTCAAACCTTCCCATGTGCCTTGGTTAAATGATTTGTCCTTTAATTGTCCAATATCAGTGATAAAAGCAATTTGGTATTTACCATTAGTAGATTCCATTGTGTCTGGAATAGCATCATAATCGAATCCTGTTTCTTCATTTTCTGGTGCTTTACAACCAAAAACGAAGAATACTAGACCCATCATAACAAAAAACGCTAAAAATTTCTTCATGTCTTTTCTCCCTTTTTATTTTTGCATAACGACTAGTATATAAGTCTCTTATACCCCTTTATTGTATTACATATAGCTTTTTTTTTCAAGCCTTTTCGCTTATTTTAACATAAATTCCAACTTTTAAACAAGTAATAAAAAAACTCGCTTTATTAGCGAGATTTGATTCATTTTGGAGCAGGTAACGAGAATCGAACTCGCACGAACAGCTTGGAGGGCTGTAGTTCTACCATTAAACTATACCTGCATATAAAATGGTCGGGAAAACAGGATTCGAACCTGCGACATCTTGGTCCCAAACCAAGCGCTCTACCAAGCTGAGCTATTTCCCGACGATGGTGTGATTTCTTCACACGCTTATATATTATATAATATACGATTATAAATGTCAACATTTTTACAATTTTTTTGCTTGTTTTTATTTAAGATTTTAGGTGTATTATTTCTTTTTATAGAGATATAATTTTATCATATTCACTAACTAAAAACAAAATACTATGGTATAATTGATAGTGGGTGAACTTATGAATTTTCGAAAAATTACAATGAATGACAAAGAAAAAATAGAACGCTTCTTTATAAATAATGAACTATATAGTGATTATGAAGCGAGTGAATTAAATTTTACAAACATTTTCGCGTGGTCCCATATTGATAGTATTGAAATAGCTGAAGGAAAAAATTGGATTTTACTTCGTGGTCAAGAAGGAATTGATGAGTACTTTCTACCACCATTGGCATTAAATAAAGAGGGCTTAGAGAATGTATCAAAAAAATTCAGAAAGTACTGTGATGATCATCATATTTATCCAATTATTCGTGGTTTAAACGAAAAAATTAAAGATTATATCATGAAAGAATGTAAGTATTGCTTTGAATTTACTGGTTACCGCAATTATGATGTGGATGAATATATTTATTTAAGCGAAGATTTAATCAACCTTACAGGAAAAAAATATAGTGTAAAGCGAAATCATTTAAATAAATTTTTGAAAACATATCCTAATTTTCAGGAGCGAGACTATCAAGCTTCCGATTTCCTTCGCATTAAAGAAGCTTTGGATACTTGGGCAAACGGGAAAACTTTAAATCTTGAAAAAGAAGCAATTTTCCATGTGCTAGGTCACCTAAAAGAACTGGATTCCTTTTGCAATCTGATCGAAGTAGATCATACTCTTGTTGCTTTCGCGATAGGTACTATTACCAAAAATAATATAGGTATTGTTCTTTTTGAGAAAGCAGATTTAAATTACGATGGGGCTTATGCTGCAATCAATCAAATGACAGCAGAAAAATATTTCCAAAATGTAAAATTTATTAATCGTCAAGAAGATATGGGGATTCCCAATCTAAAAAAAGCAAAAATGTCTTATCACCCTCATCATTTATCAGAAAAATATTCTTTAATTGAAAAGCGAATTGTTGAGCAATTAAGATTACTGTATGAAGCCAATTTCCCTGAAGACAAGGAACCTTCTCAATACCTCGATTACTATTTCCAAGAAAAAATGAATATCCATCAAGTGGTTTTCATTGTCCAAGAAAGAGAAGTCATCTCTGCTTTATATTGCTTCCCAAGGACTTTAAAATTTAATCAATTTTCATTAGAGTGTCCTGTTATTTCAGCTGCTGCCACACTTCCTAAATATCAAAATCAAGGGTATTTCCGAAAACTTATGACGGATACTTTTGCAAGATTACGAATGAAAATGGTTCCTTTAGTGATGCTATATCCTCTTAATCATAAAATATATCGACATTTTGGCTTTGGAGTAATGAACTATTTTTCTAAGTTACAATCTAATAATATTCCCCTTACCTATCAAGTTGCAACAACAGCCGATATTGGTTTGTTAATAGAATTATACAATCGTTTCATGGAGAATTATCATTTCTATGTTGCACGTGATGAGGCTTCCTTTGTTACTTTATTCAAAGAATTTACCGCTTATGGTGGTAAATTAGAAATTATCTATCAAGAAGCCAAAGCAATCGGTTATGTGGTTACTTCTTTAGATGATATTGAAGAACTAATTCTGTTAGAAAATGTTTATTTAGAAAAATATGCATCCTACACACAAACATTACCTACTATTAAGGATGATATCCCTGGAAATATGGTTAGGATTATCAATGTTGAAAAGGTACTAGAAGAATATCCTTATCCAACAATATCAAGAACAGTAAAACTAAAAATTATCGATTCTATGATAGAAGAGAACAATCTTATCCTAGAAATCAACATTGATCAGACTAATGTTACAATAAGCGAAGTAACAGAGTACGATTATATCATTGATATTCTTGAATTAGCAGAGTTAATCTTCACTGGAAAAACAACAATTATAGAGTTACAAGAAATCTTTGTTAACAGTAAAACAGCTATTGTTGATAAATACTAAATTAAAAGCAATAAAAGATAGTTTTTATTTTCTCCATTTGACGCTAAAATATACACCAAATAGGATGAAAAATTCTTACTTGACAATCATATGGGAATAAAAAAGCAAATCTTATAAGATTTGCTTTTTTTTATTTTAGAAGATAACTGACGTTATTAAATAAATCTTTTTCTTCTTCTATTTTATTTTCGTTTCCTACCACGCAAAGAGCTTTGTAATCAAGAATTGCTTGTATAACTTTCTTTAAATTTTTAATATCTTGTTCTGTACAATGGATGATTTCTTCACGTTCTCTTCTGATTGTTTCCATTGTTACTCCTGAAAGAGCAGAATGCAATGAAATTGATCCTGTTCCTGCTGGAGTTTTTGGAGCATCAATACTGCCAATTACACCAATAATTGCTTTGGTCATTTCTTCATCACTTGCTTTAAATTCTTCAATGAAATGGATAATGCCTTCATATACTTCATTTGTTTTTCTTAAATTAGGATCACGATAAGAAACAATAAGGCTATCTCCAAAGCGATCAAAATCAATCATACATCCGTATGCTCCACCTTTTACACGAACATTGTTCCATAAGTAATCAATTGCCAAGATATTATTCAAAACTGCTAAAGACCCATGGTAAGGGTATCCTTTTTCAAGGAAATTACCAGTACGAGCAACATATTGAACGTTGGAAGATGTTTTTAATCCTTCATTTAATAATTTTGGTTGATATTTGAAATCATTTGCTAATGTTGCTTTCCCCTTTAAACTATTTCTAAATGTTTCTATATGAGGGATAAATTGAGAATATCCTTCCTCATTAGCGGTATAAGAAATTAGCATATTGTCTTTTCTAAAAATGTGTTCGATTAGCCTTGTGAATTCTTGTATGATGTTTTGTTTCTTAGTCTCGAAATTCATTTCTAAATCGCAAATGAATTGATAAGCATTTACACCGTTAAGATAATCTTCAATATAAGACATTGGTGAGTAGTATGACATAGAACGAGTGACAGCAATCATATGCCCACCAAAGCTCACTCGGCGTTCTAGTTCTGTTTTACGTTTAGAAATAATTTCTAATAATCGTTTTTCATTAGTTAATAGTGAGTTATTGATGATTTCGCTAATCATTGTAAGAGCAAAATCGACTTTGCCATATAAGACTTTAGAAAAAGCACTAAAATATATTTGGTAATCCTTTGCTGTTTTAAGTTTAGTTGTATAAAATGAAATACCACCTGTATTAATATCAATTTCTTTGTTTAATTCTTGATAAGTATAATTCTTCGTATCTACATAACCAAGGATACTTGGTAATAAACCAAGGTACCCTAACATATCGTTTGGCAAGCCTTTAATATCAAATAGGACTCTTAAGTAACCAATTCCGTTTGTAAAGATATTTTGATGCATTACTTTAACAGATGCAACTTCTTTTTCTTCATTTACAAGTAATGCTGGTTCTTTATTAATATCCTCACGAGTTAAAACAGGAATGGTCGCTAATTCTTCTGGTGTTGCTGGTGTACTTTGATATTCTTTTAAATGTTTAGTGTCTTCAATGATCTTTTCAAGTTCATCTTCTGATAAATTGTTTTTCAAATCTGTTAATCTTTGCTTTAGTTTTGCTTCTTTTACTTCACTAATTTCTTTATCTGGAACTGCTGCTAAAATCAATTTATGATTATTCTTTAAGAAGTATGTTTCTAATAGTTTTTCAAAATAGTCTGTATTCCATTCTTCTTTGAATTCAGTAAAGATTTTTTCTGTTTCTAAATGAGAGAATGGATCATTTTCATCATATAACCAGCTTTCTAAGGTGTTGATTATATAAACGATTCCCTTTGGTGTTCCACCGAAATCAGCTTCGCGATAACGAAATTCAAATTTATTAATTGCAGCTTGAATCGCTTTTTTGTCTAATCCTTTTGCGATTAAATCAGAAATTGTTTGTTCTATTACCTCTACAAATCGCTCATTATCTTTGCTGTCCGCATTCTTTGCAATAATTGAAATCATTTGTTCTTCAATACCATCATAATAACTTGAAGAAATATCTTGACCAATTTTTGCATCTAGTAATGCTTGTTTTAATGGGGCTCCTGGCATATCTAATAAGATATCAGATAGGATATTAAATGCCATCCATGTTTTTGCATCTAAACCCTTACCAGCCGTTACCGTGTAAGAAAGATATGTTTTATTATTAGGATCTTCACCTTTACCAATTGGATAAGCAATTTTCTTAACTACTGGTTTTACAAATGGTTTTTGTGCTTCAATTTTTGCATCAATATGAATTTGATTGAAGTCTTTCAAATATTCATAATCTAACCATGTTAATTTTTCTTCAATATCAATATCACCATATAAAACAATATAGCTATTACTTGGATGATAGTATGTTTTATGAAAAGTTAAGAATTCTTGGTAAGATAAATCAATAATTTCTTCAGGATCTCCACCTGATTCTTTTCCATAACAATTATCAGGAAACATAGTATGTAAGATTTGACTAGAAAGCACTCTTTCTGGAGAAGAAAAAGCTCCTTTCATTTCATTATAAACAACACCATTATAGGTGATTTCATCTTCTTTATTATTTAGCTCGTAATGCCAACCCTCTTGCATGAAAATTTCTGGTCGCTCATTAATTCTAGGGTATAATACTGAATCCATATAAACATCCATTAAATTAGCAAAATCTTTATCATTACAACTAGCAACGGGATAAATTGTCTTATCAGGAAAAGTCATTGCATTTAAAAATGTATTTAATGATCCTTTCATTAATTCAACAAAAACCTCTTTTACTGGATACTTACGTGTTCCACATAATACAGAATGCTCTAAAATATGGGGTAAACCAGTGTTATTTGCTGGTGGTGTTTTAAAGCCTATTGCAAACACTTTATTTTTATCGCTATTTTTGAAAACTAAGACTCTAGCGCCACTCTTTTTATGTTTAAAAAACGTAGCTTGTGAATCTAGTTCTTTCACAAATTTTTCTTGTAGAACCTGATACTGTGTAAGATTTTTCATGTTTCCTCCTTAATAAGTAATGTAATGCTAATATAACACAATCATGTTGTGATTGCAAATTGAAATTTATATTTTAATTAATTTTATAATTTAATCCAATATCTTTGGGTAATACCATCTTCATCGGTCACTTCATTTTCAAGAACTCCTCCATTAGCAAGGATAGTCTTTGCTGAAGCAATATTATTTTTAAAACAAGTAACTAGAACTTTTTCAAATTTCATTTTCTTACATTTTATTAATGCCAAACGTAACATTTCTTTAGCATAGCCTTTTCTTCTTTCAGAAGCACGAACACTATAACCGATATGTCCACCAAGTTGCAATAGAAAATCATTTAAATAGTGGCGGACATCTATCATTCCTAATAGATAATGATCCGATTTTCTAATTGCTAGATAAGCATCAGCTGGAACCCAACCTTTTTGAACAGTTTCTTGTTTTCTTCCTCTTTTTGTTGCTTTAATCCATTCTTTAACATCCTCGTAATTAATTAATAACGAAGAACCATCCATGTGTTCATTATTATCAATAAATTCTTGACGGTAGGATTTGATTTGATTACTATATTTTATATTAGGCCTAACTAAAATTATCTTTTCCATTTTCCACACCTTTTAGTAAATTATACCATTGTTTTAATGCAATTCATATAAATTAAAAAAACTCGGTTTCCCGAGTTTAATTTTTCACTGGCGTGCCCAAGAGGATTTGAACCCCCAGCCTTCTGATCCGTAGTCAGACGCTCTATCCAATTGAGCTATGGGCACAAAATAAAAAAATGGCGGTCTCAACGGGACTTGAACCCGCGATCTTCAGTGTGACAGACTGACATGTTAACCACTACACCATGAGACCTCATCTCATTTGCTTATCTATTATAGCATATTTATTTTCCTTTTTCAACAATATTTTTCTTTTTTAATGAAATAAAAAAGGACTTTCTTTTTCAAGAAAGTCCACGATGAATTTTATAGTTTTATTTCTTCTTCTGTTTCCTTTGGTAAGAATGAGTTTAATAAAATACCAATGATTGCTGATAAAGCCATTCCTGAAAAACTGAATTTTCCAAAACTCAATACTGCTCCACCAATACCAATTACTAACATAACTGATACAATGATTAAGTTTCTTGTTTTTGTTAAATCAACCTTAGCATCGCTCATTGTTTTTAAGCCATTAGCAGCAATAAAGCCATAAAGGATTAGACAAACACCACCTAATACTGATAGTGGAATTGAATTAATCAAGCTTGAAAATACATTGAAGAAGGACAATACAACAGCAATGACTGCAGCTCCACCAGTAACCCAAACAGAGCCTACTTTTGTAATACCAACAACAGAAGTATTTTCACCATAAGATGTGTTTGCTGGACCACCAATTAAACCTGCAAAACTTGTTGCAATACCATCACCAAGAAGTGTCTTATGTAATCCTGGATTAACCATATAATCTTGGCCTGTGATTTTACCTAAAACCTTATGATCTCCAATATGTTCACAGATTGTTACAAAAGCTAAAGGAATGACAGAAATGGCAGCACCAAAATTAATCTTTGTCATTGTAATTCCTGCTCCTAAATTAGCATCTTTCCATCCAAGTAATATAAATTTAGGTAAACTAAACCATTGAGAAGGATCTTTTATTACATCCAAAACAGGAGTAAAGTTAATTAAAGACGGATAATCACCATTAGGGATTAAACTAATTAAAACAGCAAATAAATAACCAGCAGCAATTCCAACCAAGAAAGGAACAACCTTTAAAAATCCTTTTGATTTAATCGCAATAACAGAAATAAATGTCATGGTAAATAAGGCTACAAGAATTGCTCGATAATCTCCTGCCCATGGATTACTAGCTAAATTAGCTGCTGTTGGTGCTAGAAGACCTGTTTCTGTAATTGCAGTTGCTGATAGACCTAAACCGATTACCATAATCATAGGTCCAACTATGATTGGAGGTAATAATCTATTTAACCATCCAACACCTAAAAGTTTTATGAAAAGAGCAATAATACTATAAATTACACCAACAATCACAATTCCTGTCATTGCTGCTCCATATCCACCGCCAATCATTGCAACTGCAGAAATAATATAGGTAATATACGCAAAACTTGATCCAAGATAAATTGGTACTTTTCCTTTTGTACAAAGGATGTAGATTAATGTTCCAACACCAGATGAGAATAAAGCTACCGAAACTGGTAATCCTGTTAATAACGGTACTAGTACCGTTGCACCAAACATTGCAAATACATGTTGGAAACTTAGCAATAGCCACTTACCTACTTTTGGTCTGTCATTTGCTCCTAAAATTAAATTTTGATTCATAATGTCCTCCTTTTCAAAATTATTTTAGATTTCAATTGTTAGTCTTTAGGTTTTTACCATAAAAAAAGATCCAAAGATATTTGGATCCTAAAAAGCAAAAATATTAATGCTATCACTAGCAAATATTAAAAAATTTGTTTTACTAACAACACCACTATTAAAAATAAATGCTGTACTTTTTTCTTTTTGTAAGTTATGCTTTTTAACAACTTTGTTAGTGTTCATAATAACCTCCAAATTCCGAAATAAAAGGCTTAAGGATTTCTCAAGCCAAAAGTTCATAAAAACAGTTAAGTCGTAGACCAGCAATTTAAGGTAGCTAGGTAGAGACGTTCAAACCCTATTATTGAACTTATACGGCACTCATTTTTTACTATTATATCTCATATAAAATAAAAAGCAAGTGTTTCTTAATGTAATCGTTTTCTTTTTTTGTATTTACACATTGATAGAAATGATTTTATAATGTTTTTATCAATTACACTGAAATAAAATGATAATTTCAAAAAACATCTTTTCCATAAAAATGGATTTACTTCTGATAATGGAGCGTAGTTAATCCCTAATGAATCTAATTTGTTTCTGAAAATATCTAGCCTAACAAGAAAACTATTATAATCATGTCTATTGGACCATCCTTTTTCAGCAACAGCGAATAAGCGAGGATAAGCAAGGTATTCTAATTTTGGAATAGAATCAATATACTCCGTCCAAATTGGTGCTTCTACTCCTAGAATATGCTGACTATTAAAAGGGAATCGATAGTTATATGTCTTTTCCAATGGAGTGATTCCATAATTGTAATCTAAGTAATAATGTTTAAAAGGGCTTATAATTGCTTTATGTCCTTTTTCCACTAGACCTTTAGCCAAACCAGTATGCTTGTTATCATCTTTCCAATATTGCATAATGATTTTACTATCAATCGTTTCACAGGTCATTCCATCATTCCAACAAATCACTTTTTTCCCTTTTTTTGTTATATGTTTTGCAATTTCATTTAAAAAGAAAGTTTCTAGTTCTTCTGGAGTTTGTAAGTTTTCTCTTTTCATCTTTGCTTGGCAATCAGGACATGTCAGCCAGTTTAGTTTTAAAGCTTCATCCCCACCGATATGAATATAGCGAGAAGGAAATAATTCACACACCTCATTGAGAACATCACAGCAAAACTGATAGGTAAAGTCTCGTCCAACACAAGCGATGTTAGGAAGGATTCCAAAGTGTTCAGCAACACTTATTTTTTCTTTTGTACATAAGAGTTCTGGATAGCAACTACAAGCAGCTGTAAAATGACCTGGCATATCAATTTCAGGAATGACTTCGATATATCGTTCCTGACAATAGGTAATAATTTCTTTTATTTGTTCTTGGGTATAGTATCCTGATACTTCTTTTCCATCATTCCTTGTTTGTTTTCTAATCGATCCTTGGGTAGTCAATTTTGGATATCTTTTAATTTCGATTCTCCATCCTTGATCATCTGATAAATGCCAATGAAAAACGTTCATTTTTACTAAAGCCATTAACTCAATTTGTTTTTTTATCTCTGAGATTGGGAAAAAATGCCGACACGAATCAATCATAAATCCACGATATGGATATTGTGGATAATCATGAATGGTCATTTCAGGGATTTCATGAGGATAAATGGCAAATAACTGTTCTAATGTCTTTTGTCCATAAAACCTCCCTCTTTCTTTTGCGTATTCAACAACTATACCTTCTTTACTTGTAATAATTTTATAGCCTTCTTCTTCTAGGCTATCATTATAAGCATAGATTATGTTATTACCATCGTAAGGAAAAAAGTTTCTTTCATTTATGATGCTGTGATTAACTTGAGGAATTATTGCAAGTGCCATAGATCATCCCACCTTTCCTTCATTGTATCACAAATATGAAAGGTTGAAAAGAACGAATCAAAAAAGTATTAAAAAGCCCAAAGCTTCTTTGGATACTTTGGGCTTTCTGCACTTTTGTTTATTTGTTATAAGGGGTGAAGCGATCATTTCCTAAATAGAATATAGCTAAAGTATCCACACCTGAGTGGCTTCCAATAACTGGTCCTACATAATTAAACACAACATTTTTTACTTTTATACTTTCATTAATTCGATCAACTACGTATATAACATCATCCAAACAATCCCCATGAGAAATAAATATCTCTTGTTTTTCGGGATTCTCAATTGTTTGAATCATTCGTTCAATCATTTTATTTAAAGCTTGGCGACGCCCTCTAACTGCTCCTGTCTGTACCAATCTTCCTCCCATATCAACATGTAATAATGGTTTGATTTTTAGGAGTGTCCCAAGAAAAGCTTTTGCATAAGATAGTCTTCCTCCTCGACGAAGATGATTTAAATCACCGACTGTAAATAAATGACATAGTCTTTGTTTGTTTTTTTCTGCCCATAATACTAGTTCTTCTAAACTAGCATTTTGTTCTTTTTGTTCAGCTAGATATTTTAGGAGTAGTCCTTGTCCCATGGAAGCACATAAAGAGTCGATGATTAAGATTTTTCGATGTGGATATTTTTCTTGTAATTCACTTTTCGCAACTAGAGACGATTGATATGTTCCTGATAACGCAGAAGAAAAAGTAACTAGCAATATGTCATACCCTTCTTCTAAAAGCGGTTCTATTACTTCTATATATTGCTCCGGATTCACCTGGGATGTTTTTGCAATTCTACGTTCCCTTAATAGTTGGTAAAAATCCTTGAATTTAATTTCTCTTTCATCTAAATAATTGCGATAAGATTTATCCTCAATTGTTACACTTAATGGTAATACAATTAAGTCTAATGATTTGGCCATTTCTGCTGGTAAATCAACACATGAGTCAGTAACGATTTTGAATTTTTGCATATGTAGTCCTCCTAATCAATCATTCATAATTTTTACATTCTAATTATATCGTATTGATTACTCAAGACCTATCTACTATCTAGTCGGCTGCTATAATCTAAAATTTTAAAGAGTAGAATCAATTTTTATCTCTCTACTAATTAGAGAATCACCCAAAACTTTAAATTGCTTAATCAAAAAAAAGATGTTATAATTAATTTATGTTTACAGAAGAACAAATCAAACAAAATATTGCAAACAATTTAATAAAATATCGAAAGGCTCATAATCTAACACAAATCCAACTCGCTGAAAAACTAAATTACTCTGACAAATCAATATCAAAATGGGAAAGACAAGAAAGCATCCCAGATTTAGTAATTTTAAGTAATATCGCTGAATTGTATGGAATTTCTGTTCAAGATTTATTAACCAATCCTAAAGAAAAAGTAAAATCACCTATTCATAATAATCACCTCATTATTACTTTGATGTCGTTTACGGGTGTTTGGGCTATCGCAACTGCTGTTTATGCCCTATTGGGGATTTTTGCTCCTGATTTAACAAAATCATGGTTAACATTTATTTATGCAATTCCTATCTCCTTGATAGACCTTGTTGTCTTTACAAGATTATGGGGAAATAAATGGATTTTATTCTTTGCTATCTCTTTATTGTCTTGGTCAATACCTTTATCTATTTACTTATCAATTGATTACGACCAATTATGGTTACTTTTTATTGTAATTATTCCTCTTCAAATTTTAGCCATATTGTGGTTTATTCCCCATAAAGCAAAAAGAAATAAAAAATAAATTGATCATCAAAAAAAATGTCTAGGAGGATTAGAATGAAAGATTTTGAGATTTCCATTATCAAGACTTTGCGTGAATTATCAACACCATTTATTGATGGGCTGTTGCAAGCAATCACTTTTTTAGGAGAACAATATGTACTCATTGCTGTTCTTGCTGTGGTTTACTTTGTCTTTGATAAACGAGCAGGACAAAGAGTTGCTTATTCCATCTTTACTTCATTATCTCTAAATGGATCGGTCAAAGGGATTGTGAAGTACGAACGTCCGTTTGTTTATGACACAAGCTATGAACCAGTAAGAGTAGAAACCGCTACTGGATATTCTTTCCCAAGCGGTCATACACAAAACTCTTCAGTTACCTACATTTCTATTGCTTTACAAGCGAAAAAGAAATGGTTGTTTTGGGTGGTTGGAATTCTTATTTTCTTGATTGGTATCTCTCGAGTAGGTTTAGGCGTTCATTATCCAAAAGATGTCGTATTTGGATGGATATTTGGAATTGGTTGTGCTTTTCTAGGAAACTATTTACATCGAAAATTTGAACACGATCTTAAGAAAACAACTCTTCTTTATGTGATAACCTTTGCTATTTTCTTACCTTTCGTCTTTATCTTTTGGCGTAATGACTTTTCTGATATTAAGATTTATCGTGATTTCTATACTAGTTATTCTATGTTTGCTGGTTTTGTTGCTGGTAGTCTTTGGGAAAGAAAAGTCCTTGACTTTGATTGTAAGGCTCCACTGGGAAAAAAACTTCTTCGATTGTTAGGTGCTATTATTTGTGTTATCATAACCCAATTTGGCCTTGATAAGGTATTCCCTGAAGGATTTATTCTTCTTGATATGTTACGTTACTTCTTAATATCCTTTGTTACGTTAGGTCTTTATCCTATATTATTTAAAAATAGCTTATTTAAAAAGTGAAGCCACCCCGTAGCTTCACTTTTTTATTGAATCAAAAACATTAAAATTTTGAATTTTGATAGTTATAAGGGATACTCGTTCCTACAACGACATCTTCTATCTTGTTGATGATTAACCAATCATCCATATTACTTTGATGATCAAATTCTAATGGGCTTATTTTTTCAACATGACTAAACTCCACTAAGCATAAACATGTTTTATGCCATCTTTCTTTTTGTTTGTCTGTTAAGACTAGTTTACCATTATTGTTCTCTATAATTCCTATAATTTGTTCATCTGATAATTTCACATAATTTAGAACATTTGTGATAATGGCCTTCGCCGTTATTTTTTTTGTTCCTTTTTCTATAAAATAGATAGTCTCATCTTTAAATACTCTACTATGGGGTATTTTTCTTCCTGAGGCTCCTCGAATAATCATTGTTTTTTCACCAGTTAAAATCTTAGATAATTCTTTGGATTTATCATCACAATAAGCTAAATGTACCATATTATACTCTCTTAGTCTAATTGATTGGTACAGTCTTTTTGATAATTAACTGTCTCTTTATCTCTCTTTATTTCTTTATAACCACATTTCTTGTAAAACTGGTTTGTTCTAACATTCCAAACTGGAGTGTCAAGTTTATATATTGCATTGGGTAATAATTCTTCAATCAGTTCCATTAGTTTTACTCCTAAATGTCTATGGAAATAAAGAGGATCTATAAAAATTCGCCCAATATAAATTTTTTCTTTAGAAATCCATAAAATGGCTGCTCCTATGATGGTATCGTCAAGCCAATAAGAATACAACTTCCCCTCCTTTTGCATTTGTTCATGCCAGGAAATAGAATCATAATCTGGAGGTCCATCTAATTCATCCCCTCCTACCGAGATATCACTATGAAAAGAAAGTTTAGATATTCGAACAATCTCATTCACATCTTCAATGTTTGATAAAGTAAGTTTTGCATTCATCTTCGTTCTCCTTAATATTGTGTGTTTTTACGGGTTATAATAAATATAAAAAATATTTCAAAACAAAACTTAGGCTATTAAATCATTCAAATTAATAATTTCACAGCCTTGATTTTTATAATAATCTAACATTTCACTAATCTTCTTTTTATCATAGCTAGTAACCGCGTTAGATATAACTATCACATGATAATTTGCTTTACACATATTATAACAGGTGGACTTCACACAGGCAGCAGCATCAGCTCCAGCTACATAAAAATCAGTGATTTCATATTGCTTAATAAAGTTCATAAATTCTTTACTTGTTAATGCATTTCCTTTGGATTTTGTAAAGATATTATTGGATACTATGTTCATATCAGAAACTAGTTCTGCTCCTTTTGTGTTGGGCTTAAAAGTTCTCGTTCCTTCTGATAAATTTTCATGGCGAATATACACAACATGAATATTTGTTTTAACTGCCCACTCAATGGCTTTATTGATATTTTCAATAATTTCCTTGTAATTCTTAGTAATATCGTTTTGAATGTCAATCACTACTAAAGCTTTTTTCTGCATTTTTATCCTCCAAAAATGTTTTCTTTGTGCCTTTTAAGTTTATCATAAAACCCCAAAACTTACAATATTTCAATAGTAAGATAATTTGATAAATATTCGATTGAAGGATGTTTATCACATTATGATACATATAAAACTAAGTGGTATAGAACTTATTGTTTAAAGGTTAAAAGTTAAATAATTAGCCTATAAAATAAAAAAGGTTCAATACAAAATAAAGTGATATAATAAAAGTAGACAGTTTAAAAGGTTTGACACAGCCTGCTTTT
>CAYPLR010000026.1:0-22853 GCA_964411675.1 uncultured Bacteroidales bacterium
AAAGTAGTACCTTTTTTTATTTATGTTTAGATAATTATACTTGCTAATTGTTCTAATGTTGTGATGTTTTCTTTGTACAGTAAAATATCAATATTACGATCAAAATTGGTATGAGCAATTAATCTAAAGCAAGCAGCTATAACATCAACAAAAGCATCTTTTGTTGTTTTGTTTGCCATATACCCTAAAGTAATGTACATGAAGAATAAATATACACCGATAATGGATTCAAATTCTTCCCAGAAAGTTTCACATGTATTTGAAAAAGGAAATTGATCAAAAAACAAATGATTGACAATAATTTTTTCAAGCATAATTTCAAGATTAGGAAAGAGTTCATGTAAATGTGCTTTTGCTTGTTCATACTGGATTAACTTATTTCCTTTTTCATAATATGAAATAGCATCTTGAGCAAAGGCCTGAATGCTCTCACTCTTATCTTTATAGAAAGCAACTAGTCGTTCTTGTATATCATAAGAGTAGGATGGTGACTGTTCATAAACGACTTCTTCATTGATAAAATCAATGGGTGAAAGTTTACTAAAATCAATCATCTGTTTGTTGCTTTTTTCATGATCAATGAAACGTAGAAGTTTTCCTACTGAGTTTAATCTATCTTGTAATGATAGAGTGCGATTGCTCATGATTGTGAAGGTAAGTTCTCTTAATTTGTGATACTCATACTTTGTTTCATCATTAATTTTTGAGTTTCCCAAAGGGAGATCTAGGGAAAGTGCCATCTCTTCAAAATGGATAGGATTATCATCTATTAGTAATAATTCAATTGTTTCCTCACAACTATTTGAACAAGAACATTCGTTATCAAAAGTTGTTCTTGGTCCTCTAGGGAAAGTAATGGCAAATCGCTGGTAATATCTTCTCACCGCAGTCAGCATGGAGCATACAATAACCATTTTCCATATGCATTGGGCAATCATTATTACTAGTTCTCACAACACTAGCATAAGCATCTTGAGTTGGATGATTTAAAATATAGAAACTATGATTGATCTTCTTGCGCAAAAGTTTATTACAGTTCATACTTAATAATTTAAAATATTCTTTCATAGAGATGGTTATATTCCACCCCTTGCAACAGCTACTGCGGCAATCTTTGCTTTTACATATAAAATGTTTGTAGTAATCGGGAACAATAAAGTGATTTGTATAGGTCATAGATATTTAATTTCTCCTAGCAAGATATTATATCACTAAATTGAACCTTGTCAAATAAAAACGAAAGATTTTTTTACAAGGATAAGGTTGTTTTAAAAGCTAAGATATGGTAGAATTATTCTATAAAGTGGAGATACTATTTATGAAGAAAATAACTTATTTTTACTTACCTTTTTGTCCTTATTGCCGTGAAGCAGATCAATATCTAGAGGAAGTTATTTGTGAAAACGAGCGATTTAAGGAGTTAGAAATCGTTCGTATTAATGAATCAAAAGAAACAAAAATCGCCAATAGTTATGATTATTACTATGTTCCTTGCTTTTGGCTTGAACAACAAAAAGTTCATGAAGGACCGATAACAAAAGAGAAAATCAAAGAGATCTTGTCAATGGCACTCAAATAATTAGAATTTAAACGAATGCTTACAAAAAAGATGTGAATATGATATAATAGATTAAATAAGAAAGCGGGTTTACCATGGAAAAAATAAAGCAAATATTGGAAAGGTATCCTCAAGCAAGAGTTCTTGATCTTGGAACAGGTGTTGGAAATTTTATTTCACTACTAGTTAGCATCACCAATGATTTTCATGAAATTATTGGAGTTGACACTTCTGAAAAAATACTTGAGCGAGCTAAGACTAATTTTGCTACTTATCCATTTGTTCGATTTGAAGTAGGAGATGCCAATCATCTGCCTTATGGCGATGGAACATTTGATATTATTTGCTTGTCAAATTCTCTCCATCATTTGGAACAAGTAACAGCGACATTCAAAGAAATGAAAAGACTTTTGCGACCCGGTGGCTGTATTATTATCAATGAGATGATAAAAGATGGATTAGATAATGCACAGAAGAGTCACATGATGCTACATCATTTTGCAGCTGAAATTGATCGTAGAATGCATATATTACATAATGATACTTATACTAAGAAAGAGATTATAGAGCTATTAACAAATGTTAATGGTCTTGAAACAGAAAATTATTGGGAAGTGAAGTTTCCTAAAATAGAACAACCAATGGAAAAAGACATCAAAGGTCTACTTGCATTGGTTGATAGAATTACTGCTCAGACTTATAACTTTGATGATAAAGAATACTTTATTAACAAAGGCGAAGAGATTAAATCATATATTAAAAAGAACTCTTATGCTTCAGCACCACAGTATGTTTTTGTACTACATCATATCTAGAGCGAGTCTTCTTTTAAAAATTTAGGAAGTGATGAAATGAGTATTATTGAAAAAATAAATCTAATTGTTGGCATTGTATTTTTTATATGCTATTCATATCAATTCTTCTTTGTCATAATTCCGTTTATTATAAAACCAAAAGAACATAAAGAAGTGAAATATCACAAATATGCAATTTTGATTCCCGCGAGAAATGAAGGGTTCGTAATCAAACAATTGCTAGATAGTATTTCAGAACAAACCTATCCTCAAGATTTAATCACTACTTTCGTTGTTGCTGATAATTGTGTTGATAATACGGCTTCAATTGCAAGAGAACAAAACGCAGTGGTTTTAGAGCGGGAGAATAAAGAGTTTCGTGGGAAAGGACATGCATTAGATTATTTATTTGAATATATTAAAGCAACTTATTCTTATAATGAATTTGACGGATATTTTGTATTTGATGCGGACAATGTACTAGAGAAGAACTATATTGAAGAAATGAACAAAGGATTTTCTGACGGATATAAGATTCTTACTAGTTATCGCAACTCGAAAAATTATGGTGACAATTGGGTTTCGGCGGGTTATGCTTTGTGGTTTTTAAGAGAATCAAAATATTTAAATCATAGCCGTTTTCTTCTTAACACCAGTTGTGCAATTTCAGGGACAGGATTTTTGTTCAGTAAAGAAATTGTTGAAAATAACAATGGCTGGAAATGTTACCTACTGACTGAAGATATCGAGTTTACAGTTAGCAATGTAATCAAAGGTGAGAAAATAGGATATTGTAGTAAAGCAATATTTTATGATGAACAGCCAATAAAATTTCGCCAATCATGGAAACAAAGAATGCGTTGGGCTCGAGGTTATCTTCAAGTTTATGGTAAATATGGATGGTCAATGATTAAAGGAGCGTTCAAAGGTAATTTTTCTTGTTATGATATGAGTATGACAACGATGCCAGCAATAGTCTTGACAATCCTTTGCTTTATGACTAACATTATTAATTTAATGATTGCAATAGTTTTAAAAACTCCAATTTTGTTATCTTTAAAGCCATTTCTTGATATCTTTATTAGTATTTATCTTACTGTGTTCATTCTTGGAGCGATAACAATTGTTAGTGAATGGAAGAATATTCATACTAGTGCTTTTAAAAAGATTTTATATGGCTTCACATTTCCAATATTTATGATGACTTATATTCCAATATCTTTTATAGCTTTATTTAAGAATGTTCATTGGGAACAAATTGAGCATAAAAAAGCGATGACATTAACGGATATCAAGAAAAAAAGTAAAAAATAGCAAGGCTCTAAAAGAGTCTTTTCATTTGGTCATATTCAATGAAAATAATAAAAGAATATGTTATAATAATAAAAAATATGCAAAAGTGAATCATAGGAGGATAGTATGGATCCAGTTTTATTATATATAGTAATTTTCATAGCGAAAATTATTGAAGTAACCATTGGGGTTTTTAGAATGGTTTTAATAACAAAGGGAGAAAGAAAGCTAGCAACAGTAATTGCTTTCTTTGAAATTGTAATTTGGTTGTTAGTGGTATCCACAGTATTGGTAAACATCACTGAAGATCCATTCAAAGTACTTGCTTATGCAGCAGGCTTTGCTTTTGGTCAAATGTTTGGATCATTATTAGAAGATAAAATAGCATTAGGAAATATTAGAGTTGAAATCATCGCAGATGAAGATATCGGCGTAAAACTTGCAAATCATCTACGAGAAAATAATTTTGGTGCTACAACAATAGAAGCATTTGGAATGACTTGTAAGAAAACTATTATTTTTCTTTATGCTGCGCGTAAACAAATGAAAAATATTATGAGTTTGTGCAACGAAATTTCTAAGGATTTAGTTGTAACAGTTGATGATATCAAACCACTTACTGGAGGATATTATTATAAAATAAGGAAATAGCAATTCTATTTTTCTATTGCTCTATTGCACGGAAAAATAAAATGTGGTATACTTAAATCCCAAATTGAGGTGAAATTTATGATGGAAGAAGTACTAAAAAAAATAGCTGGTTTATTCAATAAAGCTAATATAACTTGGGCTTTGGGTGGTTCATGGGTTTTAAAAAAACATGGTTTCAATAGAATACCTCATGATATTGATATTATGGTTGTAGAGGGCGATATTGATAGAGCAAAAGAAATCATGGAAACGATTGGTGAAGAAACAACAAATAAACCTCAAGGAAATTACAATACAAAATACTTTTTTCAATATATTGTGAATGGTGTTGAAGTAGATATCATGTGTAAATTCATCATTAGTTATCAGGGAATGCCGTTCAATTATCTGTTCGACAAACAAAGCATTAGTGATGTTGAGTATATGGGTGAAACACGAATTAATTATTCCTCCGTTGAAGATTGGTATGTATTATATTGCTTGATGGATAGACCAAAAGATAATTTGCACGAAATTGAAAAATATCTGATTACCAAAGGAATTAAGAATACATATTTGTTTAAAAGAATTATGTTAGATGTACCTGATAATTTACATAAAGAAATAGTAAGCAACCTAAAATTAAAACGAGATTTAATATAAGGCATAAAAGAATTGTATGGAAAATCAAAAAAGAATTCAAATATTGAGATGGATTGCTCGTTTTGTAGGACTTGCTTTTGTAGTAACACTAATTCTTTTCTTTATTGACGATCAGATTTGGAATAAGATGAGTTCATTAGAATTCCTAGATAGGATGTTACTATTATGCGTTTTATTCTTTATGATTGGAGTATTTTTAGGTTTCTATAAAGAGCTTTGGGGTGGAATACTAATTATTGCGAGCATTTTTGCTTTTAATATTATCGATAGTATTGCTACTAATAATTTTAATTTGCAATTTCATTTATGGTTTTTATTGATACCAGGAGGTTTATATCTTATTAATTATTTTTTGTTTTTGAAAAGGAAGAAAATAAAAATGAAATAAGGAGTGAAGGCTCCTTTTTTAATTACAATTATAATGATATTTGCTTTTTTCACCAAATATGATATAATATTTAAAGTAAATAAAGGAGGTATTATCATGATTTATTTTGATTATTCAGCAACAACTCCTGTTGATAATAAGGTTTTAAACGCTTTTTGTGAAGCAACAACAAGTTTTATTGGTAATGCAAACTCGCTTCACACATTAGGAGTAAAGTGTAAAAATCAAATTTTACAAGATAGTAGTGAGATCTTAAAAGATCTTGGCCTTAATAAAGACGATTATGAAATTATATATACAAGTGGTGCCTCTGAAGCCAATAATTTAGCAATTAAAGGGTATGTTGAAAGATTTACCACTGACAAACATATTATTACCACTAGTTTTGAACATCCATCTGTGACAGCTCCCATTGGTTATTTACAAAACAAAGGGTATCAAATTGATTTTGTGAAAATAAACAAAAAGGGATTAGTTGATTTAACTAATCTAGAAAATTTAATCACAGATAAAACAATTTTAGTGTCGATTGTTTCTGTTAATAGTGAAATTGGGATTAAACAACCAATTACTGAAATTGCTCAACTTTTAAAAAAATATCCTCAAATAATTTTTCATTGCGATGTTACTCAGAGCATTGGAAAAGTAAAAGAAGATTGTACAAAGATAGATATGATGAGCTTTTCTGCTCACAAGTTCTATGGAGTGAAGGGGATTGGAGCTTTAATCAAGAAAAAGGAAATTAAACTAATTCCTCAAATTCTTGGTGGAACAAGTACTTCGAAGTATCGTAGTGGAACGCCATTCCATCCCTTGGTACATTCGATGGCATATGCATTACAATTAGCATCAGAAAGTTTTCACGAACGATATCAAAAGACAAAAGAAATGAATGAATATTTGATGAAAGAACTTTCTACAATCTCTCAAGTAAGAATAAACAGCAATGAATATGCGATTCCTCATATTGTCAACTTTAGTATTCTAGGTAAAGATAGTATCGAAATTGTTGAATACTTGAGTAGAAAGGAAATTTATATCTCTAATCACACCGCTTGTTCAAGTAAACAACCGATGTCATTAGCTGTTTATAATTTAACGGGGGACAAAGAATTAGCATTATCGAGTGTCAGAGTTAGCCTATCTTATTTAACAACATCTACTGAAATTGATGCTTTGATTCATGCAATCAAAGAGATGGTGGATTAAATGGAAGTGATCCTAATTACTGCTATTTGGTGTACTAGTTGCCTTATTATGAAACCACGTTATCAAGAACTAGTGAAAAAGCATGGAATAACCAAGTTTACAGAACTGGATTTTGATATGAATGAAGAAGAAGTAGATCGTTTCAACATTGGGCATACCTTACCTGTTTGTGTTATCATAAAAGAAGAAAAAGAAGTGAAGAGAATTATCGGGGAAAAGAAAGTAAAAGAAATTGAAAAGATATTTGAGGGTTTATTAAATGAATAAGAAAATATATGGACTACTGTTTATTTTATTTTTGTTTTTCTTCTTTCATAGTTTTAGTTTACCAACGAAAGCTTATAATGATGAGGTAATACCCATTCATTTTTTCCATAGTACTACTTGTTATAACTGCAGCGAAGAAGAAAAATATTTACTATCATTACCAGAGGAATATAATATTGAAATCATATACTATACTATGGATGATGAGGATAGTGAAAAAGCACAAGCGAATAAAGAATTGTTCTATCGAGTAACTGAAATTTTCGATATCGAAAAAAGAGTAGTCACTCCATTTACTGTAATTGGTGGGAAAAGTTTTATTGGATTTAATGAAAACATTAAAAATGAAATGATTACTTATATTGAGAAATATCAAACAAATGCTTTTGTTGATGTCGTTCAAAAAATAATTAATAATGAAACAATTAATCCAGAGGATATTGAAGTAAGTGAAGAAAGCTATATTACAATTCCTATTATTGGAAAAGTGGATGTCAAGAATTTTTCACTACTATTGATTGCTATTGTCATGGGATTTGTAGATGGAGTCAATCCTTGTGCAATGTGGATTCTTATATTTTTAATTACCATGTTAATTCCTACAGGAAACAGAAAAAAGATTTGGCTATATGGAGGAGTTTTTCTCCTAGTATCGGCATTATTTTATTTTGTTGTTATGATGGCGTGGATAAAAATAGTGGAATTAATTGCTGCCAAACAAATATTTATTATTATTATCGGTTTATTTGCTTTAGGAGCTGGAGGATATAATGTTTATCGTTATATCAAGTCTACTGTTAAGCAAGAAGATGGTTGTGATGTGACAAATCCTACACAACGTCGTAAACTATCAAATAAAATAAGAAATATCATCAATGAGAAAAGTATACTGATTGCCTTAATCGGAATCATTGCATTAGCAATCACTGTCAATTTTATTGAATTGGCTTGCTCTGCAGGATTACCTGTATTATTTTCTCAAATTCTTTCAATTAATGATGTAAGTAGTGTAAAAGAATTGCTGTATGTATTCATCTACATTTTATTCTTCTTACTAGATGATTTAATTATTTTTGCGATTGCAACATTCAGTTTGAAAGCAATTGGAATGTCTAGCAAGTTCGCAAAATATTCGCATTTAGTTGGTGGAATATTAATGCTAGTGATTGGTATCTTACTATTATTCTTCCCCAATATCATCATGTTCAATTTTTAATTACTAAGTAGGAGATTATATGTTTAAGCAAAAAGAACAAATCCAAAATATGGTTCTGTCAGCATTGTTGCTAGCAATAGGATTGGTTCTCCCCTTCCTAACAGGACAAATTCCAGAAATAGGCTCTGCTCTTTTACCCATGCATATTCCTGTTTTAATCTGTGGATTTATTTGTGGTTGGCAATGGGGGCTTATTGTTGGTTTTGTCATGCCTTTGTTACGATTTCTATTGTTTGGTTTTCCTCCAATTTATCCTACTGGTGTTGCCATGGTGTTTGAACTGGCTACCTATGGAGCAATCAGTGGACTGCTATATTCGCTTTTTAAAAAAAAGACAATCGGTATTTATATATCTTTAATTACAGCAATGATGGTTGGTAGAATTATTTGGGGTATAGCAAGAGTTATGTTACTTGGCTTTTCTGATACACAAGTATTTACATGGGCAATTTTTATTGCTGGTGCATTTACCAATGCAATCCCAGGGATTGTTTTACAAATTATTTTAATACCTTTGTTAATCATAGCAATTGGTAAAATTACTAGCTATGAAAAAGAATTTTAATAAATTTAATAAAAAGGACATCAATTGATGCCCTTTTTTAGTATGTCAATAACTTCATTAGCGCTATTTACAATAGCGAAGCATTTACTTGCAATTTCCTGAGGAGGAAATAATAAGTCTGGGATGCAGATAGCAGTAATATTTGCTCTAATTGCTGCTAACAGCCCGTTAGGAGAATCTTCTAAAACCAAGGCCTTAGATGGATCAATATTTATTTTATCACATGCTTTCAAAAAGATTTCTGGGTGTGGTTTAGAATTAATAACATCATCACCACCAACAATATAATCAAAGTAATGATTCAAATTGCTTTTTTGAAGATAGTAAAAGATGGTAGTTTTATCAGTAGAAGAAGCTATAGCAATCTTATAGTTGTTTGATTTCAAGAAATTAAGTAGATTTAGTATCCCATCTTTTAAAGGGATGTTTTTTTTCTCAATATAGGTCATCATTTCTTGCTTTGCTTGGGAATAAATCTTATCAAAAGTAAAATCAGCTCCAAATAATTCCTGCATTTTTATTTTGGTTGCTAGATCAGTAAGCCCTAATGTACTGATGTATTGGCGTTTTGTTAAAATGTAATGGTATCTTTTCATCATGATTTTTAGAAAATGCATATATAATTTTTCGCTATCGAAAATGATACCATCCATATCAAATATTACTAGTTTAATCATAACTATTTTTCACTTATCTCAGATAATTTTTTCTCATCCATAATAATGATTTTATTTCTCTTCAGTTCCACTATTTTTTCTAATTCGAAATATTTCAACATTCTACTCACTACCTCACGAGCAGTACCTAAATCATTTGCTATTTTCTCGTGAGTAAAATTCAAAGTATTAGAATCTTCGTTATAGGATTGTTCAATTAGATAATAAGCTAGTCGTTTATCAAGACTGTGAAAAGCTATTTGTTCGAAAATCCACATAATGTCCGAAAATCTTGAGGTGAGGATGCGATTTGTATAATCTAAAATAGTACGGGAATTATCAACGATTTCTTTATACTGATCAATAGGAATTAAAAGTGCAGTAGCATCTTTCTCACAATCAATATAAATATCGAATGTAATATCTTTCATCATACAGGAAGCTGAAAAAAGGCAGATATCCTTATCAAACAAACGATATAAAGTTATTTGTTTCCCATTTTCATTCATCATATAAGCTCTTAGCGAACCGCTGATTAATATGATCAAGCCAGAGCAATCATAACTTCCGTGATGGATTGCTTCACCAGCAACGAAATGTTTAAAAATAGCAGCATGTGCAATTTTTGCTTTTTCTTCACTAGATAGTCTATCCCAAATTAGAAAACTATTTGATAGAATTTTATTGATATCCATGATTTATCTCCAATATTAAATTTATTATTACTATCGTAATTCTTGTGACCCACTTTTATAAACAATGAAACGAGTATATGAGAATATTTCTACTGAAAAAGATGGTATTCATTGGTAATTATTTAAAGATGAAAAATTGATGGCTATCGATTTATCAAATTTTCAAATTCTGACTGGGTTTATTATACTTTAATAAATGATTTATGTCAACAATAGGGAAACTCCCAAAAATTAATGTGACAATATCACGGAATGAAAAATTGATATATAGTATAATGAATATGTAATAAGGAGGATTAGATATGTCAGTAATAAACATAACAAAACAAACATTCGAAAATGAGGTTTTAAAAACAGACAAAACGGTATTGATTGATTTTTGGGCTTCGTGGTGTGGACCATGTAAAATGCTAACACCTGTTATCCATCAATTATCAGAAGAAGTTCCTGAGGATTATAAAATTACAAAGGTTAATGTTGATGAAGAAAGAGACTTAGCAATGAAGTTTGGAGTTTCATCTATCCCAACAATTGTAGTGATGAAAAATGGTAAGATTATTAATCAAGCAGTTGGTTATCGTCCAATAAAAGATTTAAAAAAATTATTAGGGCTTTAAATAAAAAATATAAATGAAAAAGGAGAATTAAAATGGAAGAAAAAGTTAACTCAATGCCATTGATTGGAGAAAAAGCTCCAAGTTTCGAAGCAGTTACAACACAAGGAAAAATTAAATTTCCAGAAGATTACAAGGGTAAGTGGATTATTTTATTCTCGCATCCTGCTGATTTTACACCAGTGTGCACAACTGAATTTATGACATTTGCTTCAATGATGAAAGATTTTGAAGAATTAAACACACAATTAGTTGGTTTATCAGTTGATTCTTTATATGCTCATATAGCATGGCTAAGAAAGATTCATGAATTAGAATGGAAAGGATTTAAAAATTTGGAAGTTACCTTTCCATTAATTGAAGACATTAAAATGGATGTTGCTAGAAAGTATGGTATGATTCAACCAGGACAATCAACAACACAAGCTGTTAGAGCAGTGTTTGTAGTCGATCCAAAAGGTATCATTAGAACAATTCTATACTATCCATTATCTATGGGTAGAAATTTTGATGAAATTAAACGTATTATTCTTGCTTTACAAAAAGCAGATAAAGATGGAGTTGCAACACCAGCAGATTGGCGCCCAGGTGATGATGTCATTATTCCTACTGCAGGTTCTTGTGGAACGGCAAAAGAGCGAATGGAAACAAAGGATGAAGATCAATATTGTTTAGATTGGTTCATGTGTTTTAAACGAGAAAGCAAAAAATAATTCATAAAGTTTCTCCACTTTAATTATTTTTCTTACTTTAAAAGTGTTAGTTATATAATAACTAGCACTTTTTCATTTTCATAGAAAATATTTTAAAAAAATATTGACCGAATCGGTCAAAAGGTATATAATTAATTTGAGGAGGGAAAAATCAAACATGGAATCAACAAAATTAAAAATACTGATGGCATCAGCTGAATGCTTTTCGCGAAATGGATATCGCAAGACAGCAATCAGTGATATTGCGAATAAATCAAAAGTAGCCAAAGGATTAATTTTCTATCATTTTGAAAATAAAAAGAATCTCTTTATTACTGCTTACCAGTATTTTTCAGAAGCAGGAAAAAAAATATTGGTGGAAGATCTTCTAAAAGAGCCTGACTTTTTTGTAAGAATGGAGAAATCTTCTAAATTAAAGCTTTCATTTTTCAACAAAACTCCATTTGTTTATGAATTTTTAGTAGCTGCCTATCAAGAAAAAGATCTTGAAGTTGTTCAAGAAATTCAAGAATATAATGAAAAAACAATTAATGGAAGCACAGATTTAATCTTTACTGGAATTGACTTTACAAAATTCAAACCATCAATCGACCTCAACGATGTCATGCAAATGGTTATGTGGGTATTAGATGGGATTATTAAGAATTATCACGAATTATCTTTTGAAGATATTGTTCAAATGTTAACAAAGTACATAGCAATCATGAAAGAATGTTTCTATAAGGAGGAATATCGATGAATACCATTGTAATTAAATCAATGACAAAGTACTATGGGAAAAACAAAGGAATAAAGGAGGTAAATTTAGAAGTAAAGGAAGGAGAAATATTTGGCTTTGTTGGGAAAAATGGAGCAGGAAAGACAACAACAATTAGAAGTTTGTTGAACATGATTATTCCAAATTCTGGAGAAGCAAGTATTTGTGGTTTAGATTGTTTACACCAAACAAAAGAAATCAAAAGAATCACTGCCTATTTACCAGGAGAAGTGGAATATTATCCAGGAATGAAAGTAATAGATTTATTAAACTATGCATTGTCATTTTGCGAAGAAAAAGACCATGAGTATGTAAATAAGTTATGTGAATATTTTGAGTTGGATAAAAATAGAAAAATAAGTGAATTGAGTTTAGGAAATAGAAAAAAAATTGGAGTAATCCAAGCACTATTAAAAAAGCCTAAAGTGATTATTTTAGATGAACCAACAAGTGGTTTAGATCCTTTAATGCAAAAAAAAGTGTTTGAAGTTTTGCTAGAAGAAAAGAAAAAAGGAACAACTATTTTTCTTTCTAGTCATAATCTACAAGAAATAGAAAAATATTGTGATCGTGTTGCCATTATCAAAGATGGTGAGATTGTTGAAATAATTGAGATGAATGGTATAAAGCGAGAAAAGAAATTGCTAGTACAGTATATAACAAGCGATGAAAAGGAATATAAATATATTTATACGGGTAATGTTAACGATTTGATTAGCGAATTAAGCAAAAAAGAATTGCTTTCGTTAGAAATAAAATATCAGAGCATTGAAGAAGAATTCCAAAAGTTTTATAAAGGAGAGTAGTATGGATAAGAATTTTGAATTTAAAAGATCACTAAATATCTTTAAAACTGAATTTAAAATGCATTTTAAAAGTACAATGATTTGGCTTGCTTTAATTGTTGGTTTAATGGCAATGTATATGTTAATGTATCCAGTTGTTGATGACATTATGGGAGAAAAATTAGCTGTAATGCCTGAAGAAATATTGCAGATATTTGGAATTAGTAAATCTTCTATCGTAGATAATTATAATTCATTCTTTGCAGTGATTTATCAAATTATCTTTATTGTTCTAAGTTGTTATAGTGTTACCATGGGAGCAAATGCATTATATGATGAAGAAAAAAACAAATCAATTGAGTTTTTAAATTCTGTTCAAGTATCAAGATTAGAAATATATGTAGGGAAAATTTTTATAGTCATGGTAAATTTATTGATACTCATCATAGGAGCATTAGCGACAACAATATTATGCGGAGCTATAGTTAGCGAAGGAACGCTTGATAGTATGGCGATTTTCTCTGTGTTTAAAATATCAGGAATTACTTTATTTTTCTTTGTTGCTTTAGGATTCTTTCTAGCAAGTATTTTGAAAAAAGAAACAAAGCCGTCAATGGTAGGAATAACCATTCTCTTTGTTTCTTATATAATAGGATATTTAGGAGAAATTGTTTCTGATAGAATAGAGTTTATTAAAATGTTGAGTCCGATTCATATTACTTCTGCTTCAGATATTATGGAGTCTACACTTGGAACTGGTACTCTTGAATATAACTTATTGCCTGTTACTATAGTTGCTATAGTAATGTTTGGATTTATTATTTGCGGTGCATTATTTTATAGAAAAAGAGATTTCTTATAAGAAAAAGCCTAACACTTTAATGAAAGCGTTAGGCCTTTTATTTATAACACAATAAAATTATGTTCAAGAAAGTAATTGATAATACTCTTTCTTGTCACGATTCCGATGAATAAATTATGGGCATCAACAACAGGAACAAAATTTTCATTCATTGCTTTTGAGATTAGTTCATCCATATTAGCATCAATATTAATTGCTAGGTAATCGCGATGGCGTTTAAAACTTGATATTAACAAACGATCAATGGTATGAATGTTGAAATCATTGTTCTCTTTTATTCCCCAAAGTAAATCTCCTTCAGTAAGAGTGCCAACATAGTATCCTTCGCGATCTAAAATTGGAATAGAAGCAAATCGATGTTTCTCCAATTTGAGTAGAGCATCTTTCATAGTATCATCATTATAAACAAATACAACTTCACTTTTTGGCTTTACAAATGGTAATATTTTCATTTTTTCTCCTCCCAACAGTTGACTTATCTTAATTAAGTATAAAATTGTATTTATATTATATACTAATTCGTATAAAAAGTAAAATATTACTTTCAATTAATTAAAACATATTAAAATAATTAAAAAATTTTGTTTTACTTTCCATAATATGATATAATAAGATTGTGAAAGGAGATTGAAAGAATGGGAAAAGCAACTAATAGTTATGTAAAGTTTATTGATGAATTACCAAAGATACTAAAAATCGTTCTAGCCCTTCCTGGCTTAGATGGAATTTTTTATGGTATCTACCGTATTTGTAAAGGACGTCTTATTGCTGGTATCTTATGGATCGTTTTAGGATTTGCAATTCTATGGATTATTGATATAATCACGATTGTTTTGCATGATAAAGTAACATTTTTTGTTTAGTAATAAGAACATTATTCTAATCTACCTTAGATACTTATATTAATAGTATCGCGTTTCATAAGAAAAGATACTAGACTGATTTTATCCAGTTAGTATCTTTTTATTTACTTTAGAATTAATTTTTCTGTTTCCAATCTTACATCAGGTCGTTCTTTACTCTGTAATTTTGGATCTAAATCTTCTTTATTCCCATATTTTCCAATAGCAACAACAGTAATAATTTCATATTCTTCAGGAATGTTGAAGTGTAATCTTGCTTGATCCATATCGAAACCACCCATAGCATGAGTAATTAATCCTCTTCGTTCTGCTTCTAAAGATAGAAATCCCCACGCTGTACCAGCATCAAACATATGCCAAAAGTTTTCTTCATTATTATAAGTAAAATTCTTTTTAGATACGATCAACAATAATACCGGAGCTTTGTTTGCCCAAATTTGATTTCCCGGCATTAATATGTTACGCATTTTTTCAAGACTTGTTTCATCATCAGCAATGATAAAACGCCATGGTTGTTCATTAAAACAAGATGGAGCAAATCTAGCGGCTTCAATTAAAGACATTATTTCTTCGTGAGAAACTTTCTCTTCAGAAAATGCTCTTGGAGACCAACGAGATTTGATTAAATCCATAATCTCATAATTGTATTTTCTTTCCATAATAGACTCCTATAATAAAGCTGCAACTTCTTGTTCGAAGTCTTCAGGTTTTTCATTTGGAGCAAAGCGAGCGACAACATTTCCTTGACGATCAACCAGAAACTTTGTGAAGTTCCATTTAATTGATGCTCCTAATGTACCTTTTTTTTGAGATTTTAGAAATGTATACAAAGGTGATTCTTCATTTCCATTTACTTTTATTTTAGAAAATCGTGGGAAAGTTGTGTTATAGTTTAAACTACAAAAATTATCAATCTCTATATTTGAACCAGGAGCTTGTCCAGCAAATTGATTGCATGGGAAGTCAAGTATTTCTAGTCCCTGTTCTTTATACTTATCATACAAATATTGCAATCCCGTATATTGTGGGGTAAAGCCACAACCGGTTGCTGTATTGACGATTAATAGTACTTTCCCTTTATATTCTTCTAAAGTAACATCGTTTTCCTGTTTATCTTTTACAATTATATCATATATACTCATAAATAATCCCTCCTATTATTATACTATCATTTTACTTTACTAAGTACAACATGTCAAATGATATGCATTTGGTGTTTCTAAAAAGAAACCTTTATTTTTTAAAAATAAAGTGGTAAAATATTGAGGTGTGAATGCTGGAGTAACTCAGTTGGTAGAGTAGCGCACTCGTAATGCGCAAGTCGTGAGTTCGAGTCTCGCCTTCAGCACCATAGAAAATGAACAAACTCCCGAAAAGGAGTTTTTTATTTCAATGCTTTTGTATAAGATAGGAGCAAAAAAATTACTATCCCAAAATGATATTATATTGATATTTTATAAAAAAACCTTTATAATATTCTTATGTAATACAAAAGAGGAAAGCATATGATAGATATTTTTGAACTTGGTTATGAATACTTACAAAATTTTGATGTTCATGCAATTAGAGAGAATAATTGTATAATTTATTCCAATAAGAAAATACCTGAGAAACATATGCATAATTATATTGAGTTTAAAAATGACAATTTTTCATCTGAAGAAGTTAAGAATTATTACGAACGGAGAATAAAAGAGAAGGCTGGATTTGCTAATTTTTGCGTTAATGGGGAGTTTACTTTAGAAAAGTTTAAAGACATTTTACCCTATAACAATCTTGAAAAAATATTTTGTTGCGTAGCAAATATTAATTTTATTGATAATCTGAAGTGCAACGAAGATGTAACGATAAAAAAGGTAACAGTAAAAGAAAAAAAAGACCTATATAATATACTTTATAAGACATCCAAGGAATATGGCGAAAGTTATGCAAAGAGCAACGCCAAAGCAATTAGCAATATCGCAGCGAATCCAAAGACAAAAGTTAATTATTATCTAGCTTATTTACAAGAAAAGCCAATAGGTCACATTGAGGTTTCAATCGTTGATGAATATATCGTAACAGAAAATTTTGATATTTTACCAAAATACCAACGTCAAGGGTATGGTTCTATGCTATGGAAACAAGCGATTCTTGATCAAAGGAGCACTAACAAGAGCAAAGTAATGTTATCATGTGAAGCGAATGATACCCCTAAAGACATGTATTTTCGTAAAGGATTTGAAATTATCGGTGAATATACTTTTATAAGAAAGACTATTACAAGGAGTAAATTATGAAAACAAAAACAATTGCTGAGCGAAGTTTAGAATTACATTATCAAAAAAAGGGGAAAATAGAAGTAGTATCAACAGTTTCTGTTGCTAATCGAGAAGATTTATCACTTGCTTATACTCCTGGTGTTGCGACTCCGTGTTTAGAAATACAAAAAAATGTTGATTTATCCTATGAGCTAACTAGAAGATGGAATATGTGTTTAGTTGTTACTGATGGAACTGCTGTTTTAGGATTAGGTGATATTGGACCTGAAGCAGCAATGCCAGTTATGGAAGGAAAGGCTGCTCTTTTTAAAGCATTTGGTGGAGTAGATGCTTTTCCAATGTGCCTTAAAACAAAGGATGTAGAGGAAATTGTTCGAACTATTTATTTAGTTTCGGGTAGTTTCGGTGGTGTTAATCTTGAAGATATTTCAGCACCGCGCTGTTTTGAGATAGAAAAAAAGTTACAGGAAATTTGTGATATTCCTATTTTCCATGATGACCAGCATGGAACTGCAATCGTTACTTTAGCAGGGCTACTTAACGCTTTAAAAGTTGTTGGTAAGAAAAAAGAAGAAGTTAAAGTGATTATTAATGGTGCTGGAGCAGCTGGTACAGCTATTACCAAATTACTATTGGTTGCAGGGTTTATTAATATTATTATATGTGATAGATCTGGAGCGATTTATCAAGGTAGATTTGAAGGTATGAATAATAGTAAGGAAGAACTAGCAAAGATTACAAATTTACATATTGAAAAGGGTACATTAAAAGATGTGCTTGTAAATGCAGATGTTTTTATTGGCGTTTCTGCTGCCAATGTTTTAACAACCAATATGGTAAAGACCATGGCTCCAAAAGCAATTATTTTTGCGTGTGCAAACCCTAATCCTGAAATAATTCCTGAAGATGCAATCAAAGGGGGAGCTGCTATTGTGGCAACAGGTCGTAGCGATTATCCCAACCAAATTAATAATGTCTTAGCTTTTCCTGGTATTTTTCGGGGAGCATTTGATGTTAGAGCAAAAGAAATTAATGAGGAAATGAAACTTGCTGCTGCATATGCGATTGCAAATCTAATTCCTGATCAGGAATTAAACTCAGAAAATATTATTCCAGCAGCGTTTGATGAAAGGGTTACTTCCGTTGTGAGTCAAGCTGTGTGTGAGGCCGCGATTAAAACAAAAGTAAATAGGAAAACAGTAACGAAATAAACTGATTAATAAACCTCGTTTTTAAATGAGGTTTTATTAATTGCATAGATTTTTTTAGGAAAATCAATGATTTAATCTTCAAAAACATGTTTAAAAAAGCATATTAATCAGCTTAATACCAACCGATAATTTCCTATATTTTATTATTTTTAAAGCTTTTTTCCTGATAATTTTTTTATCAATTAAAGGAATAAAAGGATGGTAGGAATTGTTGAAAAAAAACAAGCATCAATCTTAAAAAAAAGTAAAAAAATATATTGCATAAATTGTCTAATTAGTATACAATTTATGCGTTATAAATTATAGGAAACGAGGTAAAGAATTGGCACAATTAGATCATAATAAAACACCATATTTAGATGCGTTAAAAAAATATATGGAGGAAGGAATATCACCTTTTGATGTGCCAGGGCACCATATGGGGAATGTTGATAACGACTTTAGTCGTTATGTTGGAATCGATGTTTACAGAGCAGATGTAAATGCGCCAAGAGGACTAGATAATTTAAATCGTCCTGTTGGGGTTATTAAAGAAGCAGAAGCATTAATGGCGGATGCTTTTGGAGCGGATCAAGCTTTCTTTTTACTAAATGGTACAAGTAGTGGGATTATTACCATGATCATGACTACTTGTAAAGCCAATGATAGAATTATTGTACCAAGAAATTGTCATAAATCAGTAATCAATGGATTAATTTTAAGTGGTGCAATGCCTGTTTTTATCATGCCTGAATTGGATTCAGATTTAGAAATAGCAAATCAACCAACATTTGAAGATTACCGCCGTATGATAAGAAAACATCCAAGCGCTAAAGCTGTATTTGTTATCAATCCAACATATTTTGGTGCTGTAGGAGATTTACAAAGAATCGTAAAACTAGCACATGATAATTCAATGCTATGCTTAGTTGATGAAGCACATGGTGCTCATTTTGGATTTTCAGAAAATGCTCCCCTTAGTGCTATGGAATGTGGTGCTGACATGAGCGCAGTTAGTCTCCATAAAATGGGAGGATCATTAACACAATCCTCTATTCTATTAAGAAAAGGAAATCGGGTTTCAGATTATGATATTCGTAAGACTTTAAATGCAATTAGTTCAACAAGCCCATCTTCTATCTTAATTGCTAGCCTAGATGCTGCAAGAAAATTTATGGTATTAGAGGGAAAAGAGAAAGTAGATCAAGCGATTGCTTTTGCTAATTATGCACGAGAAGAAATCAGTAAAATTCCTGGCTTTAGAGCACGAGGAAAAGATCATTTTCAAAACATGGGTTGCTTTGATTATGATCAAACTAAGTTGGTTATTGAACTTGACATGGTAAAGTTAACTGGTTTTGAATTATATAATTTGTTGAAAGACAAGTATCACATTCAAATGGAACTTGCAGAAACATATGTTGTTTTAGGAATTATTGGTATTGGAACGAAAAGGGAACATATTAATAATTTGATAAAAGCACTAAAAGATATTTCACACGAATATTTTGTTGGTGAAATGAATTATCCACGACACCACTTTAATATTGATTTTCCAATTGCAATTTTAAGACCACGTACAGCTTATCATGCAGCAGCGAAACGAATACAATTAGCGGATGCAATTGATGAAATTTCTAAAGAATCCATTATGGTATATCCTCCAGGCATTCCCCTTGTTGTTCCAGGTGAGATGTTTACAGAGGAATTAGTACGTCGTATTGAATATTACAAGGGAACGGGGTCTACCATTCTTAGCGATTATGATGATGGTAGTGTTTCAGTAATTGATCAAAAATCATGGATTAATTATTCCCGCTATCAACGTAAGATAGAAGGTTACTATTCACGTGTGTTAACTACACCAAAAGAAGATGGATTTATTGTTCCATTTGAGGGGCGTAAACATTTAGCTACTTTGATGTTATTACCATATCGTAAGGATACATGGCGTAACGCTGGTACCTATGCAAGAAATAACTTAAAAATGGTCATCGAAGCAATCGCAAAGTATGAACCTGTATATTTAGGCATTGATCCTACTATATATGCAAAAGTAGCCAAAAATTTTAGAATCAAAAATGTAAGAATCTTAAAAATCGAATACAATGATGCTTGGTCACGGGATAATATGCCAATATTCGTAGTAAATGAAAAAGAGATACGAGGAATTGATTTTGGCTTCAACGCTTGGGGTGGAAATGTCGATGGCTTATATACTAATTGGGATTTTGATGATGCTCTAGCAAAGAAGGTTTGTGAGAAGTTAGGTTTCTCTTACTATTTAAATAAAGGCTTTATCTTAGAGGGGGGAAGTGTCCATTTTGATGGAGAAGGAACCTGTTTAACAACAGAAGCTTGTTTGTTAAGTGAAGGAAGAAATCCGACTCTTACAAAAGATGAGATTGAGAACATTCTAAAAGATAATTTAAATGTTGAAAAAGTAATTTGGTTAAAGAATGGAATTTATCTTGATGAAACGAATGAACATATAGATAATATGGCATGTTTCTTAGCACCTGGTAAGATTGCTCTTTCATGGTGTGATGATGTTGATGATCCACAATATCAAATGTGTGTCGATGCTTACAATACATTAAATGAAACAACAGACTCTAAGGGTAGAAAATTTGAGATTGTGAAAATACCATTACCAAAGCCTTTATACATGACTCAAGAAGAAGCAAAAGGAATTGATAATAGTGAGCATACAAGCAAAGAACGTTTGGTTAATTCACGTTTATCTGCTAGCTATGTCAACTTCTATCAATCTGATTCTTATGTCATTTTACCTGCATATGGTGTCCCTGAGGATGAAATAGCTTATAATATTATGAAACAAAATTATCCTGAAAAGGAAATTATACAAATTAACACAAGGGAGATTTTATTGGGTGGTGGTAATATCCACTGTATGACAATGCAGATTCCAACAAAATTATAAGGGGGATTCATTTATGAAAATAAAAGTTGCAGCAACACAAATGAAAATTTCTTGGAATATTGATGATAATATTAAAAAGGCTAAAAAAATGGTGGAAGTATGCGCAAAAAAAGGTGCTAACATTATTTTATTACAAGAACTTTTTAAAACACCTTATTTTTGCCAAACAGAAAATTATGATCATTTTTCTTTGGCAGAAGAAGTAGAATCTTCGATGTTAATAAAAGAATTTCAGAAAGTAGCAAAGGAAAACAATGTTGTTTTACCAATTAGCTTCTTTGAGCAAGCCGGCAATAATTATTTTAATTCTTTGGTTATGATTGATGCTGATGGTACAAATTTAGGCCTTTATCGTAAAACTCATATTCCAACAGGAACATGTTACGAAGAAAAATTTTATTTTTCTCCTGGAGATACGGGATATAAAGTATTTAATACAAAATTTGGTAAAATCGGTATCGGTATTTGTTGGGATCAGTGGTTTCCTGAGACAGCCCGAATATTAACATTACAAGGGGCAGAAATTTTATTATTCCCAACAGCGATAGGAACTGAACCTATTTTACCTCAAGATAGTATGTTGCATTGGCAAAATGTTATGAGAGGACATGCGGCAGCAAATATTATTCCTGTGGTTGCTTCTAATAGAGTTGGCCAAGAGGTTCAAGATAATTCAACAATGACATTCTATGGGTCTTCATTTATCTCTGGTCCGGATGGTGAAATCATCCAGTCTTTGAATCGTGAAGAAGAAGGATATTTGGTTGCTGAGTTTGATTTAGATGAAATTAATAAAAAACGACGTTATTGGGGAGTTTTCCGTGATCGTCGTCCAGAAATGTATGAAACCATTATGCATTTAGATGGAAAAACAAACAAGTAAAGTTAAAAGCATCGTTCAAGCGATGCTTTTTATTTCTTGAAAATGCTGATTTCACATAGTATAATTGATGTATTGATAAGAGATGGAGAATAATATGAAAACTAAAGTTGGAATTGTTGGTTTATGTGGACAATCAATTTTTATGCGAATCGATCATTTTCATAGGCCTGAAGAAACGCTGCACGCTTCTGATGTCCATCAAGAAGTTGGTGGGAAAGGATATAATCAAGCTGTTGCCGTGAAAAGACTGGGTGGTGAGCCTTTCTTTATAGGTGCAGTTGGTGATGATGCTTATGGAAATGATTGCTGTGATTACTTAATCGACCAAGGGATTAAACATCATATCATAAAGAAACCAGGGAAAACAGCGTTAGCCATAATTCTGTGTAATAAAAAAGGAAACAATCAAGTGACAGTTTATCCCGGTAACACTCTTGAAGAAAAAGATTTATCAGTATTTTTTAAAGAAGTAAAGGATTTTGATTTTTTGCTTTTAAATCAAGAGATTCCACAAACTGTCATGAATAGGGTTATTGAATGGGCTGAAAAAAACAATATGAAAGTGATTCTTAATCCCGCACCAGTCACTTCATTTACATTGCAAATGTCACGACACGCTTGGCTGATTACTCCTAATTGGCATGAAGTTAGAGAATTGTTCGCCCTTAATGAGGTTCATCATCTAGAAAATTTGATTGATGCTTTACCAAAGCTTAATTTTCCAAGAATGGTCGTAACACTGGGAAAAGAAGGAGCTCTAGTACTAGAAGAAGGTAGGGTTCATCATTTACCTGCTATCAACGTAAAAGCAGTTGATACTACAGGTGCAGGGGATGTTTTCAATGCGGCTTTGGCGGTGGGATTAGGAGAAAAAATGACATTATTAGAAGCGACAAAATTTGCACTAAAAGCTTCCGGATTTAGTGTAACCAAAGATTATGTAATGCCATCAATTCCTTATCGGGAAGAATTATTGAAACTATAATTGAAGCATTAGTTAGGTAAAGTAAGATTGATTTTTATTGTAAATTAAAAGTGAATATGTTA
>CAYPLR010000027.1:0-22283 GCA_964411675.1 uncultured Bacteroidales bacterium
ATGGGGCGAACGATGGGAATCGAACCCACGAATGCCGGAGCCACAATCCGGAGCGTTAACCACTTCGCCACGTTCGCCATAAAAAATGGCAGGGGTAGAAGGATTCGAACCCTCATCTACGGTTTTGGAGACCGCTGCTCTACCGTTGAACTATACCCCTAGTTCATGCTTAAATATTATACTAAAATTATCTCTTGTTTGCAAGTATTTTTTGAAACAAAAAAGAAAAAAGAGCATGAAAAGGATGTCCTTTTTATACTCTTGATGAGAATTCTTAACAATTTAATTTATCATATAGTTTAACACCATGTGTAGATATTAAAATATAGGAGATTGCTGTTATAATAACTGCCAATAATGTTACAAATAAATAGGCTAATGATATATTTCCAAGAACTACTAAACCAAGCAAGATTGCTCCTGCCAATAATATGGTAATAATAAATGAAAATGCCATCGTAACTAAAACACTAATTGATTGCTTAATTGCTTTTATTTCTTGATCATAATCAAATCTTGGAATCAATAGATTAGCATATAATCCTAAAAAACTAATTGATATCGCAAAAAGAGAAGGAATTAAAGCAACCATTAGGATATTGAAGAAACTAAGTTTTAAAAATATAGCAGCAATAATTGCATCAATGACAATAATTGGTAAAGTAATGATAATATTTACCAATATTTTACCCATAAATATTGTCTTAGCTGGAATTGGTGCTGATTTAATAATCCAAAAACTCTTTCCTTCTAGAGATAGAGAGCAAGATGTGGTACTTGTTAAAGAGACCATAAAAGTAAGCAATCCTATGATGATTAAAACGAATAATTGAGGATCTATTTCTTCACCGATGTTAATAAATTCATCGGTTTTAGTAATCATTAAGATTAACATAATCAAAGATAACAAAGGTCCAACAATCGTATTCAACAAATACATTGGAGTACCAAAATACTTTTTAATCTCCTTGCTAAGAATTGCTTCTGTTTGACCAGTTACTTTTATCTCTCCTAGTTTAAAACTCTTTACACCATCACCACTAACGGTAGTCGTGTTAGTTTTATGATAGTTTCGACCGGCAAACAAAATAAATCCAAGGAAAGGAATTACCGATATGGCAATAAATAATAGAAAGTGATTAATATTACCTTGGATACCTGAAAACGCATATGGAGCTAAAAAAGAGGCCTTATTTAAAGTATTAATGATGCCATCAGTAAAACCCTGAGGGTCCGTTTCGATTACCTGTGCTCCCATACTTCCAAACATAACTACAAAGATAAATACGAGAGAAAAAATGATAGTAGCAAAATTTTTAAGCTTTCGTTTGACTGGAATCATTCCAATAAAATAAGCAATGAATCCACATAGTGCTACAGATAATAAAGGGATAAATAACATTGCTACGATTGCTAATACCCAAAAAAGAATTCCTGTTGCATTAAAAATTGTATAAATGATTAGCGCTGGAATATACGTGAATAACATTACTATATAGTTCACTAATAATAGATTAACCAATTTACTTGCAATGATTGCTTGTGGTTTAATAGGTAAAACCATTAACATTTCAAAGTCTTTTGCTTTAAATAAGTACCCATTTGCTCGCGCAATTGTCATAACTGCTGTCATTAATGAGCAAGATACAATGCCAACCTGTAAAATAATTTCTGGTTTGCCCCCTTGGACAAAAGCCATCTCAATAAGGTACATGTAAAATATAACATAGGCCATCATTGCTAAAGCAGCAATTGCTATTAGAGATATCATGATGATAGCACGCGTACGAGTTTGTGATTTTTTGAAAATTTTATTGAACGCAAATGAATTAGTAATACTTGCTTTTAAGATTATCCAAAAGTCACGCATTTTTTTCCAACTCCAAGAAAACGTCTTCTAATGATTTGTTTCCACGTACCTCTTCCATGGTTCCTTCAGCAATAATTTTACCATTTTTAATGATTGCTACTTTATTACACAATTTTTCTGCAACTTCTAGCACATGGGTAGAAAAGAAAATGCTCGCACCCTCTTTACACATCTCCTTCATAACTTCTTTTACTTGATAAGATGCTTTTGGGTCTAAACCAACAAAAGGCTCATCTAGTATTAATAACTTAGGTTTTCGAATCAAAGCAGATATCAAAGCAAGTTTTTGCTTCATTCCATGAGAGTAACTAGAAATAATATCTCCCAGATTCTTTGTTATTTCAAACATATCCGCATATTTTTTAATACCTTCACTACGTTCAGATTTTGAAATTTGATAGATATCACTAATAAAATTAAGATATTGTATCCCTGTCAATGATTCATAGATATCAGGATTATCCGGAATATAAGCAATCTTTTTCTTACATTCTAAAGGATTTTTCTTAATAGATAATCCGTCAATCGTGATTTCTCCAGTTTCAAAATCAAGAATTCCAACTGCGCACTTAATTGTTGTTGTTTTACCTGCGCCATTATGACCAATAAAAGCAAATATTTCGCCAGAGTTTATGACTAGTGATACATCATCTACAGCCTTTTTACCCTTGGTGTACGTTTTTGATAAGTTTTTAATCTCTAACATTTTTTCCTCCATTTATTCCAGCAAGACAATTATACAACATTATTCATATTTATTCAAGTTTATTTTTATTTATTTTTATTTATTTCGGATAAAATGTATTGATTCCCTCCTTGGCTCTTTCCTCGATATAAAAGTTCATCTGCTTTTACATATAATTCCTCAAAGGTACGACCATCGTATGGCACAATCAAAGCTCCGATTGATATTGTCATTGGCTCTTTTAAGCCATCGAAAACAAAACGTTCTTCAATCTCCTGACAAAAACTTTTTAATTTTGCTTCTATTTTATTTCGAGAATAAGCATTCTTTTGTAAGACAATGAATTCATCCCCCCCAAGGCGACAAACAATATCCTCATCATCAAACGCTGATTTAAGAATTAAAGCAAAATCTTTTAGTACTTCGTCACCAAAATTATGACCAAAATTATCGTTAACTTCCTTAAAGCGATCTAAGTCCATCATATAAAATCCATGAATCGTTTTGGTTTCTTTGGTAATGAGTTCATCAATTTTTCTTCTTGCGCTTCTTCTATTATATAATTTTGTTAGAAAATCTTGTTCTGATTGCTTTACAAGATAAAATTCTTTTTTCTTTTCTTTTTCAATATTGATAATATACGCATAACACAATAATTCTTTTTTCTCCAAATTTTCAATTACATTGACCCGACCACGAGCCCATACAAAATGTCCCTCTTCTTGATATATCTTAAAATCAATGGTTTTATCGATTTGTTCATGGCGATAATCAAATAGAATTTTCTTTAGATTGAAAAAATTTTGTAAACGACGATGGTCTTCCTTATTTGTTTTATTGAAGATAACATCGTGGAGTTCTGTATACCAATTAATTGGTTTACCCATGACAAGACTCGGATCATTCTGAGTAAATTTGTAAGTAATCAATTCTGTGCTTAAATCAATGATATAAGAGTACATCGAATTTGACATCATTCCTTCGAGATGATCTTGTGTTTTTTCAGTTTTAATTTGTGCCTCTCTTTGAATCGTGATGTCTTCAATAATACCAACCGCTGTATCAAAGCTGCCATCTTCCTTAATTACAGCAGAGCCATGGATTCTTTTCCATGAATAAGTTCCTCGGGTGTTTCTCGTCTTCACAATACAAAATTGTTTTGTTGCACCTTTTCTAATTTCTTGAACGAAGTTTCTGAGTGTTTCTTGATATTCCTCGTCTAAAAAATTTAGGGTTCCAATTCTTGGTGATAAATTTTCTATAATAGCAGGTAGTCCATACATTTTATCAGCATTCGTAATAAATGTTAATGTATCCGTTGCTATGTCATAATCCAAAACGACCTTATCTGTTTGTAACATAATCAGTTCATATCGATTTTTACTAATCTTCAATTCTCTTTCAAGGGCTTTTTGCTTTGCAATATCAACTAATAAACAGCAACAATATTTTTCACTTTTTTCTAAAATAATTTTACTTTGATCAGAAACCCAAATACTCTTGTTATCCTTTGTGATTAATTGATATTGATTGTAATAAATTTTACCATCCTCTAGCATCTGATTGAGCAACATTTTTTGTGCTTTTTCATTGGCAACGATTAAATCATAAGAATTTTTAAATTGATCAGCAATTTCTTTACTATCATAACCTAGCATTCGATAAAAACTTTCAGAAGCGTAAACTATCTCATGACCTTCTGTCAAACGATACTTAATAAGCCCACCCGGAGAATTATCAGTAAGGAATGCAAGCTGTTCATAAATATCTCCAATTTCTCTTGTTCTCTTATTTTCAAATAAAAAAACAATGGTTACTAAAACAGTAAAGGCTAATGTAATACTAGTAATCAATAATACAGCTTGATCAATGATAGCTTGCGTATTTTGAGTAATAATACTACTTGGTAAAACGGAAAGAATTACCCAATCATTAATTCCTAAAGGAGAATAAAAGGTATAATACTCTTCATTTTCTAATGAATAGCCTATATATCCGCTCAATCCGCTTTCAATATTTGTTTTAGCTTGTTCAAGGCTTTCTTCTTCTAAAAAATCTAATTGTTCTATAACATCCCAAGCGTTCTGCTCTACTATTACATTATCGTTACTACTATTTAAAATTTGTATTCCATCATCATATTGAAAAATGATTGTGTAACCTTGTTGATTAAAAAAGGTTGTCTTAATTTTATTAGTAAGATCATCCACTAAATAGGTTGCTCCCATCATTCCTATAATGATATCTTCACGATAAATTGGAGAATAGATTACAAATACATTATTACCATCAAGCTTTGATTTGATTGCTTTTGATATTCCTGATTCGCCAATCATAGCTTTTTGGTAGTATTCACGATCACTGACATCAATCGTTTGACCATCACCATAAGTTGCTATACCATTCAAATCAACAACAAGGATACGATCAAAAACACTTTCTTTTGTCAATTCTACTAGCATTTCTAAAGAAGCCTCTGAGTTCAGAGGTTCAAATTTGGAAAATACTCTCGCCATACCTTCTACATAAGCAAGAGAAGTATTAATTCTTTCATTGAAAATATTGATTGTTTGGGTAGATAATTCCTCTAATTGATTCTTCATAAGATCCTCAATATGCTTAATACTACGTTTATTGAAGAAATTTAAAAACACTAAAGAAAGAATTAATATTAAAATTATTGAAGAAAATAAATAAATCAGTTGTTTGTTTAGTCTACTTTTCCGCACCCTGTATCACCATCCTTTCGATTTAACCAAAAAGATATCTATACATATCATAATACAAGATGAAAATAATGTCAATATTTCCGAAATCTGCTTCTTTCACAAAGATTATTTCCTACTTAAATTGTTTTTTTTATTGGTATTTACTTCGAATTATGTTATAATGCTAGCGGAAAAGGAGTAAGCCTTTATGAAAACTACATTAATCGGTATTGCAGGTGGTACAGCTAGTGGTAAAACAACTGTCGCTCGAAAAGTCTTTAACGAGGCTAATAAATTTGGTTCTGTTGTCGTTATCCGACTTGATGATTATTATAAAGAAATGTCTAATTTAGAGCTATCAGAAAGAGCAAAAATTAATTATGATCATCCTGATTCTTATGATTCGCAATTACTGATTACTCATTTGAATCGATTAAAACAAGGAAATAGTATTGAAAAGCCAATCTATGATTTTGTTGTTCATAATCGTAGTAAGGAAGTAGAAGTTATTCATCCCGCTAATGTTGTGATTGTTGAAGGTATTATGATTTTCGCTATTCCTGAATTAAAGAATCTCTTTGATATTAAGCTATTTGTTGATACTCCTGATGATATTCGCTTTATTCGAAGATTGACTCGTGATATTAAACATCGAGGTAGAACAGTAGAGTCCGTTGTGGATCAATACTTATCAACAGTACGTCCTATGCATTTATTGTTTGTGGAGCCATCAAAGAAATTTGCTGATATCATCATTCCTGAAGGGGGAGAAAATCAAGTAGCCATCGATTTTATAACCACAAAAATTGTTGATTTATTAGAAAAATAAAATAGCCATTATGATGGCTATTTTTTTAATTCTTTTAATGCACTGGCAAAGATTTCACTTAAGGTTGGATGAGCATGAATATAGTCACAGATACGAGCAATCTCTATTTTTTCATTCATAAGCGGTAACGCTTCGTGAATCATTACACTTGCTTCATATCCAATGATATGAACACCAATAATCTTTTCATCACAAGCAATAATCTTTATAAAGCCATCTGTTTCGTTCATTGAAATGGCTTTTCCATTGGCACGATAATAGGCTTTTCCAATCGTGATATTGAATCCTTTTTCTTTTGCTTCTTCTTCCGTCATTCCAATACTAGCAATTTCAGGGAAAGTAAAGACACAAGATGGAACCAAATCAAAATGAATGGTATCCGTTTCTTGTAAAATATGATGTAATACCCGATAGCCACTGTAGGTTGCCATATGAGCTAACATTGTTTTTCCTGTTACATCACCAATAGCATAAATATTAGGAACATTCGTTTGGAAGTTTTCATTGACTAAAATTCCTTTTTTAGAATAGGTAATTCCTACCTCATCTAGCCCCATATTACTTACATTGGGTTTTCTTCCAACTGATAATAATACTTTATCACAAGGAATTAGAAGTTCTTTCTCTTTTGATAATAATTTCACTATGACTTCTTGATGATCTTCAATTCCAACAACTGCACTTTTGGTATGAATTTTAATTCCTTGTTGCTTTAAATACGCTTGTAATCTTTTTGCAATTTCTTGATCAACAGTTGGTAGAATTTGCTCGCACATTTCAATCACTGTAACATCACAGCCAAAGCTTTGAAAAATCGAAGCCATTTCAATCCCTATTACTCCTCCACCAATAATAACCAAACGCTTTGGAAGTTCTTTTAGTGCTAAGAGTTGTTGTGAAGAAATCACATTTTGACTATCAAAACCTGGTAACTTTAATTCAATGGAACTGGAACCAGTCGCAATCACAAGATATTTTGCTTGATAGATCGTATGATTGACAACAACATGGTTGCTATCCACTAAAGAACCGTGTCCTTGAATAAAATCGACTTTGGCTTTGGTAAGTAAGAATTTAATTCCCTCTTTTAAAGAGGTTACGACTTTTTCTTTTCGATTAACCACTTCGTTAAAATCAAAGGAATATTGAACAGTAATTCCTAACTGTTCACTTTTATTTAGTTCGTTGATAAATTTTGCATTTTGATAATAGGTCTTTGTAGGAATACAGCCATAATTTAAGCAAGTACCCCCTACTTCATCTGCTTCAACTAGTGCAACAGATAATCCTTTCTTACTCGCTTCTAATGCTAATTCGTAGCCCCCTGGTCCTGCTCCTAAAATAATGATATCATACATCGTTTTATTTCAACAAATCCTTGTATTTTAAGATAGGAGTTCTGGCTGCTTTTACTTCATCAAGGCGACGAACAAGGGTATTATGAGGAGCATTATGAAGTAATTCAGGATTGGTAGCTGCTTCTTGAGCGATGATTTTCATAATTTCAATAAACTCATCGATGGTTTCCTTTGATTCACTTTCTGTTGGCTCAATCATCATTGATTGATGAAACAATAAAGGAAAATAGATTGTTGGTGGATGATACCCATAATCAAGGAGTCTTTTTGCAACTTCCAATGTCGTTGCTTTTTCATTAATCAAACCGTCAAAGACAACTTCATGCTTACATAATCCTGTTATTGGAAGTTTGTAGGTATCTTTTAAAGATTCCTTCACATAGTTTGCATTCAAAACGGCTAGTTTCGAAACATTAGTAATATTTTCTTTACCTAGACTTAATATATAACAATAGGCTTTTACAACAACTAAAAAGTTACCCCAAAAGCCACTAATGGCTCCTATTGCATCTTCACTATGATAAAAAGCAAATTGATTGTTTTCTTTTACAACTCGAGGGTTAGGTAACAAGTGAATTAATTTATTTACAACACCAACAGGTCCGCTTCCAGGACCTCCACCACCATGAGGCGTAGAAAACGTCTTATGAAGATTAATATGCATAATATCAAAGCCCATATCTGCTGGACGAGCCATCCCTAAAATAGCATTTAGATTCGCACCATCATAATATAATAGACCACCATGATCATGAACTAATTTTGCTATTTCGCAAATATCACTTTCGAAGATACCAACGGTGTTGGGATTTGTTAACATGATTCCTGCAATCTCATCATTTAAAGCGCTCTTTAAAGCTTCTATATCAATCGTTCCTTTTTCAGTAGATCCTACTTCAACAACTTCAAAGCCACAAACACTACTGCTTGCAGGGTTTGTTCCATGGGCACTATTGGGTACGATTACTTTTGTTCTTTTGAAATCACCTCGGTTGATGTGATATTGCTTCATAATCATCAATCCAACCAATTCTCCATGAGCACCTGCAAAAGCATTAAATGTAAATTCTTTCATTCCAGTGATTTCACTTAATAATTTTGATGTTTCATAATAAATTTCAAGAGCTCCCTGAACACTCGTTGCTTTTTGTAAAGGATGAATTTTAGAAAATCCAAAATTGTTTGCTAATTCTTCATTAATTTTTGGATTATATTTCATGGTACAAGAACCTAAAGGATAGAATCCTTGATCAACTCCGTAGTTTTTTTGTGATAATCTTGTAAAATGCCTTACAACATCTAGTTCAGTAACTTCTGGCATATCTAGTGATGTTTTTCGTTTTAATGATTCTTCTATTTCAAAACTACCAACAAAATCACTGGGAAGACTATATCCGATACGATTTTCTTTAGAAATTTCATAAATTAATTTATCGTACATGCTGCTTCCTCCACTATACTTACGAACTTATCGATTTCTTCCTTCGTCCTAACTTCAGTAGCACACAATAAATATTGGTTATTACCTAAGTTAAGTCCCCCTAGAAATCCTTTTGTTTCTAAATATAGATTTAATTTATCGATATCTATCAAAGATTGAACTACAAATTCTTTAAAAAATGGTCTGGTTGTTACCGCAGTAAATTTCTTTGTTTGTAATAATTTTTCATATAGATAATGAGCATTATTATAGGCTCTTTTTGCTACATCAACCAATCCTTTTTTTCCTAAAAGGCACCCATAAATAACGGTGTTCAAAGCCATTAAACTTTGGTTGGAACAAATATTAGAGGTTGCTTTTTCACGGCGAATATGTTGTTCACGAGCTTGAATGGTTAGAACGTACCCTCTTTTTCCATCAACATCGTTGGTCATGCCCACAATTCTTCCAGGAAGTTTACGTAACAACTTATCGGTTGTAGCCATATATCCTAAATAAGGTCCTCCAAAGCTAAGAGGAATTCCTAGCGTTTGTGCTTCTCCACAAACAATATCACAACCAAGTTCTCCCGGTGTTTTTAGTACGCTTAATGTGCTTGGATCTGTATTCATAATGAATAATGATTTATTGGTATGAACTAAATCGACAACTTCTTGAAAATCCTCAATAACGCCATAAAAATTAGGGTACTGAACAACAAGAGCAGCGATATCATCCGTTAATTTAGTTCGTAAATCATCCTTATTGATTCCATAATCCGCTTCATCAACTACAACGATTTCTATATTACGATATTTTGTATAGGTCTCAATCACATCTAAAATACGGGGATTCATTGTTTTTGTAACTAACACTTTATTTCTTCTTGTTTGTGAAGTTGCCATAAAAACAGCTTCTGCCGTTGCTGTTGCCCCATCATAAAGCGAAGCATTCGCAACATCCATATTTGTTAATTCACAAATCATACTTTGAAATTCAAAAATATATTGTAGTGTTCCTTGTGATATTTCTGGTTGGTATGGAGTATAAGATGTTAAGAATTCTTGACGAGATAATAATGTGCTAATAATACTTGGTGTATATACATCATAAGCACCAGCCCCCAAAAAAGAGATGAGTTGCTTATTCTTATTAGCCAACGAATTTATTTTTTGGCGAAGCTCTATCTCAGACAATCCTTTGTCAATATGGATTTCTTCCTTGTTTAATATGTTTTGAGGAATATCAGTAAATAAATCTTCTATTTTTTCTACACCAATCCTCTTAAGCATTTCCTTAATATCTTGTTCATTATGAGGAAAATACTTATACATAGTCATTATTTTGCAACCTCAGCATAAGCTTTAGCATCAAGAAGATTCTCCAATTCTTTTTCATCAGCAATTTCAACTTTAATCAAATAATGCTCATATGGATTTTCATTTAATAATTCAGGGCTATCCATTACTTCTTGATTGACTTCAATAATGGTACCACTAATAGGTGATAAAATATCGGAAGCCGCTTTAACACTTTCAACTGCACCAAAAGTAGCAAATTGTTCCACTTGATCTCCTTCATTACCTGCTTCAACATAAACAATTGATCCCAAACTATGTTGAGCAAAATCAGTAATTCCTATATAAGCAATTTTACCTTCTACTTTAACCCATTCGTGACTTTCTGCGTACTTTAAATTTTCTAGAATTTTACTCATAATTTTCTCCTATTTTATATATTTTTTATTTAAAAACTTTTTGTTTCTAATCTGTGCTTTCACTAAATTTTTACGAATACGAATAAACACTTCTGTTCCTATTTTACTATATTCACTAGCAACATAAGCCAAAGCATAACAATTATTAGAATTAGGAATCATATATCCTGTTGTCACTTCTCCAATTTTTTGATCATCGATAACAACTTCGTACCCACCACGAGCAATTCCTCGTTCTAGTAGTTCAATACCTACGAGTTTTCTTTGTGGACCTTCTTCTTTTATTTGTACTAAACGCTTTTTCCCAATAAAATCTTCTTTTTCTAATTTAATTGCATAGTTTAATCCTGCAGAGACAGGGTCAATTTCTTGACTAATCTCATGACCATAAAGTGGCATTGCTGCTTCAAATCGTAGTGTATCACGACAACCTAAACCACATAGTTGTATCTTCTTTTCTTCTACAAAAACTTTGAATAAAGATAGAATATCTTTGTTATCTCCATAAATCTCAAAGCCATCTTCTCCTGTATAACCACTGCGAGAAACAATAAATTTTTTATTATCAACTAAGAATTCATTAAAATCAAATAACTTTAATTCATTCAATGGATAAGGAGTTAACGATTGCAAGATTTCAACTGCTTTTGGTCCTTGTAGTGCTAATTGAGAATATTCACTCGATTTATTAATAATCTCAACATCATAACTATCTTTATGGGCTATAATCCACGCATAATCCTTATCGGTATTAGAAGCATTGACAACTAAAAGACAATAGGTATCAGAATATTTATATACCATGAGATCATCAACAACCCCTCCATCAGGATATAGTAGTAATCCATATGTCATTTTCATCTTTTGAGCATTCACAATATCGTTGGTTATTAAATAATCGATGAACGCTAGTGTGTCCTTACCAGTTATTGCAATCTCTCCCATATGTGAAACATCAAAAAGTCCACATTGTTCTCTTACAGCTAGATGCTCTTCTGTAATGCCTACATATTCAATAGGCATTAAAAATCCACCGAACTCAATCATTTTTGCTCCATACTTTAGGTGTTCATCAAATAAAATTGTTTTCTTAGCTGTGTTCTCCATCATTTTCCTCCTCAAAAACAAAATGTAAGAATTGATCATTTGTACTATTCATGATGTATTTATCGATATGATTCTTTAGTAATACTGTTTGAAATGCTTGATAGGTAAAATCTTTTCCAATAAAAGCCTTTTTAAATTCTTCTAAGTCTTCAACAAGTAAAAAATCTCCCTTGATATCTAGGCTAATTACTTTATTCTTCTTCACATCAATGTAGACTGCTATTTTACCCCAAGGAAATCTTTTTTCGTTTTTAAAGGTAAATGGGGGATCTTGACCGAAAACCCAAGAAGGTTCTTTATATTTTTTTTCTAATTGCTTTATTTTTTGGTAATCTAATTCCGACAAGAAAAGCATTTCTTCATCATTAGAAATTTTTGTTAACAAATAATCCATTAATTCATCTTGCGCCATGGTTATATGTTCCCCAATATTAATCACTCTTTCAGATACACTTTTAATTCCTTTAGAAATTAACTTTTCATTATCAGGAGTAATCGATCTCACTAAATTTTCAAGATTGGTACCAAAAAGAAACGTCCCATGCAGTACTGAACCATTTTTGTTTTGATAATAAGCATTTCCAGAGAACTTTTTACCCATAAACATCAAATCATTTCTTCCTGAAAAAGTAACATCGAGTTCAAGCTCTCTTAAAGCGTTGACCATAAGATCCAAGTATTTTTTAAACGCTTCTTCTTTGGAAATTACTTTGCTAACAAAACTAAACATAAAACAGCCTTCATCAGCAAAAATAGCTCCACCTCCACTAGGACGGCGGTAAATTTTAGCTCCTAGTTTATTTGCATAATCAACATTAACCTCAGCTGCTAATAGCTGATTTCTCCCTATAATAATTGATTTTTGTAAATCCCATAAAAAAAACACATCTTCCTGACAAGTACTTAATAGATACTCTTCAACTGCCAAATAAAATGATATTTCGTTTTTTCCATATGGTTTTAGATTCAGTGATTTCATAATATAATCATATCACATTTTGCTTGGCTTTTAAAGTAATATTGTATTTAAAATTAAAAATCCTCAATTAGAATTTTAATTCTAATCGAGGAATTATTTCACTAAACTTCTGGATAAGTACTTAAATCATTTGGATAAACAATACTTTGTGTTCCAGTTCCTAAAAAACTACCTTTAATAATATATGTATTTGTCTTAACTACTACTAACTCTACTTCCACAACTTCATCATTAACAATTTGAACAATTAATTGTGCACTACTTACACCAGCAAAGTCCATAACGCTTCCTTTGTAATTAGCAACATCAATATCAAATGTGGTAACGCCATCTTCTTCATTTTTAAAGTTCATAACAGCAAACAAATCATCATCTTGACAATAGGCAATCACTTGTTCAGCAACTTTACTAAAGCCATATTGATTGACTAGTCTTTGGTTTTCTGCTGTTGTTAGAATAGTTTTACTAGTTGCTCCATTAGAGGACATATAAGCATAACCATCTTTAATATAAACTGCACCATTTGATGCTCCATTTTCAACATACTTTGCTTCTTTAAACAATCCTGCTTCAGCATTGTATTGTAATTCTAATGTTAGTTCATCTACTCCATCGCTGGTAAATAGAATAAAGTTACCACTATTTGCTGCAAGGTAGGCATTTATTTTATCTTCAAGTTTACCTTGTGCATCTTCTGGTGTTAAGTTCTTTGGAGCGGTAATAACTACAGTAATAGTCATGGATGCTTTAGCATCACTTGTAGTAACAGATACGGTTGTATTCCCTACTGATATTGCTGTTATTTTACCATTTACAACAGTCGCTATACTATTATTATTGGATGACCAAACTAGGGTAGTACTAGGAGTAACTGTTGCTTCAATCACTTCTTCTTGGCCTATTTCTAACGTAACTACATTTTTAGAAAGAGTAATACTATATTGTATTTCTTTAGCTGTAACAGTAATTTTCTTTGATACAGAGGCAATTTCATTATTTCCTTCAACACTAACAGTAATCGTTACTTCACCGACAGACACTCCAGTCACTAATCCATCAACTACAGTTGCAACCATCTCATTAGAAGATTCCCAAACAAATTTTAATCCTGTTAGACCAGCAACACTGGCTGATAATTGAATTTGTTCTTCTTCCTCAACGGATGCTTGACCCGTTAATGATAGGTCATATTCTTTTTCTTCTTCTTTGGGGGTACATGCTGTTAAGAATAAACAAGCAAAACTAAATACAAGAACTAAAAATGTTTTTTTCATCGTTTCTCACCTTTTTTACTAATGGTATTATTATACTCGATTTTTTTTCTGATTACAAGACTTTCAAACATTCCATTTTACTTCTTTTGAAAAAGTCAATTTTTTGTTCGTTTGGGGATGGATAAATTCCATATAATAACAATCTAAATACAACCTTTTTTCTTCAGTTCCATAAAGTTTATCACCTAAAAGGGGATGTCCGATGTGTGACATGTGGACTCTTATTTGATGCGTCCGCCCTGTTTCAAGAACCAATTCCAATAAACTTGTATTTTCATATTCTACAAGCACTCGATAATGGGTGATTGCACTTTTTCCTGCTTCACTAACCCCTCTTTTTATTTCCTCATCGACAAGACGAGCAATGGGCAAGTTAATCGTTCCTTCTTTTTCAATCAATTGACCAACAACAAGGGCTTGATATTTTTTATAAACATGATTTTTACTTGTTAATTGATGATGAATATATCCATTTTTTGCAACCAAAACTAGTCCTGAGGTTGCATAATCAAGACGATTCACAATATGAATATTGGAAGTTATTTCTTGATTGATAAAGAAAGCTTTTATTCTAGAAATTAAATTGTCTTCTTGATGACGTTTAGAAGGCTGAATTGCTAAATCATGAGGTTTGTTCACTACCATCAAATCATCATCTTCATATAAAATTTCCAAATTTGATTGATTAGAAACAATTTTTTCATTTAGTACTTCATCAAATTCGATTGTTAAAAGATCCCCTTTTTTAACAAGATAATAATTAAAAGCTTCTTGATGATTGATATACATCTTTCCATAAAGTTTTATTTTTCTTGCTAAACGGCGTGATAATCCTAAAACCATGAGGTATTCTTTGATGGGCATTTCTTCTACATCAACTAGATATTCTAGATGCATTTTACCTCCTTATAGATGAAAGGGCTATTTAAAATAGCCCTAGTTTTTATTTTTCTTTCTTATATTCTTCAATTATTTTCTTAATTAGCATTTCAGGAACTTCATCGTAACGAATAAACTTACGAGTGAAACGTCCGCTTGCTTGAGTCATTGCTTTTAAGTCAGTTGCATACTTAACAATTTCTACTTCAGGAACTTCAGCAATAATTGTTTGCATACCATGACCTTGTTCCATACCTAAAACACGTCCACGTCTTTTTGTCATATCACCCATGATATCACCAACGAATTCGTCTTTTACCGTAACGCTGACTTCGCAAATTGGTTCTAGAATGGTTGGTTTGATCTTATCAATTGCATTTTTAAATGCTAATCCAGCAGCTAATTTAAATGAAATTTCATTGGAATCTACTGGATGATAAGAGCCATAGTACAATGTTGCTTTGATTCCAATTACTGGGAATCCCGCTAATGGTCCATGTTCTAATGTTTCAATTAGTCCTTTTTCAACAGCTGGGAAATAGTTTTTTGGAACAGCGCCACCAACAACTTCTTCAGCAAAGATAAAATCTTCTTTACATGGTTCAAATCGAATCCATACATCACCAAATTGTCCAGCACCACCTGATTGCTTTTTATGACGACCTTGAGCTTCTCCTTTGGCCTTAATTGTTTCACGATAAACAATCTTTGGATCAGAAGTATCAATCTCAACCTTAAACATATTTTTCATCTTTTCTAAGATGTAGCCAATATGAGTCATTCCTTGACCACCAATTAATTGTTGTGCTGTTTCTGGATTTCTTACAATTTCAAATGTTTCATCTTCTAGTTTTAATTTTTGTAATGAACCAGATAATTTATCTTCATCATTCTTATTCTTTGGTTGAATAGCTACATAAATAACAGGAGTAGCATGTTCATTTTTTGGATAAACAATTGGATCCTTCTTATCACAGAATGTAAGACCATTATAAAATTCTGATACTTTTGCAACACAAGCAATATCTCCTGCACTAACAGAATCAATTGGTAATTGTGTTTTTCCCATAACAGTAAATAATTGAGCAATTTTCACTACACTTCCTGTAGATGGTACAAAGACTTCTTGTCCTACTTTTAATGAACCAGCATATAGTTTAAAGAAACTAATTGTGCCAATAAATGGGTCAATTGTAGTCTTGAAAACATAACCTGCAAGTGGAGCATTGTTGCTCATCTCTCTTGTTACTTTTCCGTTATTCATGTCAAAACCTTCTTTTAAAGGTCTTTCATTCGGAGCAGGTAAAAAATCAACAATCATATCTAGTAAAGCATCTACACCAACATTCTTTAAGCCTGCACCTACTAAAACAGGGAATAATTCAGATGCTGAAACTCCTACTTTTAATCCTTGACGAATTTCTTCAGCAGTTAATTCTTCACCACTGAAATATTTTTCCATTAGTTCTTCTGTTGTCTCAGCAACTTTTTCAACTAATTGTCCATTTACTTCTTCTACTTTTGCTGTTAAAACAGAAGGAATAGGTCCTTCTTTACAATCTGTTCCATTAAACAAAACTGCTTTCTTGTTTAATAAGTTAATAAATCCACCAAAATTATTCATTTCACCAATAGGCCAAGTAAATGCAGCAGCATTCTTACTTAATTTATTTGTAATTGAATCCATAACTTCAGCAAATTTAACATTTTCTTTATCCATCTTATTAACAAAAATGATTGTTGGGATTTTACGTTTACTTAGTTCTTCCCATACTCTTTCTGTACCAACTTCAACGCCTTTAGTAGCATCAATTAATACTAATGCACCATCGGTAGCAGATAGAACATTGCTAATATCTCCAATAAACTCTTCTGATCCTGGAGTGTCAATGAAATTAATTTTATTGTCTTTCCACTCACATGGTAACAAAGAAGATATCAAAGTTGTTTGTCGGTTTTGTTCTTCAATGGAATAATCACCAACAGTAGTTTTACGCTCTACTTCACCTTTTTTATCGATAGCTTTTGCAGCAAAAAGTAAAGCTTCGCCCATGCTTGTCTTACCACTTCCCATATGACCAAGCACAGTAACATTTCTAATATTGCTTGTTTTATATTCTTTCATTAATTATACCTCCTATAAAAGAAAACGTATTCGCACTATTATTATTATACTATAATATTTGTTTTTTTCAAAAGGTTTTTTTATTTATTTTATCATATTCTAATTAAAACAAAAAAAGAGCTAAGCTCTCTTGCTTAGTCTCTTGTTTCTAACTTTTTTTGATTTGTTACTAAGGATATAAACAACGACTCCACCAGCGATAATAACACCAATGGCTATTATAATCCAAATAGAAACAACACTTCCTTTGACTCTTTGCCACATTTCTAATACTGCTTCATTACGGTCACCAAAATCTTCCATTACACCACAACGTGCAATAATGGTTTCATCTGGATATTGAGCATCAAATTGACGTCCTCTTTCATTAATCTTTACGATTGCTTTTCCATCAGTCAATTTTTCATTGGATAATGTTCCTTCAAAAAAGTAGCTTAAATCTACTTCTTCGCCTTCTTCATCTCCATACCACTCAATGATTTGATCAAAGATAGCATCCCCTGCGATTGCAGAAGTATATCCAATTTTATTCATGTTCTTAACAGCAACTTCTGGTGATGATAGATAATTAATGAAATCAGAAGCCAGTTCAACGTTGGCTCCCTTTGGCATAACCCAACCATCAAACCATACATTGCTTCCTTCTTCGGGAACAATATAGTTTAACTCCATATCATTTTCTTCTTCAGCTGTGTCCATTGCATAAACAGCATCGCCACTCCAAGCAAAATTGATATCAATTTTCCCAGTAACAATGTCTTTTTTACCACTATCTACTTCAAATCCATAAATATTTTCTTTCATGAGATTCAATGCTTCTTCTACTTTTACTAGAGTTTCTGAATCTGTTCTATTCATAATCGCCGTTACTTGGTTTTGGTAAGTATGAGCATCAATGTTACCTGCTATATAGTCACTAGACAGTTGATCTAGTTCTTCTTTATAGACATAAAACACACCGATGATATAAGTGTCTCGAACACTATTTTTTGTTGTTGCTCTATTTTTATATGCTTCATTCCATAAGACAGTCCAACTACTAATATCTTCTTGACTTACTTTTTCAGGATTATAAATGAATCCCATTGTCCCCCACATATATCCAACAGCATAATCTTCCCAACCATTTTCACTAAATAAATTCTTTAAATAAGGAGAAGCATAGATTTGATAATTAGGGATTTGATCTAAATCTATCTTTTCTAGTAGATTTTCTCTAATCATTTTTTGAATCATATAATCAGATGGACAAACCAAATCATAAGTTGTCTTGCCTGTTTTTAGTGTGTTTAGCATTAATTCATTGGTTTCAAACATATCATAGACAACAGTGACTGGTTTTCCTGTTCTTGCTTCATAATCAGTTGCCCATTCTTCCATAACAGAAGGTCCTACTTTATTACCATCTTCGTCTTTACCATCTTCAATATATTCATACCAATTATATACTCGTAACGTTAGTGTTTCTTCTTCAGCCTGTATTGTTGGCTGTGCTAATAAAAAAACTGTCATTATCATTACAAATAAGGAAAGAATTGTTTTTCTCATTTATATATGTTCCTTTCTAATTCCATTATTAATTTTTGTCCTTGCATTAACAAGTATCAAACCAATTAGAATCACAATGAAAATAATCGTTGATAAGGCTCTTAATGCAGGAGGCAACGCTCCTTTTCGCGCAGTGGCACCATAAACATAAGTGCTTAGTGTTTGAAATGAATTATTGCGAGTAAAAGCTGTAATTATATAATCATCTAATGATAACGTGATTGCTAGAATAAATCCTGAAAATACTCCTGGAACAATCTCTGGCATAATCACTTTCCATAGTGCTGTATTTGGTGTTGCTCCTAAATCAAGAGCTGCTTCATAAATGCTGGGATCCATTTGTTTTAGTTTTGGAGTTACACTTAACACTACAAAAGGAATGGTAAGAACAACATGTCCTATTAATAAAGTGATGAAATTGAATTCTACTCCAACAAAAACAAATAAAATGGTTAACGATAGGGCGGTTACAATTTCTGCATTCAATACAGGAATTTGTGAAATAGCTTCCATACTCTTTTTTACTTTCTTTCCACTATAAAAAATTCCGATTGCTCCCAATGTTCCTAAGATCGTTGCCACGATGCTTGAAGCGATTGCTACCATTAATGTATTGTATAAAGCTTCCATAATATCTTTGTTTCTAAACATTAAATGATACAATTCAAAAGAAAATCCATTCCATGTCCCAATATTTTGTGTGTTAGTGAAACTAAAAATAGCCAACACAATTAATGGTGCATACATAAAAAGCAACATAATCACGATATAGACTTTTGCTAGTACTTTTTTTACCATAAACTACCTCGTACATTTTCCTGCTTTTGAACGTTCTTGGTTAATAACATGGTAATACCAATGATGATTAACATAATCAAGGCAATCAAACTACCATTGTGCCATTGTCCTTGTTCAAAATTTAATTGAATGGTATTACCAATTAATTGAATTTTATTTTCTCCCATAACATCACTAATAACAAAGGATGACATGGTTGGCATAAAAACCATCGTCGCAGCACTGATTACTCCTGGCATAGTCATAGGAATGATAGTCTTTACAAAAGTTTGTGACTTGTTCGCTCCTAAATCATAAGAAGCTTCAATTAAATTCTTATCCATTTTCAACATCGTTGTATATAGAGGTAAAATAGTAAATGGTAAGTAATTATATACCATACCAATCATGGTTGCTAGGTATGGGTATTCCCCTCCATTAATTCCTATCCAATATAATAAATCTCTTGTGGCTGCAATTCGTAGTACAAAGTTAATCCACATCGGCATAACGAAAAGCATAACAATGACTTTGCTATTATTATATTGTTTATTACTTAAAATCATGGCAACAGGATAACCCAATAACAAACAAAGAGCAGTATTACCGAAACCAATCAAGGCACTCACTAATAAAACACTAAGTTTGGTATTATCACTAAAGAAAGCAACAAAGTTATTGAATGTTAATTTACCATCATTGTCAGTAAAAGCATAATATATAATTAATAACAATGGAAAGACAACGAAAAACAGTAAAAATAATGCATAGGGCAAGGTTAGTTGTTTGCGAGAAAATCTAATCCTTGGCATAGTTTTTCGCCTCTTGTTTTAAAGTCATTTTAATATTTTCCGGAAGAATGACGAGACTAACTGTATCAAATTCATTCCATAGATATTCAGTATCAATCACAAAATCATCATTATTTTCTGTTCTAACAATAATTTGATAATGGTCACCTTTATAAATAATGGAAACAATTTGACCTACCACATTCCCTTCTTCTTCGTTATCACTAATATCAATGTCTTTTAATCCTACTTCTACTTTTACATCCGCATCGGTTAAGTCATAAACGACTCCTTTAGAGTCAACTAAATATCCATCTTCATCAAGAATAGAATTAGGAATTAGTTGTGTTACATCACATTCAAATTCTCCCTCAGCAAAAACAACCTTGTTGTTTTTATTAATATAGCCTTCATAAACGTTGCTAACAAAATCCTTTTTCATAATATGAATATCAAATGGCTTTATATACATACTCATGGTTTGATTAATGCCATATTCCTTTGTATCATGAATCACCACTTCATTTTTACCAACCATCATGATATATTCATAATAAACACCTTTAAAAATTTTACTAACAAGTTTACCATTTACCATCCCAATGTCTTTTTCCATCAAGAAAATATCTTCTGGTCGAATAATCACATCCACTTTTTCATTTTTTTCAAAATCATCAACCATATCAAAAACATGATTAATGAATAGCACTTTCTTTTCATCAGTAATCGTACCATTATACAAATTACTTTCTCCAATGAAATCTGCTACAAACGCATTTTTAGGTTCATTATAAATGTCAATAGGTGTTCCGATTTGTTGGATCATGCCATCATTCATAACGACTATTGTGTCAGACATTGTTAAGGCTTCTTCTTGGTCATGAGTCACATAGATGAAAGTGATTCCCAATTTTTTATGCATCGCTTTTAACTCTAATTGCATTTCTTTTCTCATTTTTAAGTCTAATGCTCCTAGAGGTTCGTCTAGAAGAAGAATTTCTGGTTCGTTGACAATTGCTCTAGCGATAGCAACACGTTGCTGTTGTCCCCCTGATAAAGTGGAGATATCGCGTGATTCAAACTCTTCTAAGTCAACTATTTTTAGGGCTTTTGTTACTTTTTCATCGATTTCCTCAACTGTTAGTTTTCTTTCAATCTCAATGGTTTCCCCTTTTTTATTACTTATTTTTTCTTTTATTTTTTTCATTTTCAAGCCAAAAGCAACATTGTCATAAACGTCATAATGAGGAAATAACGCATATCTCTGGAAAACAGTATTTACTGGTCTTTTAAAAGGAGGTAATAAAGTTATGTCTTGTCCATTTAACAATATTTTTCCTGTTGTTGGAACTTCAAAACCAGCAATCATTCTTAAGGTTGTTGTTTTACCACAACCTGAGGGTCCTAAGAAAGTAATAAATTCCCCTTTCTTAACGTATAAATTAAAATCATCAACGACAGTAGTACCATCAAATTGCTTAGACACACCGATTAATTCTATAATCACATTTTTCTTTTTCATAGTATAATTCCTTCTTAAAAATTAGGGGGGCTTGTTACCCATATAATCTTTGCAATCTTCTTTGTTGCATTTTTAATAAAGTGGTTTTTGTCTGTTGTAAAGTAGAATGTTTCTCCTTTATGACAAACAATACTCTTTCCACCAATTATAATAATGATTTCACCATCTAAAACATAGCCAAATTCTTGTCCTTCATGAGGCATATCAATGGTTGTCTGACTATTAGCCGATAGTTCAAAAAGAATGGGTTCCATTTGATTTTTTTGGCTGTTTGGAACTAACCAAGTAATCCTATGATCCTTTTCTTCCTTAACAATATAGTCTTCATCTGTAAAGACTATTTTTTCATCATCATCATTGTCATTGAAGAATTCTTTGAGATTGGTTCCTAGTGCAACTAATATATCCGTTAATGTACTAATGGAAGGACTTGTTAGGTCATTTTCAATCTGTGATATATATCCTTTTGTTAACTCACAGCGATCAGCAAGCTCTTCTTGCGTGAGTTGACATAAGACACGTAATCTTTTTATCTTTATTCCGATATTCATTTTGTTCCTCGTTTTCTATTAAACTTTTAGTTTAATGTGTTTTATATAATTAAACTCAATGTTTAGTAAATATAAACAAAGCAAATATATTATATGGTTTACACCATTATTTGTCAATACTTTTTCATAAAAAAATCCCCTTT
>CAYPLR010000028.1:0-21000 GCA_964411675.1 uncultured Bacteroidales bacterium
ATGGTGGAGTAGAGGGGAGTTGAACCCCTGTCCAAACAAAAATCCATCTTGACTTCTACATGCTTATCTTATTGTCTTAGCTTTGCTCTTTAATGTGCAATAAGCAACCCACTAAAGAACTATCCTTTGGATCTCGGATTAATAGTCAAGGATTCCTATCACTCCAACACTTAGTATCTGAGCCCGAATTAGAATCCTAAGTGAAGATTCTAAATGGACGCCGCTAGTTTATATTAAGCAGCTAAAAGTAAATTTTGTTTTGCGGTTAATTAATAAACCTCGCGTTTTAACGTTCGCTACAACGGCATGCAATCAATCTTTCATTTAGCCTGTCGAATCCATTACTACCCCATTTTTTAACTTAATATCACATAAGCAATCTTAAAGATTGTTATGGCTAAACCTACGTAAGCCAGTACAACACCAACATTTCTAACTGGTATAAGGTTTACTTTACACACTTTAGCTGCAGCAAAGAATGTTCCTAAAACAGACATTACTTCTAAAAGGACAAAAAAGATAACAACACTCCGATAAGAAGCAATTGTTAAGGCGATTAATACTGACATGATTCCCAATACAAATGTAATGATAGGACTATCAATTAATGTGCTTTTTCTACTCTTAGGTAAATCAGGATCTTCTTGAACAAGGATCTTTTCTTGTTTCTTAAACTCTTCTAGATTAAACCCACAGTTTGCACATACATTATCGGTATCTCTAACTTCTTGTCCACAACTCTTGCATTTCATACTACCACCTAGATTTGTCTGCTTTTGCAATTTCCTTTTGAATATCTTTTTTCTTTAGGTCTTCTCGCTTGTCATATTGTTTTTTACCTTTGCAAAGACCAATTTCAACTTTGGCTTTTCCTAAAACAATATAAACCGATAAAGGAACAATGGTTAAGCCATCAATGGCAACCTTACTTGCCCATCTTTTGATTTCCATCTTATGAGCAAGTAAAACACGGTCTCGATCCTCTTTGTGGTTAAAAATGTTGCCTTGATCGTATTTCGCAATATTCATATTAAAGATAATTAATTGGTTATCCTTTACTTGACAATAAGCATCTTGAATACTTACTTTGCTTTGCCTAATCGATTTAATTTCCGTTCCTGTTAAAGAAATACCACACTCTAAAGTATCAAGAATAAAATATTCGTGGTTAGCTTTTTTATTTCGCGCGACGATGTTTCTTTCTTCCATACTTTTCACTCATTTCTTTACTTCTATCTTTTGGATTTCCTCTATCTTTATTATATACTATTTTAAAATCTATTTCACTAGTTTTTTTATCGGCATTAACAAGTTTCACTTGTACTCTATCACCGACACGATATTTTTTATTCGTTCTTTCACCCGTTAAAACATGATTGGCTTGATTAAATATATAATAATCATCACTCATATCTTTTAAACGAATTAGTCCTTCAGCAGTATTATCTAACGAGATAAACATTCCAAAAGCTGTGATTGTTGAAATAGTCCCCATAAATACTTGTCCAATAAAAGTACTCATATATTCTGCTTTCTTCATATCAAGAACAGCAAATTCACAATCAGCAGCACTTCTTTCTCGCTCGCTTGATTGTAATGCGATATTCGCAATTTTTTGAGTTAAAGAAGTAAATTCATTGGCATTAATATCGCCATTGAAGATATACTTACGTAATAAGCGATGAACGATTAAATCAGGATATCTTCTGATGGGTGAAGTGAAGTGAGTATAACACTCACTAGCTAATCCAAAATGGCCAATATTTTCTTCACTATAAACAGCTTTCGCCATCATTCTTAAAACAACTGTCTTTAAAAAGGCATCTTCATCTTCAATACTATCTAAGAATTTCTGCAATTCCGCGACATGAGTTCCTCGTAATTGGTAACCTAAATAATTCGCTGTTGTTTTTAAATCACTCAGTTTAATCATATCTGGTTTATCATGAACTCGATAAATAAAAGGCAAATCCAAATGATTGATTACTTCTGATACCGATTCGTTAGCAACAATCATAAATTCTTCTATGATTCTTTCACTGATACCACGATCTCGAACGACTAAATCAATTGGTTTTCCTTGTTCATCAACAATAATTTTTCCTTCAGGAACATCAAAATCTAGAGCCCCTCTTTTTCTTCTCTTGTCTGTTAGAATCGTAGATAATTCCTTCATCTTCACCAATGACTGGTAAACAACTTCATAATCAGGAACTTCTTGAATTCCCTTTTCCAAAACTCTATTACAATCCGTATAATTTAATCGTTTCGTTGTTTTAATTACTCCAGGAAAAATGTCACTTGTTATGACTTTTCCTTCCTGATTAATTTCCATTTCACATCCGATCACTAATTTATCTTGATTCGGATTTAAAGAACATAGGTCATTGGATAGTCTTACGGGTAACATGGGAATAACACGATCTACTAAATAAACACTCGTTCCTCTACTATAAGCCTCTTTATCAATCAAAGAATTCTCACTTACAAAATGACTAACATCTGCAATATAAACACCTAATAGATAATTTCCATTCTCTAGTTGTTCAATTCCAACGGCATCATCTAAGTCTTTTGCATCCAAACCATCGATTGTAACAATTAATTTGTTTCGTAAATCCCGTCTTTTGGTCATTTCATCCAGCGTATCATCTTCTAAATGACTCGCTTGATAAAGTACATCATCAGGGAATTGTAAATTAAATCCTCTTTGAATTGCAATTTGAGTGATATCAATTCCAATATCGCTTTTATTACCTACTACATCAATAACATCGGCTTCGCAATATTCTGCCTCATACTTTGTAATGACAGTTCTTACAATATCGCCTGCTTTTGCTTTACCAATATTTATAATATCAATTCTTTTGTTGATTGTTGAATCTTCTAACTCTAAAAAGTATTTCTCTTTTTTTAGTTTTAATTCTCCAACTACATATTTTAAACTTCTATTTAATATCTTTACAACTCTAGCTTCACTATTGTTTTTCGTTGAATCATTTGTTTTTATCACTGAAAATAAAACTTCATCTTTATCCATTGCTTTTAGAAAGTCATATTTAGAAACATAAAAATCAAATGTGAATTCTTCTGATTTAATAAAACCATAGTTTTGGTTTTTAATTGTGATAATTCCATGATATAATCCTGCACTAGCTAGGCTAATATATCGTGTTTTCTTTTTGTTCATTAAAATTTCATCATGAATAACTAATTGATCAAGCTCTTTTTGTAATGCTGAAAATTCGCTTTCACCTTCCAGTGCTAAAGCTTGCCCCAATTCTAAAGTGGTTAATGGTTGATATTTTTTATCGTTAATAATTGTTAATATTTTCTCTTTCATATGTTCTCCTATCGATGAAAAAAAGGCCTAACAGCAGGCCTATAATTTCATATCATTAGAATCTTTCTACAAAGAATGAAGCAAGAATTGCAAGTACAAAGAATGCGATTGATAGTCCAGTAATCGTATAGTTTATCCAAACTTCAATTCCTCGTTCTTTTTTGTTGGCAAATAATTCTGATTTTTCTCCAGAAAAAGCCACTGATGCATCTTCTTTAGATTTCTGTAAAACGATAATAGCAATTAATAAGCATGATACGATAAGCAATAAAATATCTACAGCTGTCATAAATCCTCCTGTTTATATAAATACCTGTGGTATTAAAAGGTCAATTGTTGCTAGTTCATCAAACTAACATAGATATTATACCATAAATATAATGTAATAGCAAACATTTTTTAAAGAAAAAAACAAAGCAATTCTTCAGTCACAATAACAAAATACTTTAAATAAATGATTCCTGCACAAAGAGTAATGATACTCATCATATATGCCGGAAGAGTAAAAATAAATCCTTCTGTTGATACATGATAGTGAAACTCTTTAAAGGTTTCTGGATCATCATATTGCTTTAGACGTGGATTACATAGTTTACGAATTCGATAAATTATGTAGATAATGGCTTCAAATAATTGAGTGCTCGCTAGTGAAACAGTAAATGTCATAATCAGCGATGCGATTCCAGTCATTAATAAAACATCTCCTACTAATCTTTCAGGATGATTATTAAAAACTTTTAGAATAAAATATAGTCCCCCTGCTAACAACACGATTGATATCGCTGGAACAGCATAGGGAAGAAGTTTAACAATTCCGTGTCTACGCATAAAACACCTCGCAATGATTATAGCAACTTTTACTCATATAAGCAATAAAAAAGCAAGAATGTATGAATTCTTGCTTCTTTTTTATAATAAAGCATGATGAATCACTTCATCTATCATTAGTACTGATACTATTTCTAGATCTTTTCTAACACTTTCAGGTATTTCATCAATGTCTTTCATATTTTCTTGAGGAATTAAAATTTTCCCCAATCCACTACGATGAGCAGCAATTGCTTTTTCACGTAAACCACCAATTGGTAAAACACGACCGCGCAATGTGATTTCCCCTGTCATCCCTATCTTATGATTTACTAAGCGATGAGAGAAAGCAGATATAATAGCTGTAGCAATGGTTACTCCAGCTGAAGGACCATCTTTTGGAACAGCACCTTCAGGAACATGAACATGGACGTCATTCTCATCAAATAAAGTTGAATCAATCGCAAATTTAGTGGCATTAGCCTTCACATAGCTTAATGCTGCTTGCGCTGATTCTTTCATGACATCTCCTAATTTACCTGTTAATACCAATCTTCCTTGGCCTTTATAATAGGTTACTTCAACCGGTAGAGTGTCACCACCATATTGTGTATAAGCCAAACCCGTAACAACACCAATTTGATCAACATCATCAATCTTGTTGTACACATATTTAGGCTTTCCTAACCACTTTTCAATATTATCAGCATCGATTGTTACTTTATCAACCTTATCTAATAAGATAGTCTTAATGGCTTTTCTAATTAAAGTACCGATAAAACGTTCCAGTTCACGAACACCAGCTTCTTTTGTATAGTCACGAATGACTGCCCATAAAGCCTCGTCTGTCAGTTCAAAATCTGATTTGCTTAGTCCATGAATTTCTAATTGCTTATCAATTAAATGGCGCTTTGCAATCTCAAATTTTTCATATTCAGTATAACTACTTAATTGAACTATTTCCATTCTATCTCTTAGAGCTAATGGAATATTTTCTAAATAATTAGCGGTAGCGATAAAAAACACTTTTGATAAATCATAAGGTTCTTCAAGATAATGGTCACTAAAGTATTTGTTTTGTTCACTATCTAGTACTTCTAATAAAGCACTAGATGGATCTCCTCTAAAGTCGCTTGACAATTTATCGACCTCATCCAATAAGAATACTGGATTAATCACTCCTGCTCTTCGCATTCCTTGTAAGATTCTTCCTGGTAAAGCACCGATATAAGTTCGACGATGTCCTCTAATTTCTGATTCATCTTTTACACCACCTAGTGATTGCTTTACAAATTTCTTATTTAGACTTGTGGCAACTGAACGGGCCAAAGATGTTTTACCAACACCTGGAGGTCCAACTAAACATAAAATGGCTTGTGGTGTTTTTTTAGTCATAATTCTTACAGCTAAGTACTCAAGGATTCTCTCTTTTACAGCTTCTAGACCATAATGATCATTGTCTAGTTGTTCTTTTGCTTTCCTAATGTCATTATTTTCTTTTGATTCGTTAGACCATGGTAAGCTGATAATAAAATCCAAATAGCTTCTTAGAATAGAACTTTCTCCGCTTGCTGAGTTCAACGAACTATAGCGATTTAATTCTGTTAGTGCTTTTTCTTCCATTTCTTTTGGCATTTTTGCTGCTAAAATCTTTTTACGCATTTCATCAATATCTGTTTCTTTATTGACTTTATCACCAAGTTCATCTTGGATAACACGCATTTTTTCTCTTAAATAATATTCTTTTTGACTCTCACTAATTGATTTTCTTACTTCTTGATCGATTTCATTTTCAATAGAGCGAATGTATTTCTCTCGCTTGATATCTTCAAGCATATAAGCAAGTCTTTGGCTGACACTTGGGTTTTGTAAATAGCGTAGTTTTGCATTAAAATCAAGTGGTAAATTATAAGCTAAAACATCTGTCAACTTATCAGCAGTAACTCCTTGAGAAATAATTCCTGATAATTCTGGATGGCCTTCAAATAATTTAGCCCCATCTTGTTCTAATTCACTAATTAATAAACGAACGTAAGCCAATTCTTTTTCAACTTCATCATTAATAATTGGAACCGTAGCGATACTGGCCAGTAAGAATGGTGTTTTTTGAACAAATTCTAAAACGGTACATCTAACAACGCCTAGTAGCTTTACTTTGTGAACTGGTGCATTTCCCATTTCATAGACAATTTTTGCTATCAGTCCTTCTTGATATAATTCATCTGGATTAATTTCGTTCGCAGTTGGATTTTTTTGAACGAATAATGCGATATACTTATCTTGCTGCATAGCTTCTTTTAAAGCAGCTATGCTTTCAGGGCGACCCACATCCAATCTTATTTCATTGTTTGGTAAAGGAACAATTCCTTTCACTGCCATCGCTGGTAAGATAGCATTATCTAATCTAACATTTAAAAACACAGTATCACCTCTTTTCTGTTTTATATTTTAATATCTATTATTTTTTCTTCTAAACAATAATTGAGAATATTCAATTCTTGTACTCTTCGATTAAAGAACGATTCCTCAAAATAAGTTTCTTCTCCTTCAAGTAGATGTGCTAACATCTGTTCATCTTCCACTTTATTGAGATACTTGATTCGTTCGTCTTCCTTTTTCATATCGATGATACTACTTAAGTATTCAATAATCAGCATTCTTTGGATACCTAAAGTATATTCAACCTTATCGTTTGCTATATCTAAGTTACGCGCAAAACGTTTATAGAAATCAGTAACATAATGATCAAAGACCAATTGTTTATTTTGAATAATAAACTCTGTTATATAATAAACAATTATGTCCAACAATTTTCCAAATTCAAGGGTATCTTTAATTTTTTTCTTGAATCCTTCTATCGTTATTACTCTTGAAAAATGCAGTTTTTTAACAATTTCTTCAGTAATAGGCATTGCTGATTTTGTTTCTATTTTTATTATTTTTGCTTCAACTTTAATTTCATCTTCATCTATAGGTACGATATCATCCACATGTTTGTGAATAAACTTTTCACCATCTATATCAAAATTTTCACCAGTCATATCGAATGTTTGATCTTTTATTGTATTAATTAGAAAATCATCTTTTTTATACAATAAATCATAAGTAACGATTGCTTCATTGGTAACTTCACCACTAGGTACAACTTGAAAATACCCTTGTTTCAACAATATCTTCTTTATCGTATTTTCCAAATCTTCATCTTCAATTGTAATATCTAAAAATTTAGTTGGTATATAAGTAGGCAGTTCCAAATCAATATTGTCTGGAAGAATACAAAATTGCGCAATCCCTATTAATGAATTTCCCCTTTCAATTTTTGTCAGGTATTTAATCATTTTCGGGCCTATGATATAAACATCGAGGTTTTCAATTTCATCAGCAATGATTTCAATTTCAATTTTTTCTTTCACCGCTTCGATTATGAATTCGTCACGAGAGTTAACAAGATCAGCATTTTCATCATATACATCGGTAAAAATATTATTCATTTCTTCACTTGATATTTCAAAATACATTTGGTGAAATTGATCACTAACATAATCTTGTTTTATGCGCATAACCCCTCCATGAATTAAGCTGTTCTTACTTTCTTTTTAACAAGAATGGGTTCAGCACCAGTTAAAACAACATCTTTCGTAATGATACACTTGGAAAGATCTTTTTCTTCAGGGATTCTAAACATGATTTCTAGCATGATGTTTTCAATAATGGCACGTAATCCTCGAGCTCCAGTTTCTTGTGAGTGCGCCTTTTCAGCAATTGCTTGAATCGCTTCCTCATCAAACTCCAAAGAAACTCCATCCATTTTAAACATTTTCACATATTGTTTTAAAATAGCATTTTTAGGTTCCTTTAATATTTTCACAAGATCATCTATTTCTAATAATTCAAGAGATGCAATTACTGGTAATCGACCAACTAATTCGGGAATGATTCCATATCGTTTGATATCTTCATGAGTCACTAATTTATAAGCTTCTTTCTCGCTTTTGTTTTGCATATTAGCATTCGGATTAAACCCTATTGACTTCTTACCAATTCTAGAACTAACGATGCTTGTAATTCCTTCAAATGAACCACCACAAATAAACAATACGTTTGTCGTATCAAAAGGGATAAATTCTTGATGAGGATGTTTTCTTCCACCACCAGGAGGAACATTAGCAACTGTTCCTTCTAATATCTTTAGTAGGGCTTGTTGCACACCTTCTCCAGAAACATCACGAGTAATCGAAGGATTTTCTGATTTTCGTCCTAATTTATCAAGTTCATCAATATAAATAATTCCTTTTTGGGCCAATTCAACATCATAATCCGCTGCTTGTAATAACTTCAACAATACATTTTCAACATCTTCACCAACATAGCCTGCTTGTGTCAGGCTTGTTGCATCTGCTATTGCAAATGGAACTTTTAAAATGTGCGCTAATGTTCTTGCAAATAAAGTTTTACCGCTTCCTGTTGATCCTAATAATAAAATATTGCTTTTCTCTATATCAACATCGCTTGCTTCATATAAATTGTTTTGGATTCGCTTGTAATGATTGTAAACAGCCACAGACAAAACTTTTTTTGCGTAGTGCTGTCCAATGACATACTCTCCCAAACGGTCATAAATTTGGTGAGGTGTTAAGTCTAAAGCAAATTTTTGCTTTTCTTCTTTCCCTTGTTCATCAACAAAACCATCTTGTTTGTTAAGGATATGATAGCAAAAATCAACACAAATATCACAGATGTAACAATTGTCGCCTTCTATCATATGTCTTTCTGATGATTCTGGTAGACCACAAAAAGAACACACCTTTTTTTCATCTGTTTTATCTGTCATGGTTTCACCTCTTCTCAAAATTTATTTTTATAATACATTAACTGCTTTTTCTTTCAATAACTCGATTGTTTTTAATGTTTTAAAGTAATGTTCTACTCTCTCTTTTGGAAAATTCTTTTCCACAGTAGCGATATCTTGATTATATTGTTTTGCAAGAGCTGTATAATATAATTCATACTCTGTTTTCAATAACTTAACTTTTTCTACTTCAATAATTTTACCAATCACTAATTCTTCAAGAACAGATTTAGCTGCTGGTTCTTTCATCAATTCTTTATATTGTTCTAGAGTTGTTCCTTGATAACCAAGTAATTGATCTGCTGTTAATCCATAAGCTTTTGCTTGTTGTTCAACACGGCCAACCATTTGTTCTAAACGATCCTTAATCATTGTTTCAGGAATAGTAACCTTAGCTTCAGCGCAAACGGCAGCGATAACATCATCAGTAAATTTGTTATCGTTTGCTTCTTTTTTCTCAATTGCTAGAATACCCTTTAAGTGTTCACGCCAAGTATCCAAAGAATTAACATTCTCTAATTTTAATTCTTTAAAAAATTCTTCATCTGGAGTTGGTAAAACACGGTGTTTTATTTCATGCAATTTAATTGCAAAGTCAGCATCTTTTCCTGCTAATTCTTTCGCTTGATATTCTTCAGGGAACTTAACCTTGATTGTACGGTCTTCTTCTGGTTTCATTCCTAACATTTGTTCTTCAAAACCAGGAATGAAGCTACCACTACCGATTTCTAAACTATAATTCTCTGCTTTTCCACCTTCGAATTCAACACCATTGACTGAACCACAGAAATCAAAAACTGCTGTATGACCATTTTCTAAAGCAACATTCTCAAGTAGTTCAAGTTCACTGCGATTTTTTAATTCGCGAGCAACATAATCATCAATTTCTTTCTCAGTTACTTCATCAGATTCTTTTTTAACTTCAACACCAAAATATTTTCCTAACTCAACTTCAGGAAATACCTCAACGATTGCTGTATATTTAAATGGTTTATCTTTACCTAAGTTTTCAAAATCGATATCGATTTCTGGTTTACCAACTACATTCACTTTTTTACTAATCACTGCTTCTTCATAACTTGAATTTAAAACATTGTCAATTGTTTTTTGTAAGATGGCACCTTCACCAAATCTATCTAAATATAGCTTACGAGGAGCTTTTCCTTTACGGAAGCCCTTAATCTCGATATCGGCTAGAATACTCTCAAATGACTTTTCGTACTCTTCGTTGAATGCTTCTGCTTCAACATTAATTGTTAACTTAACTTTACTGTTTTCTAATTTCTCTACTTTTACTTTCATACTATTCTCCTTATAATCTTAAATTATTATACCATAAATCTATTTTTTTGCAACGTTTTTACTTTGGAAAAAAGTTACACTTCTTCGAAAAATATCATTTTTATTTTATCTGTTAATTCATTAATAATCTCTTCTGAACTTCCTAATTCATAGAGAGTATCTAGCATCTCTAAAACACGAATTGCAAGAAACTCCTTATTAATAACAAATTTGTTTTGTGGAGTAACTAATAATCCTTCCATAAAATTAACTAAGATTAACCCTAGTTTTTCTGTTGTTGTGAGTTTATTTGTAAGACCAATACTCAAATAACTCAAACCATCTTCGCTATAAAACTCTTTTATCTTCTCATCTAAAAGTATTTTACTCCGTTTAATGATTGACATTCCATAAAAAATATCTGAATTTCCTAAGCAAGCTAAAAGTAGATAGTAAAGTCCTGTCCAACTTTCATATTCTTTTTTATTTAATTCTTCCCCTAGAATAATCAATTCATCATAATGATTCATATAAAACATACTCATCAACAAATCATCAATTACTTGCGTATCTTGCAGTTCTTCGATTTGTTTCATAATCTCTTCTTTCATCATTATAATAGCGTGATAATCTTGATTCTTCTTGTAAGAATTCACAATTTGAATAATTCTAACTTTTTCTTTTGGAAATTTCATATGTTCACCTTACGATAGTTTAGTTTTATCGAAAGTATCAAGCCATGCTTTTAGTTCTTTCACTGTCTTCTTAATCGTACCATCAATAAATGGATTATCTAGTTTTGCTACATCCAACAATTCAATAAATGTTTTACTACCACCTGCAGAACATAAGCGATAGTAATCTGCCCATGCTTGTTCGTGGTTTTCACGGTTTTTAATCCAAAATTGATGCGCACAAACTTGTGCTAAGGTGTAATCGATGTAATAGAAAGGGGTTTGGAAAATATGTCCTTGCCTTAGCCAATAATTACCTTCATCAGCAAACTTATTTTCATATACTTTATATGGCATATATTTCTTTTCAATTTCTCTCCAAGCTGCTTTCCTTTGTTTTGGTGTCCATTGTGGATTCTCATAAACAGCATGTTGGAATTCATCTACCGTAACACCATAGGGAATAAACGTAATGGATGAAGTTAGATGAGAGTACTTATACTTGTCAGTATCTTCTTTAAAAAAGGAATCAATCCACGGCCAAGCAAAAAATTCCATACTCATCGAGTGAATTTCACATGCTTCTAAGGTAGGCCACATGTATTCAGGAATGATAAAATTACGACTGGAATATACTTGGAAAGCATGACCTGCTTCGTGAGTTAAAACACCAACATCACCACTAGTACCATTAAAATTAGCAAAGATAAATGGCGATTGAAAATCATTAAAATAAGTACAATATCCTCCACCACGTTTCCCTGGTTTTGCATCTAAATCCATCAATTCACGATCAGTCATAAAATCAATGAATTCCCCTGTTTCTTTACTCATTTCATGATACATCTTTTTCGCTTGTTCTACTTGCCACTCACGATTACCCTTTGGCTTTGGATTTCCACTCATAAAATCTAAACCCAAATCATAGCTTTTAAGATCATCAAGTTGTAATCTTTTTCGTTTATCTTCGATGATTTCTTTTACAACTGGTACTAAGTCTTCATAAACTTGCTTACGATAATTCGCCACCATTTGATCATTATAATCGCTACGATCTAAACGGGCATAGCCTAAAGGAATATAATTAGCAAATCCTAATTTCTTGGCAATCATATCTCTTAATTTAACTAAAGAATCATAAATCGTATCAAACTCTTGAACATGATCTTCAAAAAAGTGGAAAACTGCTGTTTCTGCATCTTTTCTAATACTACGTTCGGGCGAACTAAGATAAGGTGTCATTTGAGGTAAATTATTAACTTTACCAGCAAATTCAATCTTAGCACTAGCGATTAATTTATCATATTTTGTTACTAATTTATTTTCTTCTTGTAAGTCCTCAATAATTTCTGGTTTAAATGTTTTTAATGATGTCCTTACGCTATTAAAAAGCTTCTTGCCATATTTTTCTTCTAGTTGTTTGATTAATGGGCAACTTACTAATGCTATGGATAATTTATTGACATAGCTTTCATATATAGGTAGATTTTCATCGAAGAATGATTGCTCGTTTTCATAAAATTCATCATTGGTATTGATACTATGGCGAACATAAACTAGCGATTCCATGGTACTTACTGTTCTTCTAACCTTATTAATTGATTCAAAAGCAAGAGATACTTCTTCTAAATCAGTAGATTTTTCAACAACTTTAATTGTCTCTAAGAATTGTTTTTCAATTTCTTGCATGTTGGGTCTTACATATGGATATTCATTAAATTTCATATTGATTTTCCTCTCTTATTCTTATATTATATCATACTTTCAAATGATTTTACTCTTTAATACTCACTTGATGAAAAGTGGTATTCCTATGGAATACCTACCTTCTATTTTTTATTTAGTTCATGGACAAGACTTCGATAAAATACATCACCAATCTGCATATACCCTGCCATACTTGGATGTACTCCATTGGTTCCAATCATTTCTGTTATATTTGATCGGGCATTAACAGGTTGAGCAACCATTGGCATATTGTATTCGCTATCAAATTGGGCTTTCACATCAAGATATAAACAGAATTCTCGATATTTTTCACTGAGGCATAATTCTTCTAACCATTGATTATATTTGAATGCCGTTGTTACCGTTCCATACATATCACTATAGGGGCCTTTTGCTCCATAGTTATTGGCTATCCCCCCATTAACTGAATTAATTTGAATCCCCATACACCTAATTTGACATTGAGGAAAATCTTGATGGATTTTATCTATCAATGTTGTAGCATATTGTTGATGAATGGAAAAATCTCGGTTGTATGGTGTGTGTAAGCCATTCCAAGTCAGTAAAATATATACAAAATCAGGAACCACAAAATCATTCATACGAATATAATTTTTAAAATCGATGTCTCTTATTTCTTCATTCCAGAAAGGATTGCCACTTTCAAAAGTAAAACCTTTTGAAATAATGTCCTCTTGATGAAATGCATTTGACTCATGTACAAATCGTTCAGAGATTTGTGGAGCAATTTCTTTGTGACCTTGTCCTCGTTTAAATTTTAAACGCTTTTCCGTAATGGTTTCCAAAATCCAAAGATTACCACTATTCATCCAAATACTATGTTGATCGGCTTCAGTCTTATTATGTTTCTCAACATCAATCCAAATGCTAGATGTTTTACTAGGTAGTGAGTTTGTACAAAAACTTTTCCACTGCCAACTACCATATCCTTCATAGCCAATGATGTCTTCTCCAACTTGGCTTTTACACAAACCCATGAGATTTATTTTTTTTGAATAGCCTAGGCCTGTAGGAAGACCTCCTTGGTGACAGTAGCGACGATATCCCTCTTTAATCCAATATCCAGCTGCAGTCAAACTATCACCAATGCATAGAATATTTACCTTTTTTTGAGGTTCTTGTGGTTTATTTACAATTAAAATTGTTTTGCTACTCTCAACAATCTCACCATCATCATTGACAAGGTCAATTTTCATTTCATACTCACCAACATCTTTTTCTTCTGGTAAAAACATGAAATAGCGAGGAAATGGCTTTCCTTTATCACAACTGACTTTTATGAAATAACGATAAGGGTTAATTGCCTTAACAATTCCTCGATAGAATAGTTCAAAACGATCCCCAACCACTAAATAGTATTTTTTTGCAAGAAACAAGATGTGATTCATAGGTATACCTCAAATTAAAAATGGCGTCCTGGAAGAGATTCGAACCCTCGACCTACAGCTTAGGAGGCTGTTGCTCTATCCAGCTGAGCTACCAGGACATACCAAGTTATTATATCATAAAAACATCTGAAAATGAAATAGATTGCATAAAAAAAGGGCAAATTATTGTCCTTTCTTTATTCTGTTTATCGTTCTTCTAATTCTTTGCAATTCTTATTTCATTCAAAATATCATAATCAAGCACACCACAAACAACTGCATTTTCAATTAACTCTATAAAACCATATCCTGATCCTACTAACTGAATTAATAATTTTCTATCTAATTGCTGCTCCATAATTTTATCTAGAATAACATATTTCGCATCTTCTGTTAGGAAAGGAATTAATTTATTTAAAATAAGACTATCGACCTTTTGAAAATTTGCTTTTTCTAATAAGGTATATATTTTATCATCGTTGATAAATTCTGATAGTTCAAGAATATTGGAGATATCAATTCCTTGTTCCGATAAAACTTCTGCAATTTTATCCATCGTGGTTGGTTTTACATAAGGAGCGACATTCATCACTTCTTCCATTTGTACTTGCTTTGGTAAAATTTCTTTATTCAAAAGCAGTTTTGTTTCTGTATTAGTAGCTCCACTACAAAGAATTAATTCATCAACCGTAGTATGGAAAATTTCTGCCATTCTTATGATTGTTTCAAGATCAGGAAAGGCATTTCCACACTCATAATTTGATATTGCTTGCCTCGTAAATCCAAGTAAATCCGCTAAACTAGATTGTGACATATCTTGTTCTTTTCTTTTTCTAGATAGGGTAGCTCCAAATTTCTTTACATCAAACATTGTATCACCTCAAGTGTTTTCATTATAACAAAGATTATTCTATTTATAAAGCAATGATTTGTTGCAATATTGCTGGTTTTCCTATTTCAATAAAAAAGGCCAAATTTTCTTTTGGTCTTTTGTTTAACAATTAGGGCTTACTAAAAATAATTCTACCCTTTGACCGACTGTTTAGAAGAACATCCGCCGCTTTTTAAACTGTTTTCAGGTCCTTTTTGTTGATTCCTTTTAATTTTATTCATGTATTTATTATAAATATTAATCTGACAATTTTGAAAGAGCAAATCAAACCTATTTATTCAATATGGCAAGGGACTACTAAAACATACAATTCGTACCAACGCCATATTTTTCGTATTCCTACTAAAAAGTTCGTATCCTAAATTATAAATAATTCAAAGTGTTACTTAAAATAATCTAAAGGTTTAGTACATACACAAATTTATAATACATATAACTCCATCTATATTTCACATACTATCTTATTAGTTTAGCTCTTTTTTATATGGGTACTATTCTATTAGATACTGAGCTCTTTTTTGATAATTATTTATTAATAAATCAAAAAATTGATACATATTGATTAAAGAAATACTTATTATTATTCCACCTACGATATCAGTTAACCAATGTACTCCCGATAGTATACGCCCGATTACCATAAATATAATGAAAAGGGCTTGAATAATAATCAAATCAACTCTATTATGTATTTTTATACAATACTTATTTGTTTGATAGATAGAAGTAATCATAAAACATAATACAAGGATGGTTGTAGATGAAGGATAGGATGCTTCTAAATAACCAGTGATCGATACTGGTCTTCTATTAATCACAAAATATTCAAAGAACATGTAAACCCCAAAGGTAATAAGATATAAAATACCTAATGATAAAATATTACTGTCTACTTTAAATATATTCTTCCTTTTTATCCATTGAATTAATCCAACAAGCCCATAAATAAATCCTATCATTATTGGAACAATTCCTGCCCAATCTGTAAGTTCATACATTAAAAAATTGGTACTTGTTATATGGTAGAAAAACTTGTTTACATGAGAAAATCCTACCATTGAGTCATTTGGTCCAATGTTATCTGTATCAACTTCTTTCACAAGAATTGTATAAACAATAAAAATAATTAAAGTTATCAATGCGATGTATAAATGTGTTTTTTTCATTTTAATGCCTCCAATTTCTTAAATCATATATTCAACTATTAGAAATTGGTAGCAACGATTATTCACATGAAGACACTTATCGTGTCATTTGATTTTTTATAATAAATATTCCTTTAATAACAAGAATTACTAATGTAAGAGCTCCTGCATATGGCTGCAAACTCATCATAAATAATAGTGTTCCTCCGATACTTAATGACAAGGAAACAATTAGTTTGATTTTATTAGTTTTTACGTTCGTACTGTTTTGAGTACAAATAATTACAAGTCCCACTATTATGGTAGTTACTATTAAAACATAATATGGAATTAATATATATAGATAGCTCTCTTCTAGGTTAATTAAAGACACTTCATAAATTACATTATTATTAGTGTAGCCAAACAATGGAGCAAAGAAAAAGAGTATTGGTAATAAATCCAACAAACCAAAAAGTAAATTCAAAAATTGCATTTTTTTACTATTATTATCATCTTTTGCTAATAAGATGAGTTCATCATTTGAAAGCAAATTATCTAGACTAACATTATAAAAAATTGCAACTTGTTTTAAAGTGTCGATACTTGGATATCCTTTCCCTGATTCCCATTTAGAAATCGCGGTTCTAGATACAAAAAGATATTTAGCTAGTGCTTCTTGGGTAATTCCCTTACTTCTTCTTAATTCTTGAAGTTTTTCTTCAAATTTCATATTATTCTTCTTTCTATTTCTATAATTGGAACTATCTTTGTTTCAAAAATGAATGGATAAATTACTTCAATTGGTCTTTTAATAATTATTTTTACCTCACAATCGTAAGTAAACTACGTTTACTAAGGGATTATGAAGATATTGTATCATAAGGGGGAGCTAATTTCATTTTACTATATACAGTTAATATTTAATTAATCTCTAATATAAAATTTTTAACACATTTATTATATCATACTAATAATTATGATTGAAGTAAAAAGTAAATCGTTAAATAATATATCACTTTTATAACAATCTTTTTTATATCAATCATATTCAGATCAAAAGATTGAAAAAATAACTTATTTTATCCTATAAAACAAAAAAGCCTTAATAAAGGCAACAATATTATTGTTTATCCTTGTATTAAAGCTTACGTTCAATTATGGCTTTGATTACCTATTTTGATACAATTACGCATCTCTAGCAAAAATCACACACCCTTAGGTAGTTTTACACCCCATTATTTTAATATGTGTTGGGCTAATCCATTTTATACAATTCGTACACCTATGTAATTTTTTTGTACCACTAGCCGAAAAGTTCGTACCCATAATCAATTTTCTTATAACACTATAATAATACTCTGATCGCTTATTGCTGAAATTAAACTTGTGTTTTTTGGTAAATTTAATATTGACTTTTAACAAGTCTAGTAAACGTTCATTTTTAACTCTACTAGATTAGTATGCAATTTAATGTATTTGGATGATCCAAAACATGTTTAAAAATTAATTGTTGCTATTATGTAATGTTTTTTACACTCTAACTTAATGTAAAAGCTGTCTCTCTTATGTATAAGAGAAAGACATAGACCTGTGTCAATTTTTTTATTGTGTCTTGCGATCTTTGATAATTTGAATTATTAACTTGATGTGCTGAATTATTTGGATTGTTTTGATTTTCGTAATGATCAATCGTTATTGATTGTATGTATTCCCGATAACTCCACTACTCTTACTCATTGTGTTAACAATTATACTAATGATAACAATAATAAAACATATTTAAACAAGACAAAACACCAATTCTATTACTTCTTTAAACTATAAACACTCGTTTCTTTTCCATCATCATAAAATAATGTTGTATTTGATAGTTTAGAAAAATTTATTACCTGAACATAATCTCCCGCTGACCCTGCAAAATTTAAACCCATAACAATATAAATACCCATAAATAAATATTGGGGAACAACAAACAATGCTAACAAAAGAATTACACCCCATATAATAACTGGAGCTAAAGCTATTATAATAAAACTTGTTTTATTAAAGTACACATTACTTCCTGTAGTTAAAAACGGAAATCTGAAATTGTAAATGGGTTTTTCTTTAGATATAAATTGTATAAAGACCCCATGTGTTAACTCATGAACTATCATGTATAAGAAAACTAGAACTACAGTTATAACTATATTTTCAAAAGCATTAAATTTGTTTTTTATCGGAAACTCAAATATTATTGCAAAACTAACAACCATTAAAGCAATCAGAACAAATATGATTTGTATTAATAAATTGATTTTATTATCTTTCTTTAGATCTATTTTATGACTAAGTTCATAATTTGTGGGTAATTTAATTGTGTTATTAACATTATTCATATCCTTTATTCTCCTCTATTAATATGTTTTTATTACTTTCCTTATTATTAGAAATTATATCTCGCTTAATAATTCTAAATAAGTATAAACAAGAAGGTATAGTTATTAATAATATAAGTAATAAAATATATACATCAAAAATCTGATTGTTTACAGTTATACTTCCTGTTATATTAAATACTATATGAAATAAAATACCTGGGTATATCTTCTTTGTAGAAACGACTAACATCGAAAGCATAATTCCTATTACAGTGGCAACTATTATTTGAGCAATTAACTCGTTGTAACCATATCCTCTAGATAAGTTAACAAGATGCCCTGCACCAAAAGTTACACCTGATATGATAATAGCTTTTATAACATTTGATCTTTCTTGGATAGCCTTAAGCAAAAAACCTCTAAAGACTATCTCTTCAATAAAACCAACACCAATCATTAAACCGATAATTGTTAAAAAAAATTCTTCACTCATAGAATTATCTATACCCTTAATAAGCTGGATTAAACTAATAATAATCAGCGGAGTATAAATTAAAATTGATCTATTTTTTGATATATTTTTAGATTCAAATACTAGTTTAGTTCTTGATATTAAAATATATATAGCGAGTGAAACTGCAAATAATAATACACATACAGCGGTTAAATAATTTAATTTATACACCTCAGAAAGAAAATCACCAATGTTTACCGTAACCACATACAACACAATCCAAAAAACTGCAAATATAACTCTATTTTTAAACATTTTTTTCATTTCTATTTATCCCCTTTTGACTTAATTTGTAATTTAAAACCAGTAAAGACATCCATTAATATTACCTCAATTTGTTCTTCCTCAAAATCACAATCATTTGTGGCCATTAATGAACCAATTCCATGAGTTACTAGCCAGACATTTAAAAACAATGTCTGAGATTCTTTAAAACTTAAACCAGTCATACTTGATATAATACCAATAATCTCATTGCTAGATTCATCTCTAACCATTTGTAGTATATTTCTCCCTTTAAACTCATCTGACATAAATAAAAACTTAAACAGATTGGGTTCATGTTTTGCGAAATTAATATATGCTAATCCCATACCTAAAAAAGGAATTCGATGATTCTTCATACCCTCTTCCATATATTTATCAAATACCTCTTCAACATAGTGATATAATTCCTTTTTTAAGTTTTCCATTTGTTCAAAGGTTCGAAAAATTGGTTGCACAGAACACTTTAAATCACGTGCTAAATCACGTGCATTGACCTTTGCAATTCCTTGTTTCCTTAATAATTTAAATGCTGAATTAATTATTGATTCTTTACTAACTTTTATTCTTGGTGGCACAATATCATCTCTTTCCTTTACGTAACATATGTTATGTATCACACGTTATCTATTGTAAATTGTTTCCAATCATTTGTCAACAAAATTGTATAAAATTGTTTCTAGAGGCCTTTATTTATTGACAAATATTTATAAAAATTTTATACTATATGCATTGTTACGTATCGAATAACTAATCCTCATATTCATTATAGAAAGGTGTATTTTATGAAAAAAAACAAATTTGCTTATATGATTGTATTCATATTAATGACAACATCTGCTATCCTAACCATAATTGATATAATTATTGGAATGAGCATACCGATAGGAAAGATACCAATTAGCTCTTTAGAATATTTAGAACTATTTAAATCAAATCCGTTTCTAGGCCTATATCTTCTTGATTTCTTGAACTTATTAAATACAATCATTATTTGTGCATATATTGTTATTTTGTTGATTTTTATCCTAAATAATCATAAAAATCTTCGCTATTTAGCTCTCCTTCTTGTTATAATTGGTACAATCTTATTTATAATCAATAATGGATCAATTCATATGTATAATTTAAGCAGTTTGTATTACTCTACAAATGACAGTACTGTAATGGCAAATACATTAACTAAAGCACAAGAACTACTTGATAGTAGTGCTCATGGAAGCTTAAAAAATTTCTTAGGTTCATTTTTACTATCTTCATCAAATTTACTTATTGTATATATGATTTGCAAGAAAATTAAAGTAAGAAATGCAATTACAAAAATAGGCTATATTGGCTATGGGCTAATATTAATATATGTTGTATTAATAACATTTATATTTGATTTGAATTCATTTATGATGTTATTAGCCGCCTTCGGTGGTATTCTTGTCTTAGTATGGCAGTTATATACATCAATAAAGTTTTTAAAATTATATTGCTTAAGACAAAGTTGATAAATAAATATCATAGAGTGACTCTAATAGAATTTTTTAATGTTTATCACTATATAATGATTATATTACCCTATCTCGGAAATGCATTTTTATGTATTTCTCTTTTTTTAATGAAGGATTTCGTGTTTTTGTTGAAGCATAAATAGAAAAAAAGCCTAGTCAACGTGTACTGATAACCATTAACTAGGCTCTAATATTTCGTGCAGATAGGAGTTTTTTCCTTTCTGCGTATAAAAAAGTATGAAAGCATTGTATCATACCTATTCATTCAATTATG
>CAYPLR010000029.1:0-20073 GCA_964411675.1 uncultured Bacteroidales bacterium
AATAAAAGGTAGTTTTATTTTGCTTACAGAAAATAATAAACGAATAAAGTTGCTAAACTGAAATAGATAGTGATAGAAGAAATATCGTTAATGGTAGTAATAAATGGACCGGAAGCAACAGCAGGGTCAATCCCAAACTTATAAAGAATGACAGGAATTAGTGAGCCAACAGTATTAGCAATAGTAACAGAGATAAACAGAGAAATACTCACGATGGTTGCTAAAAGGAACATATTTTGGTTACTATTCTGCTTCAATAATAATATAAGCAAAGTTAAAACAAAACTAGTAAGCCCTAAAACGAAACCAGTTATGAATCCTAGCGATAATTCTCTACCAATGTGGGTTAAAATCGGTTTATTATTATCAAGTTGATAGTTACTTATTTTCCTAATGGTTACTGCTAATGATTGCGTTCCGCAATTACCTGCAAGTCCAAGAATCATTGGCTGAAAGAGTACAAGAGTAGTCATACTATCAATCGCAAATAAATATTCAAATTGGGAAATAATAATGGTAACAAAAATATCAAGGATTAACAAAATAGATAACCATGGCAAACGTTTCTTAATGGATTTTGATACGGACTCATTCATTTCTTCTTCTTCAGTCAAACCAGCAAATTTTGCATAATCCTCTTCAGCGACATCTATCAATGCATCAGTAGCATCATCCATCGTGATGATTCCCTTTAGAATCCCATTTTCTAAGACTGGAAGTTCAAAAATATCATAATTTTTAATTATTTTTACAACTTCTTCAATATCTTGGTCAACATTTGCCCATTGAAAATTAGTATTCATGATAGTATCAACATTACATGGTGATTTCGTAACAATCAGTTTTTTTAAATCGATAGTTCCCAGTAAATATCCTCTATCATCAATCACAAAAGAAGTGCTAATTGTTTCTACTTCAGGAGCATTATGAATAATAGTCTTCATGGCTGCTTTCACATCAATACCAGAAGAGAAAAAGATATAGTGAGTATTCATCAGGGCTCCAGCTGTATCTTCTTTATACTTTACTAGTGTAGTAAGCTCTTCTTTAGTTTCTTTTTCTAACAATTCATAAACAGCTTTTGATGTGGATTGGGACATTTCACCCAACGTATCAGCAGCATCATCAGGTTCCATTTCTTCAATAATATCAGCAATTTTTTCACGATTTAATTCTTGAAAATAAACGGAAGAATCTTTTAAATAAGAAAAGATTTCTGCTAATTGTTCATCATCGAAAATAGTGTATAATTTTTTTCGCTTTTCTTCGTTTAATAATGGAAATACTTTCGCAATATCATAAGGATGTAGTTTTGTTAGGTTCATCCTTAGGGTGTTTAAATCTTTTGTCTTTTCTAATTGATTTAAAATATAAGCTCTTTTCATTTTATCACCTACTTATATAACCCTAGTAATATAATAGCTAGGTTAAAATAAATGGTAATAGAAACTAAATCGCTGAGTGTAGTAATAAAAGGTCCAGAGGCTACTGCGGGATCAATTTTCAGTTTTGAAAAAATAAGAGGTATCGTAGTGCCAAACAAACCAGAAAAAAATAATGAAATAAAAATAGAAAGACTAACAATAGAACTAATCAAACCATTGTCTATGGATTCGTTGTTATTGATGAATAGAAAGATATAGCTAACAATAAATGCTAGTATTCCTAATAATAAACTATTGATGATAGATATTTTAAATTCTTTGAAAAAATATTGTTTTATTTTAGTTTTTGAATCTAATTCGTTTCGTCCTAAACTTCTAATAGCTACAGCTAAAGATTGTGTTCCCAGTTTACCTGCCATATCCAAAATCAATGTTTGAAAGAGAACTAAGATAGTCACTTGCTTAATGACGTTTTCATAGATTCCAATGATATTAGATACTAAAGAACTTAAGAGAAGTAGAATAATTAACCAAGGAATTCTTGTGGCTAATGTTTTTAATAACGTTGCTTTACCTTCTTTTGCTTCTCCTATACTTGCCATTTTTTCTAAGTCTTCGTCGGCTTCATCTTGAATGACGTCTAATGCATCATCCATCGTGATAATACCAACTAATTTTTGATTTTCCAATACGGGAAGGGCATAAGTATCATAATTACTAATCTTCGTAGAAGCATCTACGATTGAGTCGTTTGTATTTACAAAACTAAAGTCTTCCTTCATAATTTCGGAGATTTTTTTTGGTGATCTCGCAATAATTAGCTTTTTTAGATCTAAGATACCAACAAGTTTGTTGTCTTTGGAAACAAACAAAGGGTCAACAATTTCTGCTTCATCTGCTTCAGCAATTAAATATTTCATCGCTTCTTTAACATCCCAATCAGCATTAACTTCTAGATAATTGGCTGTCATAATAGAACCTGCAGTATCTTCTTCGTAGGTTCTTAAATAGTTTAATGCCTTTTTATCTTCTAATTCCAGGTTCTCTAAATAGGAAGAAGCATCTTCTTCCAATTCGTTGATAATATCGACCGCATCATCGGTTTCCATTTCACTTAAAACAGAAGTACCATGGTCAATGTCTAGTTCTTTTAAGAAAATTGCTGCATCGATCTCATCCAAATATTCAAAAATATCAGCTAAATCTTCATGAGACAGCGCTTTGTAAATTTTGTTTCGTTCAGCTATTGAAAAATCTAAAAAAGCTTTTGCAATATCATAGGGATGGTATTGCTTTAAAGACTGCGAGAGTTTGAATACATTACTTTCATGTCTTACTAAATCTAAAATTTGTTCGTAATTTTTTAGTTCTTGCATCTTTAATCACCATCCTTTACCTTTTAATATTATAAATCAAATCGTTCTTTTTGTAAATTGAAATTGGCAAATAAAGATTAACAAACAAGGAAAGATGTGGTATAATAACAATGGTAATTTTTTTAGAAATACTCATATTGGAGAAGTGTTAGAACGTGACAAAGAACAAAGCGAATTTATCATTATTCGTGGTGGCAATATTTTGGGGTTTAGGAACATGTATGATGAAACTAGCAACAAGTGCTAATTTATCAACAGGATTATTAAATGGTATTAGAGGATTTATTTTTGCCCTATTATCATTAGTCTTTTTCGGAAAAAGAATTATAAGAATGACAAGAAAAGAATTTACATTGGCATTAATAGCAGGTTTAATTAATACCTGTGGTTTTATCATTCAAACGATTGGGATTGCGAGTACAACTCCTGCAAAGTGTGGATTCATTACAGGTACCTATATTGTATTTATCCCTATTTTTGTTTTCTTTATTTATCATCAAAAAATAAAAGTGAACCATTTGATTAGTATTGTTGTTGCTTTAATCGGTATGGCAATCCTAACAGGAATTTATCGAGAGCAAAGCCAATTTAATCGCGGTGATTTATTATCGCTTATCAGTGCCATGTTTTATGCATTATCAATTGCTTATCTAGGAAATACAGCAAAAGATATTGATTTTAGTATCGTAGCGTTTATGTTAGGGATCACACTAATGGCTGGTGGTACAACTTGGTGGTTGTTTGTTGAGAAAGCACAAGTGGGTCAAATTATTGTAAAAGATGCGATTATTTCTGTTTTGTATTTAGGTATTGTAACTTCTTTCCTTTGCCAATCAATTCAAATCTATGCTCAGAAGTATACGAAAGCAGTTCTTGCTGGAATTATACTTATGCTTGAGGGCTTATTTGCTTTGGTATTTTCAATACTACTTGGGTATGAAAAACTTTCCTATGATTTAGTGATTGGAGGAGCTACCATGATGGCAGCCTTTATCCTAGCAGAAATAAACTTTAAACGTAGGAAAAAGAGTATGAATCTAGAAGAGGTAATTGCTGTTTAAAAGTAGATGATTTAAAATTACCTAATGACAATATAATAAAGTGAAATGTTAAATGAGGTATTACGATGATTAAAAAAAATAGAATGAAAAGAATTATGTTGTTTGTATTGCTATTTGCAATTACTTATATCAGTGGCTGTACTACATCACAGATAACCTTTACCAACGATACAATTATTTTCTTAGACGATATGCCACAAACAATACCTGTCACCGATAGTAATGTTGAATTCTTGATTGCTAATCAAGAAATGATTGAGATTGTTGATGGAAAAATCTATCCCTTGGAAGCAGGGAAAACGACGATTACAATAAAAGACAGTCTTGAAATGTTAGAAGTAATCGTATTACCACAAGTAGTTTGTTCAACAAATTTAGTAGAAACAGAAACAGTAGAACTAACAATTGCTAACTACTTCAGTGATATTCACGATTTTAACTTTATGATTGAAGATACTAGTATTTTATCATTAAATGATACGACATTAACTGCCTTATCAAGAGGACAAACAAACTTAACAGTGGCTTTAAAAACCGATGAGGAAGTTGCTGTTGAAATAAACATCGAGGTAAGTGCAAAAAAACCTATTATTGTATTATCAACAGAGGAAGTCTTGGTTGATGATGTTTTTAGCTTAAGTGTTGAAAATTATTTAGAAGAGTTTACCTATACATCTAGTGATGAAACAATATTAGAGATTATTGGTTCTTCAGTGTTTGCCCTTAAAGCAGGAACAGCAACCATTACAGCAATATCAAAGAATGATAGTCAAATAGTAGGAACCATTGATGTTGTTGTGAAGGGACAAACCCCAATTCTTAGAGTAAGTGCGATTGATTATAAGGTTGGTCAAACATTTAGGATTGCGATTACCAATTATACTGATGATAGTTTATTTGAATGGTCAGTAAGTGATGATAGTGTCCTGTCAATTGATGAAAATTATCAAATAACAGCACTGGCACCAGGGAATGTTAGTATTACTGTTACCAAAAAAGAAGACAAGGACTTAACAGCAACTATTGATTTAACCATATATCCAGTAAAGCCAATGATTAGTTTAGCTAATAATACAATTCAATTGGGGCAAAAAGTAAAATTAGAGATCCAAAATTATACGAATAAAGAAGATTTTATTTGGGAAATTGGCGATTCAAATATCTTAAGTATGAATAATTATTTACTTGAAGCTGTTCAATTAGGAACAACTACCATAACAGCAACTTCAAAATTGGATGCAAAACTAACGGATAGTGTTACAATTACAGTAATCCCTATTCTTCCTATGTTAGCTACAACTTTTGAAAATATGCGTGTTGGTGATGTTGGTTATCTATGGATTAGTAATCTTGATCAAATGGAAGCTAGTCTAGATGATTTCATTTTCACAGTCGATGATGGTACAGTAATGAAATTGGATAGGGATAAGATGACAGCATTGAAAGAAGGAATAGTAACAATTACTGCAACCTTAAAAGACAATAGTGTTGTTACTACCCAATGTCTCGTTACTGTTACCAAAACAAGCACTGAGAAAACTGAAAAAGGTGAGATTAACAAAGGACCATTACTGTTATATACTCAAGAAGAGGGTGCTAGGCTTCTTGCTGGAGTAATGTCGTATGTGTATATTGATGAAGCAATTGCAGCTGAAAATTATCGCTGGGTGACATCGGATGGTACCATTGCAACAGTCAATGATGGTGGAAGAGTCATAGCAATTACAGCTGGTAAAGTTATCATTACTGCTATTTCTAAAGAAAATAAAGAAGTAAAAGGGACCATTACATTAACAGTATATGGTGAGCCTAATGTTGATTATGTAAGCCGTTTAATAGCAATCGCGAATGAAGAATTAGGATATGTTGAAGGGCCTAATAATGATACAAAATATGGAGCTTGGTATAATCTAAACTATGAAGCTTGGTGTGCAATGTTTGTTTCATGGTGTTGCAATGAAGCAGGTATTTCAACAAAAATTGTTCCTCATTATTGTGGCTGTACAGCAGGTATGGCTTGGTTTGTAAACGAAGGGCGCTTCGGAGCTCGTGGTGAATACACACCAAAACCTGGGGATATTGCTTTTTATCGTGATGCAGATCAATCAACAGGTTCAACTCATACAGGAATTGTTATCGCAGTAGATAGTAATCGAGTTTACACCATTGAAGGAAATACATCTAATATGGTTGCAAAAAGAAGTTATGCATTAACTAACACCTATATAGTTGGCTATGGTATTCCTAATTATCCTACTTTTGATGGACAAAGTGGTAGTGGTGATACGGATGGCTCAACACCGGGCGATGGTCTCCCAACAAATTAAAGGTTTCTTAAAAGAAGCCTTTTTATTTTTGCTTTTTTATGTTATAATATTTAAAAAATAGGAGGAATAACAATGAATCATAAATTATTAAAAAAGTTTGCTGACTTAGCTGTAAAAGTAGGTGTAAACGTCCAAAAAGACCAAATTTTGGTTGTTAATTCACCCGTTGATTGTGCAGAATTAACAAGACTGATTGTTGAAAGTGGCTATGAAGCAGGTGCTAGCTTTGTTATGGTACGATATAATGATGATATCGTGAATAAAACACTTTATACCTATGCTTCAATGGAGGTTCTAACGGAAGTTCCACAATATATGATTGAACAATATAAATTTATTGTTGATAATAATGCTGCTGTAATTTCTATTAGTGCTCCAACTCCAGGCTTAATGAAGGATATTGATCCTGCTAAAATGCAAGCTGCAGCAAAAGCCGCTAATGAAAAAGTTGGATTTTATCGTAAGCATATGATGAGCAATGGTTCACAATGGCTTGTTATTGCTGCGCCTACTCTAGCTTGGGCAACAAAAGTATTTCCTAATGAAGATCCAAATAAAGTAGTGGATAAGTTATGGGAAGCTATTTTATCTGCTTCACGTGTGACTGAAGAAAACGATCCAGTAGCAGATTGGCAAAGCCATATTAAAAAATTAGCAAAACATAATCAGATGTTGAATAATTACAATTTTAAGACTTTAGAGTTCAAAAATTCATTAGGTACTGAGCTATCTATTGAATTAGTTGAAAATCATATTTGGGGTGGTGGTGGAGAAACAGCCCAAACAGGTGTTTATTTTGCCCCTAATATCCCAACCGAAGAAACATTTACAATGCCTCATAGTCATAAAGTAAATGGAAAAGTAGTAGCAACGATGCCACTTAATTATCAAGGAAAGTTAATAGAAGATTTTTATTTGGTATTTAAAGATGGTAAAGTAGTAGATTATGATGCGAAAAAAGAAAAAGAAGCGCTAAAAAGCCTACTAGAATTAGATGAAGGTAGTTCACGTTTAGGAGAAGTTGCTTTAATTTCCTATGATTCGCCAATCTCTAATACGAAGATTCTATTCTATAATACTTTATTTGATGAGAATGCTTCTTGTCATTTAGCTCTAGGTAATGCTTATACTATGAACATTAAGAATGGTAATGATTTATCAGAAGAAGAATTACTAGCAAAAGGATACAATAAATCACTTACTCATGTTGACTTCATGTTTGGTAGTAAAGACATGAATATTTTTGGAATAAAACAAGATGGTACTAAAGTACAAATCTTTAAAGATGGAAACTTTGTCTTTTAAGGATTAGTTGATGAAAAAAGCATTTTACTTATTGTTAATTTTCTTTTTTGCTTGTTTGCTTGTAGGATGTGAGAAAGATTTACCAATAGAAGATCCTAATATCCCAAGCGAAACACCAATGGAGGAACCTGAAGAATCAGAAACCCCTATTGAGGAGCCAGAAGAACCTGAGGTTCCTGTAGAAGAGCCAGAAGAGCCTGAGGTTCCTGTAGAAGAACCTACAGAAAAAGATCCATCGGAAATGACAGATGAGGAATTTGAAGAATACCTACAGCAACTAGAGAATAAAGAAAAAGAATTAATAGAAGAAATAATAGCTACATTTAATGAAACAATTCCAAGTGAAACGGCTGTTGATTTACAATTACCAAATAAAGTTGGTGATAATAATATTATCATTATTTGGAATTCTAATAATCCAACAGCGATTACAGGAACGGGTGTTATTGCTCGTAAGACGTATGACCAAACAGTAACGTTATCAGCAACACTAAGAGGGAGCTATATCACTATGACTTATACAAAAGATGTTGTGATTACTAAGATAGTTTTAAATTCAATAGATAAAGATAAATTAACATTTGCATATTTATATTCTGATACCTTCTCTTCTTTCTTGGAAGGCGACTTTGCAAAACTTGATGTCATCAATTTATGTTTTGCTGGAATTACTGCGGGTAAAATCAATGTGAATTCTGTAAAACGAATTAATGAAATTATGGCAGCAAGAACAGCGGGTGTAAGAGTAGTGCTATCGATTGGTGGTTGGGGAGTTGATGGATTCAGTGATGCCGTGCTTACAGCAGATTCACGAAAAGTATTCATTGATTCTATTATGGATGCCATCAAAGATTATGAGTTTGATGGGATAGACCTAGACTGGGAGTATCCAGGATCAGGAGCAGCAGGAATAAAATATCGCTCAGTAGATAAAGTTAATTTTACAATGTTTTGCAAAGAGTTAAGAGCAGCTTTTGATGCTTACAATCCTGATTTATTACTGACAGCAGCGGTTCCGGGAGGTTCCCCGAGTTTATATGAAGTAAAGAAATTGAATGAATGCTTGAATTATCTACACTTAATGTCCTATGATTTGAGTAAATCAGGTATAACAAGCCATCATTCTGCACTTTATCCATCTTCTAATACAATTTCAAGTGCTTCACAAGCAGTGAATGCTTATGCGAATGCGGGTTTTGATAAATCAAGAATGACGATTGGATGTGCTTTTTATGGATATAAGAGTACAGTTGCTAATCCAAGCGAAACCACAAATGGTATGAATGTAACAAATACAACCCCAAGAGGAACCATTAGTTACACTAATATTGTTAATAATATATTATCAACAGGCAATTTTACCGAATACTATGATGAACAAGCCATGGCTTATTGGTTATATGATGGAACAACTTTTGTTTCCTATGAAAATGTAAAATCGATTCATAACAAGTGCGACTATGCAAAAGCAGAAGGCCTTGCTGGTGTTATGTTTTGGGATTATAACAACGATAAAACAGGAACACTATTAAATGCTATTTATAACAATTTTTCTAGTGACGAGGGAGAATAATGAAATTAGACAAACAAATGATTATAGCCCACCGCGGAGCTTCAGGTTTAGTTAAGCATGAAAATACAATCGAAGCCTTTAAAAAAGCATTGGAAGTGGGAGCCGATTCCATTGAGTGTGATGTTAGAAAAACAAAAGATGGTAAAATGATTATTGTCCATGATGAAGATTATCAAGGAAAATTAATCAGCGAGTTAAATTATCAAGATTTATGTATGCTAACAGCAGAAGACGGATTTTTAATGCCAACATTAGAAGATACTCTTTTATGGTGTAAAGATAAAATAATGATTGATATCGAATTAAAAGAAGAAGGATATGAAGAAGAGGTTGTCACTTTAGTGAAGAAGTATCTTTCTCACCATGATTTTTTTATTCGTACTTTTAATGATGATTCTCTTAAAAAGATTAAAGTAATAGACAAAAACATTAAAACAGTCTTGCTATTGGGTGTAGAGCATCCAAAATGGGGATTGTTTACACGATTATCAGAATTATTTCCTTTGCTTCGCATTCTTAAAACAAAGTGTGATATGGTATCACCACATTATCGCTTGATAAAATTTGGATATATATGGCGATTAAAACTATGGAAAAGACCAGTATTGGTTTGGACGGTGAATGATAGTAAGCTGATGGAAAAATTATTGATCGATAAAAAAGCAGCAGGAATCGTTACTAATTTTCCTGATGCTGCTATTGACATATTAGCAAAAAATAAAAAAGTATAGTTTTGAACTATACTTTTTTTATACTATTGGAAAGAAGACAACCAACACAACATATACTATGTACGTAGCGAGTAAGAGTATTCCTTGCCATCTCATAAATTTCTTTTTAATAATTGCAGGGATAACAGCAATCAAGCCTATTACTAGGCAAAATGGCATGTCATAATATATTGTTTGACTTTCAACAATCAAACTTCCCCCAGAAATAAAAGAACAAACGGGAAGAATGAGAGCCAAATCCATGATATTGGCCCCTATAATATTACCAACCGATAACGAACCTTGTTTCTTTATCAATGATGTAATTGCTGTTGTAAATTCTGGTAGGCTAGTACCAATAGCAACAATCGTTACAGCAATCACACCATCAGGTACTTTCAATGCTGTTGCAATAATAGTCCCACTATCTACTAATAATTCAGCACCAACAATAATTCCCAAAGCGCCAAATATAAATTTTAAAGCACCAACAATTACTTGTTTTTTGGATGGCTTTTCTCTTTCATCAATAGTGTCTTCGCTCATTTCTTTTGCTATTTTAATAGAATCGTAGAAGAAAATGAAAAATATTGCTAATAAAAATCCACTCGGTAATAGACCAAAAGTACCATTTAGTGAGAACAGTGTTAGGCATACTGCTGCTAATATCATTAAAATGCTTTTTAGATTAAACTCTTTACGACTAACAACTCCTGCACAACAAAGAATAGAAATTCCAAGAATCAATCCTGTATTGGCGGTTACAGAGCCAATGGCATTGCCAATTGCCATTTCTGTATTGCCTTGAATAGTAGCAATAATAGAAACTAACATTTCTGGTAAAGTAGTTGCAATACTAACAATCGTAGCACCAACTAAAAATTTAGGAATTCCTGTTATTTCTGCGAACCAACTGGCTGCATCAACAAAAAAATCCCCTCCCTTAATGATTAAAAATAGTCCTAAAACTAATAAACCTACTACTAAAGCAATGTGCATATTTTGGAAAAAATCAATAAACATAAAAAAACTCCTTACAATAAATAAGAGACCCCTAGCCATTTTGGCTAAAAGTCTCATTCCTTCATACTAAAGGGGCATGACCACCGATATTCGGGTAATGTTGATCATACACTTCAATTACTCCCTTTTAACGATAGTATTATATCATGTTAACCTATTTTAGTAAAGGTTAAATTTTATTTAATGTCATAAATTTTACTATATTTTTTAATTAGGTAATTAACATAGTAACGAGGATTAAAATTTTCTTTGGTCGCTAATTTTAAAATTTCCTTTGGATATTTTGTAGCACCGTAACAATGAATTTTTTCTTTCAACCATTCATTGATTTCTTCTGTTGAAGAGGACTTTAATATTTCCTTAATATTAAGGTCTTTTTTCATACTATGATAGATTTGTGCAGCGTATGCGGAACCTAGGCATAAGTAGGAAAATAGCCAAAAGAAGCTCCTGCCCAATGAATATCTTGTAGTACTCCTTCTTTATTATTTGGAACATCAACACCAAGATATTCTTTCATCAATTTATTCCAAACGGAAGGTAGTTCATCGACAGTAATCTCGTTATTAAAAAGAGCTTTTTCTATATCATAACGAACCATTATATGTAGTGAGTATGTTAATTCATCCGCTTCAGTTCTAATTAGTGAATGTTTTGATTCATTAATATGTTTTATGAAATCATTTAATTTAACTGATTTTAATTGTTTTGGGAAAACTTCCTTTAATTTTGGGAAAAGAGATTTCCAGAATTCAGGACTCCGGCCGATAATATTTTCATAGAAACGAGATTGGGATTCATGCATTGCAAGGGATGCTCCTCCCCCTGATAAGGTTACATCTAAGTTAGGATTCACTTGCATTTCATAGGTCGCATGACCTAACTCATGGATTGCTGAAAAAATAGCAGAGGTTAGATTATCTTCATAATAGTGAACAGTAAAACGAACATCTGATGTACCGAAGCCAGATGTAAATGGATGCTCACTTTCTTTAATCAAACCCTTATTGTGATCGAAACATAAAATCTCCATTATTTTTTTCAGGAATTTTTTTTGATCATCCTTTGGATAAGTTTGGTTTGTGAAACTACGATTATAAGTAAGCTCTTTTTCTGTAACTTTGTTAACAAAAGGGACTAACTCTTTTTTTAGGGTATTAAAGAATTGATCATAATCTTTTGTTGTAAAACCAGGTTCAAATTCATCAAGAAGAATATTGTATCCTTGCATTTCTGGTGTTTCCAAGTGACCAATATATAGTTTCAGCAATTCGATAATTCTTTTTAATGTCGGTTTAAACAACTCAAAATTATTTTCTACTTTTGCTTTTGCCCATGTGTTTTGACTACTAGCCAAAAGAGTATTTAGCTCTACGAATTCTTCCATTGGAATTTTAATAATCTTATCAATATTTTTCTTCACAACAACAATTTCATGAGGTAAGGGTTCATCAAGAGAAGTTCTATTCTCATAAAGAATCTGAACAGCTTGGATTAGTTTTGGGTCTGTATTTAATTTGTAAGTAGCGGTAGATAAAACTTCCATTTGCCTTTCTCTTTCTTGAAAACATCCGTTTGGAGCTTCTGTTTGTGAATCCCAACCGACTAGAAAGTCAACAAATCGATTGGCTAGTGTTTGCTTTTGATATTCTTTATAAATAGTTAATGCATCGTTTATGCTTTTTTCCACAAGATAATTTCCTTTCTTTTACTTTATATCATTATAGCATTTTCTGCTTTGAATGAAAACAAAAAGATAAAAGTAAAAAGTAAAAAACGATGATTTTATGCAAAAAAACGATGGAATGAAAGCGACAAACATAGCAATGAAAACGATGTAAAATCTTGCTTTTTTTTTGAAAATATGTTAAAATACGTTGTACATTTTTGGGAAATCTCATTTGTCCCTAAAAAGGTATAAAAACTCTTAAATTTGGTTTTAAAAATAAAAAATATATATGCCTAAGGAGGATTTTTATGGCAACAAAAAGTTATTTACCAATTGAACAAATTGGTGCTCAAACACCTAAACTTTATAGTAGAATACGTACTACTATTGAAGCTGCATTTTTAAGAAATAACGTAGTAGAAGTTAAAACATTAGCTCAAGCTTATGAATTGGCAAAGAATGCTTCAGGAACAATCGTTCTTGATCAAAAAGTAGCAAACGCAAAAGAATTAGGTTTACCAGCAGACGCTAATGTATTACTATTTAATGATGGTAATATCACAGGTCGTCAAGCTCCTTTACGTAGATTAGTTGACAAGACTAATGTAGATAAGTTTGCTGCAGTAACAAGAGAAGTTATTTTCAAATCAAAAGATAAGAAAATGTACCATGCTCAAGCTTATATTGGCTTAGACAAAGAGTTCATGGTAAAAGCTCATTTATTAGTTCCAGAAGGATATGAAAACACATTATATTCTTGGCTTATGAATTTCCAAATCGTAAATGAAGAATATACTAAGTTATATAACGAATCAGTAATACTTGATGAAGGCGATATCTATGTTTATGCTGATCCAGATATGTATACAGAAGAATTTCCAAAAGGACTTGCATTATTTGATGCAGACCACAATTGCGCATGTTTATTAGGTATGAGATATTTTGGTGAGTTTAAGAAGGGAACATTAACACTTTCTTGGAGTATCGCTGGTAGAAATGGTTATACTGCGTGTCATGGCGGTCAAAAACGTTTCAATTTAGGCAAAGGCAAAGAAAAAGTTATCGGTGTATTTGGATTATCTGGTTCAGGTAAATCAACAATTACATTGTCAGATCATAATGGAAAGATGGATACAACTGTATTACATGATGATGCATTCATCATTTCTAATAAAGACGCTTCATCAATTTGCTTAGAGCAATCATATTTTGATAAGACGCAAGATTATCCATTAACAAACCCACAAAACAAATATTTCGTAACCGTACAAAACTGCGGTGCTACTCTTGATAAAGATGGTAAAGTTGTTTTAGTAACTGAAGATATTATGTGTGGTAATGGCCGTACAGTAAAATCTAAATTTGCTACAAGCAACCGTGAATATAAATTCAATCACAGATGCGATGCTATTTTCTGGATTATGAAGGACAATACATTACCTCCAGTATTAAAAGTTAATGATGCAGCATTAGGCTCAGTAATGGGTGCTACTCTTGCAACAAAGAGAACAACTGCTGAATATCGTCCTGGAGAAGATCCAAATGCTTTAGTTATCGTTCCTTATGCAAATCCATTTAGACTATATGCATTAGCTGAAGATTATAAAAAGTTTAAATCTTTATTCCAAGACATGGGTGTTGATTGCTATATTATCAATACTGGTTTCTATGTTCAAAAAGACAATGGAGCTTATGTAGAGAAGAAAATTACTCCAAAAGTAACATTAGGATTAATTGAAGATATCGTTAATGACAAAGTAAAATTCGAAAAATTTGGTCCATTCAGTGCTCTTGAATATTTACCAATTGAAGGATTCCTACCAAACTTTGAGGATAAAGAATATCTAGAAATGGTAAAGGCAAGATTATTGGACAGATTAAATAATGTTAAAAACGGCGAAGGTTTAGAAAAACTTCCAGAAGAAGCTTTAAAAGCAATTGAAAAGGTTGCAAACGAAATTTAAATTACTAAACAGACCACTATTTTTTAATAGTGGTCTAAATATAGAATAAAGGAGAACATTTAAATGGGTATAAAAATTGTAGATACCTGCCTTAGAGATGGCCATCAATCATTATTTGCCACACGTATGACTACACCTGAAGTGTTAAGCGCGTTGGAAGAACTTGATCAAGCTGGTTATCATGCACTTGAAGTGTGGGGTGGGGCGACATTTGATGCTTGTATTCGATTCTTAAATGAGGATCCATGGGATAGATTAAGAGAAATCAGAAAAGTTTGTAAAAACACAAAATTACAAATGCTATTCCGCGGACAAAACATTTTAGGATATAAACATTATGCTGACGATGTTGTTGATAAATTTGTTGAAAAATCAATTGAAAATGGTATCGATATTATTAGAATATTCGATGCTTTGAATGACATAAGAAATCTAAAATGTGCTGTTGATAGTACAAACAAGTGGAAAAAAGTGTTTGGACGTGGTCATTGCCAAATCGCTGTAAGCTATACAACAAGTCCAGTTCATACTGTTGATTATTTTGTTGAATTGGCAAAAGAAATCGAAGCAATGGGTGCTGACTCTCTATGCATTAAAGATATGGCGGGAGTTTTATTACCTAATGATGCTTTTGAATTAGTTTCAAGATTAAAAGCAAATACAAAATTACCAATTGAACTTCATTCTCACTGCACAGGTGGAATTGCTGAAATGACTTATATGAAAGCAATTGAAGCAGGAGTTGACATCATTGACACTGCTTTATCACCATTAAGTGGAGGAACAAGTCAACCTTCTACAGAAGCCTTTGTATATGCACTTGCTGGAACAAAATATGATACTAATATGGATATTAAGATGCTTGATAAAGCAGCTAGTAAGATGACAAAAGTTAAGGATCGCTATATTGAAAATGGTGAATTAAATCCAAAAGCAATGACATCTAATCCAAGTATTTTGAAATATCAAGTTCCTGGTGGAATGCTTTCAAATCTAATGAGTCAATTAAAGAATCAAGGGGCTATGGATAAATACGAACAAGTTCTTCGTGAAGTTCCTAAAGTTCGTAAAGACTTAGGATATCCACCACTAGTTACACCATTATCACAAATGGTTGGTACACAAGCAGTTATGAATGTGATGACTGGTGAACGTTATAAGATGGTACCAAAAGAAATTAATGAATATGTTAGGGGCTTATATGGAAAGACTCCAGCTCCAGTAGATCCAGAAATTTTAAAGAAAATTTTAAATGGAGGATCTGCAAAAATTATTACACATCGTCCTGCGGATGATCTAGCTCCTCAATTTGAAGAATTAAAAGAAAAATATAAAGATTTAGTAAAATCTGATGAAGATGTTTTAACATGCGCTCTTTTTGAAAATGTTGCGGTTAAGTTCTTACAAAATAAGTACAAACCAAAAGAAGAAGCAGTTGAAATCAATCTATATATAGGGTAGGTGAAATAAATGTTATTTGGTGCATTATATACTCCAGAAGAAATTAAAAATTTTAGTGTTACAGATGGACTAGTTCCTACCTTAATAGCAATTGCAATTGTTTTTGCTGTTTTATTTATTATCATTTTATGTGTTAATTTACTGAAATTAGCTAATAAAGAAGGAAAAACAGTTGTTGAAGAAAAGCAAGTGGAAGCTCCTAAAAAGGCTTTTACAATTGAAGATATTACTGATGAAGATATGATGGCTGCTGCTTTGGTTGCAACGATTGACTATGCTTCAGAAACAAAGAAAGATGTTAGATTATTATCTATTAAACAAATTAGTTAAGGAGAAAATAGAAATGAAAGTATATAAAGTAAAAGTAAATGGAAAAGTATATGAAGTAGAATTAGAGAGTGTAAGCGAACAAGTAGGAAGTGTTGTTGCTGCTCAACCAGTTCAACCTACTCAATCAGCTCCAAAAGTTGTTGAAACTCCAAAAGTTGTTGAAACTCCAAAAGTTGTTGATACACCAAAAGTTTCTGCTGAAGGGGCAACTGTAAAAGCTCCAATGCAAGGGGTTATTCTTAGTGTCAATGTAGAAGTAGGTTCTGTAGTAAAAAAAGGACAACCAGTTGTAATTCTTGAAGCAATGAAATTAGAGAATGAAATTGTTACTCCAACTGATGGAGTTGTAAAACAAATATTAGTAAGTAAAGGACAAACCGTTAATAATCAACAACCATTAGTTGTTATTGGGTAATTTAATATGGTTTGGGAACTGTTAGAAAAGTTTGCACTAGAAACAGGAATAGCTCAATTCTTCGCCGAAGGTGGATGGAAGAATCTAATCATGATTTTAGTTGCTTTATTGCTACTTTACTTAGCGATATTTAGAAAATTCGAACCATATTTATTGCTGCCTATTGCTTTTGGTATGTTGCTTGTAAACTTACCAAATAGTGAAGTATTTTTAAAAGACGCAGAAACTGGCGAGTATTCAGGATTATTAGGAGTACTGTATTTTGGAGTTAAATCAGGAATTTATCCATGCTTAATCTTCTTAGGAATTGGTGCTTCTACGGATTTCGGTCCATTAATTGCTAATCCTCGCAGTATGATATTAGGAGCTGCAGCTCAAATTGGTATTTTTATTACATTCCTTGGCGCATTAGCTTTAGGATTTGATGCAAAAGAAGCTTCATCAATCGGAATTATTGGTGGTGCTGATGGACCAACAGCTATTTTATTAACTAGTAAATTAGCTCCTCACTTATTATCAGGAATTGCAATTGCTGCATATTCATATATGGCACTTGTTCCTGTTATTCAACCTCCAATTATGAAATTGTTAACAACCAAAAAAGAACGTCTTGTAAAAATGGAACAGTTACGTGATGTATCTAAATTAGAGAGAATCCTATTCCCTATTCTAGTTACTCTAGTTGTAGTTTTGATTATTCCTTCTTGTGCTCCATTAATCGGTATGCTTATGTTAGGAAATCTAATTAAAGAATCGGGTGTTGTTCCTAATCTAGTATCTACTGCATCAAATGCTTTATTATATATCGTTACAATCTTATTAGGCATTTGTGTAGGCGCAACAACAGATGCAACAACATTCTTATCAGTTGAAACGTTAATGATTGTAGGCCTTGGAGTAGCTGCTTTTGCTACTGCTACTGCAGCTGGTGTATTATTTGGTAAAATAATGTATATTACCTCTAAGGGTAAAGTGAATCCATTAATTGGAGCAGCTGGGGTATCAGCAGTTCCAATGGCAGCACGTGTTGTTCAAAAAGTAGGTCAAAAAGAAGATCCAACAAATTTCTTATTGATGCATGCTATGGGACCAAACGTAGCAGGTGTTATTGGTTCAGCAATTGCTGCTGGTATTCTATTAACATTATTTGGATAAAAATAAATGAATTCTAAAATTAAAAAAATAACCATCGATGCGATTTTACTAGCATTATTAATTGTTGCTAGTAAAATTACCATACCAATTGGTCCAATTAACTTAACATTACAAATTTTTGTTGTTTTGGTGATATGCTTTACTGTTAATCCAATAGATGCTCTGGTTATCTTATTAACCTATATCATTATGGGATTATTTGGATTACCAGTTTTTGCTACTAATTATGCAGGAATTGGTTATATCTATATTCCCTCTTTTGGTTTCATTATCGGTTTTATGGGAATGGCAGCAACCATGTTCTTGATTAAAAGACAAAAGTTGATTGCTAGAAACAATAAATATCACTATTTTCTAACAGCCTTAATATTAATTTTTGTGGATTATTTGTTTGGATTTTTGTATGCGGTTCTAATGATAAAGGTCTTCATGGTTATTGATTTAGAAATTTCAACTTTGCAAATTTTATTAAAATTTGTTATAATATTTATACCGTTTGACATCATAAAAGGCGTTATTGCTAGTATTGTTGGTCAAAGAATAAATAGTAGCACTGTCCTTGAATAGTGCTACTTATTTTTTAAGGGGGTTTTTATGAAAAAAATAATCGAGTTCGATACCATTCCTTCCACAAATCTATATATAAAAGAGAATTATCGTCAATTATCTGATCAAACAGTAGTCGTTGCTAATCATCAAACAGCAGGAAGAGGTCGTCTCAGTAGAACATGGGAAGATAGCGATGATTTACTTTTTTCTATTCTATTAAAAGATAATCTTCCCCATAACGTAGCTAATCTAAGCTTATTAACTGCTGCATCTCTATATAAAACATTGATTAAAATCCTCGACAATGTTACAATAAAATGGCCAAACGATATTCTTGTTAATAGTAAAAAACTTGCAGGGATTCTTCTAGAATCGGTTGTGATAGGTGAAAAGATTGATTGTGTAATCATTGGAGTCGGAATTAATGTTAACACAGTAAAACTAAGTGAAAATTTGAATCATAAAGCAACTTCCATTTATCTACAAACGAATCAAAAAATAGATAAAAGAAATCTTTTAGAAAACTTCTTAGAAGAATTTTGGAGAGATTATCGATTCTACTCTAAAAATAAGAGTGATTATCTGCAAATATGTAGAGAGCATTCTTATGCAATCGGAAAAGAAGTCATAGTAACGATTGATCATCAACCAAAAAAAGCACTTGTTCTTAATATCTTAGAAAATGGTAATTTATTATTACTGATTGATGAAGAACAGGTTGAATTAAATAGTGGAGAAATAACTCTTAAGGAGCTATATTAAATATATGAAAGAAATTTTAACTTTGTTTTTCACGTTCTTAAAAATAGGAGCTTTCACATTTGGTGGAGGTTACGCAATGATCCCGTTAATTCAACATGAAATGGTAGAAAAAAAGAAATGGATCACCAATGAAGAAATGGTTGATATCATTGCCATTGCGGAATCTACCCCTGGAGTTTTAGCTGTGAATAGTGCAACCTTTGTGGGTTACAAAATTGGAAAGTTTTGGGGTAGTTTTTTCGCAACCTTAGGAGTAATCCTTCCTTCTATGATTATCATAACAGTTATCGCTATTTTCTTTGAAGACTTCCTACAATATGAATATGTAATTTATGCGTTTAAAGGGATTAGAGCCTGCGTTGCTGCTTTGATTTTACATGCTGCTTTACGAATTGCAAAACATTTTCCGAAGACTGCCTTTAGTTACATCTTAATTGCCATAGCTTTAGTTGCTAGTATTATCTTGCAAATTAGAACCACATATATTATTATTTTCGGCCTAGTGATTGGTATTGTATCACAAATGATTGCTTTGAAAATTAAAGAAAAGAAATCAACTAAGGAGGAAAAACTATGATTCTCTTGGAATTGTTCTATGTTTTCTTCTTTATTGGTTTGTTTACTATTGGTGGTGGTTATGCCATGATTCCAATGATTAAAGATGAGGTAGTCACAAGAGGTTGGATGACTATGGAAGAACTACTCAATTTCTTTGCCATTGCTGAATCTACTCCAGGTCCATTTGCTGTTAACACGGCAACCATGGTTGGCTTTAGTCAAGCGGGTATTGTAGGGGCTATCGTTGCTACGTTAAGTGTTGTTTTACCATCGTTCATTATTATTTTAATTATTGCAAAGTTTATCACAAACTTTTTAAAGTATAAACAAGTAAAATGGGCATTAGATGGAGTGAAACCAATCGTGGTAGGCTTGATTATTGGTGTAGTATTAAATTTAATTGTGAATAATGTACTAGGATTGACAGATATACTTGATTTGTTTAATAAA
>CAYPLR010000030.1:0-17177 GCA_964411675.1 uncultured Bacteroidales bacterium
TCTCAATAAATTTTATCCTGCTCCATCTGTTCTATTCAGTTCTCAAAGACCTTGTAATTCCCACAACTTTCATTGCGTTCGCTTTTTTCAGCGTTTACCATTATATTATATTACCGCTTTGTTGTCAAGCAAAATATTTTTTAATGATAAGAATAAGAATGGCACGCCCTTGAGCGCAACCTTATATATTATACTATAAGCAATATTTAAAAGCAAGCATTTTTTTAAATTTCTTTTCTTTTTTTATAAAAAAAGAGGGCTCGTTTTCACGAACCACTCTCTTTTAACTTTTAATCTTAAGCAGCAGGAGTAAAGAATTCAACTTTTGCGATTGCTTCTCTGTATAGAGCAAGTCTAGCAGTGAAGTTAGCATAAGTTACGCTTCCAATTGTTCTTCCTGACAAGCCAAGGATATATGCTTGTTCATATCCTAGTAAAGCATCAAATGCAGCAACGTAAGCTTTAATTGTAGCAACATCAGTGCTTGTTACTTTACACTTAGCATGACCTTGATCGTATAACTTTTCAGTTAAATCTTTGATTACAGCAGCAACTGCAGCAGAATCAGCAGCAGCTTCAGCTTGTAATGTAGCGATGTCGGTTTCAGCATCAACTAATTCGCTTAATCCATTAACCTTAGCTTTTTGTTTTGGAGTTAATGCATTGTATGCAGCTCTTGCAGCAGCAACAGCTTCAGTATCTGTTAATGCGATTCTGCTTGGTAAAGCATAAATCAATTCATCAACAGGAAGAGCGATAGCTTCTAATTTAACATCAACGATTGCTAACTCTAAATCAGCTAAATCTTGAAGTCTTGAAGCAGTAACTAATGCTTTTTGTGCAGTAGTTAATCCATTGTATGCAGCTCTTGCAGCAACGATCTTAGCTTCGTCTTCAACAACTAATGCTCTTTCAGCTGGTAATGCATCAATTATATCTTCAACTTCATCAGCTCTTGCACCATTATGAGCATCCATTACATCATATAAATCAGCGATACGTCCTCTGTCGTCTCTATCAGACATCATACCGAATGTAGTATCGATTTGAGTTCTTCCAGAAGTGTCAAGTGCAGACTTAATCTTTTCTGTTTCAATGAATGCAATTGCAGCAGCTAATGTAGCAGAAGCAGTGCTTAAAGCATTGATTTCTTGATAAGTGTAAGCTTTAATAGTAGAAGATGTAGCATCATAATAGTAAACTTCAACATTTGATGCAGTATTAATTGGATAAACATCATCAGCAGTTCCTAAAATAGTATCAGGACCAGCAGTAGGAGCAAGAACAGCAGCAGAAGCCTGTAATATGCCTTTAGTATATAATACCTTATAAGCAGCAACTAAATTGTCAACACTCTTTAAAGCAGCAGTTAATGTTGCTAATTGAGCACTTGTTAAGTTATCGAAATCAACTGCATCATCATCTAATAAAACGATAGCAGCAGCTTTAATGTTAGCAACTTCAGTAACTGTAGAAGCTTTATAAGCTAACGCTAATTTTTCTTCTTTTGTTACTAATGTGCCAAGTAGTGTGCCAGAAACGTATGCTTTTGCAGCAGCGTTTGCACCAGTATAAGCAGTTCTTGCATCGTTAATAGCTTTCTTGCTTCCAACAACAACGTCAGCATCAGCTGGTAAGCTTAATAATTGAATAGCTAATGATAAACCAGCTACTTTGTCTTTGTTATCAGTAGTAACTAATGCTTTTGCAGCAGTTGATAATCCATTGTATGCAGTTTTTGCAGCAGCGATATCAGCAGCGTTATCTAATGCAGGAGTAGCATTTAATGCAGCGATTTGTAATTCAACCTTAGCAGCTTTTAACTTGTTATAAGTAACGGCATCAATAAATGATAAACGTCCAGCAGTTAAAGCAGCATATAGAGTATCAGCATCTGCCATTAAAGTAGTAGCTTCTCTAGATTTTAGAACAGCAACTCTAGCAGCATCTGAAGCATCAACTGCAAAACTAGCTTGGTCAGCGCCTAATGCAGCATAAGTTGTAGTTGTTACGATTGTATTAGCAGGTACAGTTGCACCGATTGCATAAGAAACGTTATTTACATCTTTGAATGCAACAGCAGCTACATAAGAAAGAGCGTTCTTATATCCACCAGCAGCATGAATAGCAGCTAATGCGTTAATCTTGTCATGAACAGATTCAGCAAATTGTTTTTGCTTTAATGCAGCAGCTTCTGTGTCAATTGCGATTTGATCTAACATAGCTTTTGCATCTTTTGGAGACATAGCTTTTGCTTCACCAGCAACAGTAACGTTGATAGTAGCAGTCTTAGCTAACCAAGAAGGTAACCAAGCAGAATCGCCAAATCCAGCCGTAGCTAAATACATCTTTTGAACGTTCTTATAAGCATCAATTTGACTTTGAGAAACGTCTGAATAATCAGTTGATAATGCTACAACGGCTCTTACAAAGTAATCTGTTAATTCTTCATTCATTACGTGTCTAGTATATCTAGCAACAGTAACTTTAGCAGGAGCATAGAATTCATCGCCATTTGAAGGAATTGAATCTGGGTCAATTAAAGCCCCACGAACTCCACCAGTCATTGCTCTAGTGAAATCAGCACCTAATGAATAATAACCTTGTGAATGCCATTGGAATGCATAAGCACCAGCACCAATGATTGCATAAGGAGTCTTATAAACAGCACTTAAAGCTGGAGAAATACAGTATTGGAAATATTGTGTAGAAGTAGCAACTTCTTGAGCGGCTACTGCTGCAGCTGCATATGCTCCAGTATTAGTTAAATGTTGTTTTACTGTAGAACCCATATAGAAATCATATGTACCTTTAGCACCTTCAGCAAGTGCAGGATTGCCATTTGATTTTAATGAGAAACCAGGACGATAACCATCATAAGCGATAGTTTGTTCACGGCTAACTTTGAAAGCTGCCTTGTAATCGTCTGTAACAGTTGTTGTCCCAATCTTTAAACTTGTTAAAGAATAAGTCTTCATAGCAGTTTCGCCATCTGCAAAGTATCCACCCATTGATAATGTTGATACAGGGATATCTAAGTCAGAAGCAGTTTCATTAACTAGGAAGTGGTTGAAGTTTCCACCGTAAGTAGCTCTTACAAATCTAACATCAACTCTAGCAACTTTTTGTCCGCCAATTGTATCGAATTTGTAGATACGATTAGTTTCGAATTCCATAACGAATAATTGGTATCTAATAGTCTTAGTAGCAGCTACTGGAACAGCTGTGATAACGCCAGTAGTAGCATCTTTAGTTAAAGTAACATGTGTAAAGTTAACAGTCTCATCAATCCAGAATGTGTATCCTGAGAATTCACTCCAGTATTGATTAGTTCTTTCAGAAGAACTAGAAACTGTACCTACATATCTATCCCAGTAACTGAAGCCTTGTAACATATCGCCTCTCTTAGCAGGGTTAGATGAAGCTTGATAAGAATTCGATCTACCACCTTGGTAATAAGTAAGAGGTTTTTCAGCAAGACCAACATTGATGAAGAATACAACTTTAATCTTATCAGCGCCGTTTGTGAATGTTGCAGTTAATTTTGCTTCATGATATCTGAAATATTGAGTAACTAATTTAAATTGATTAGCTACAAGAGTTGCTTCGAAGTTTTCATCAGCAGCCCATGTAACAGTTGAAGTACCAACTGTTCCTGGTAAAGTAATTAACATAGTTTCAGTTCCATTTCCACCATAAGGCATATGTAGAACGTTAGCTAAATCTAAACCAGTTAAAGTAGTAACTGTATCCAAAGTAATAGTTGAACCATCAGTTCCCAATAAGAATCCTTCAACGTCAGCGTTAGCAGCATTTCCAGGAACTAGGTTAACTTTTAATTTGAAGTTTTCAACAAATTGGAAGCCAGCTTCTTCTTCATAACGAGCAACTACACCAATTTCAGCGTTAGCTTTAGTAGTAGTATTGTCATAAACAACTTTGATATACTTACCATTTCCTGTATAAGCACCTTTAGTTAATCCTGTAGGTAATACATAATCATAAGTAACACCAAATTTTTCGTCAACAACTGGTAATAAGAAACTGCTTGATACAGTAGCTCCTTCGATACCAGCAAATACGCCTTCTTCAACGTTGAATGCTTGCTTTTCAGCTGCAGTATAACCATTAATATTGAATGTTAATGTTGCAGATTTAGCAGCAGCACCAGCTTTTGGAGAAATTGTATAAGTTACAGTAGTATCGTTGTCAGGACGAGTGAACTTACCATCATTTGTTAAGATGTAGTTCTTATTAGTAGTCCAATTGAAAGCAACGCCATCATAGCTTGGAGGTAATTGAATGTCAGCAGAAATCTTATCTGTTCCAACACCAGCAGTGATGTTAGAGAATAATTTTGTAGCAACTTCAATTGCAGCATCTACTTTTGCGAAGTCGTTATCTTCAACTTCATCAACAAGTTTTAAGTTAACTGTATTACTTAGTGTAACATCACCAAAAGTAATTGTATAGTTAACTGTATAAGATAAACTTGTTGCTTCGCCTAAATCAGGCATAACGAATGATTCGATTACATCACCATCAACATCGTATACAACTTTTACATTGCCATTCCATGGTTGTGGAAGTGCAAAGTCGTCAGCGATATATCCACTTAATAAATTAGCGATATATGCAACTTCTCTTGTAGCGATATCGAAAGCAGCACCTGTTTCAGAAACTGTAACTTCAGTAGTAGCAGCAACAGTGTCTTTTAATACAGATGTAGCAGTAATTTCAACTTTACCAGGACGAACACCTGTAACAACGCCATCAGCGTCTACAGTAGCGATTGATGGATCGCTTGAACTCCATGTAAATAATTTTGCGGCAGTTGCAGGAGCAACTTCCATTTCAGCAGCTAGATTAAAAGTTTCAGAAACTTTTACATCATCACCAAATAAAATAATACTAGTTGGTGCTACAAAATCTTGTTTGCACTCAGGAACTTCTGGACACTCTTCAGGTTCAGGGCATTCCTCACATTCCTCAGGTTCAGGACATTCTTCAGCAGGATACAACGCTTCGCATTCAGCTTGAGTTGGATCTGCAGGTTCTTCACATGGGAATAATTCGTTACATTCAGATTCTGTAGGGTCTTCACATTCTGGGCATTCAGTTGTGCATCCTGCCAATAAGAATAGACCGAAGACTAGTACAAGGGCGATAGCCCATCTTCTAATGTTTTTTAACATAATCTTTTTCTCTTTTCCTTTCTTAAGATTAAAAGTTGTCTCTCTTTAGAGAGATACATATATATTATATAGAACAACGCTTTCAAAGTCAACCTTTTTTTAAAAAAAACTATAAAAATTTACATCTTTTTTAGAGATTTTTACATCTTTATAGTTTTTATTAGATTTAATTGATTATTTTGTTAGGGTTTAAAATGTTTTTTGGATCAAATACTTGCTTGATTCCTTTCATTAAAGCTACCTGTGTTGGTCCTAATATCTCAGCCAAATATTTTTTCTTCGCATAGCCAATTCCATGTTCTCCTGAAACAAGTCCTCCAATCTCTTTGGCTTTCTTATACATTTCATCAAAAACCTCAGACAATAGATTAGGCCATTTTGTTTTATCCAAATCATCACGGCATATATAGATATGAAGATTACCATCACCTGCATGGCCAAAGCTAGGGATTCTTACTTGATATTTTTTCGCAAGTTCATAGGTAAAGTTGATGTATTCACTTACTTTTGCTCGTGGAACTACAACATCACATTCATCCATTTCTGTTGTTGAAGCCTTGATTGCTTCTAAGAATGCACCTCTAGCTTTCCAAACTTCATCTTTTCTTTCTGTTGTATCAACAATTAAAACATCTAAAGCCCCTAATTCATTCAAGCATAAATTCGCTGCTTGTTTATATTTGCTTTCGATTTCTTGACTTGTTGCTCCATCAAAGGTTAGTAATATGTATGCCGAATTTTCACTATCTGGGAATTTTCTACCCAAGAACGTTTCAGAGAACTTAATTGTTTCTCTTCCGAAAAATTCAATTGCAGTTGGATCTGTTTTTGATTGCAAGATATGAGGAACGTTTTCTATTCCTTTTTTTAAGTTTTCAAATGGCACTAACAAACTAATTGTTTTAGTAGGTAGGGGTATCAATTTTAAGTAAGCTCTTGTAATAATTGCTAATGTTCCCTCACTACCAATGATTAGATTCTTTAATGAATATCCTGTCGTATCTTTTACTACTTTTCGACCAAATTCCGTTACTTCACCATTCGGTAATACTACTTCTATCGCTCTTACCCAGTCACGCGTAACACCATATTTCACAGCTCTCATACCACCAGCGTTTGTAGAGATATTACCACCAATAGTAGCACTCTTTTCACCTGGATCTGGAGCATAAAAATATCCCCTTGCTTCCACAAAAGCATAGATATCCATTAGTAATACTCCTGGTTCTACAACTAAAACCATGTTTTCTTCATCTAATTCTAAAATACGATTCATCTTTGTAGTATCTAGAATAATACCGCCTTGAATTGGTACACATGCACCAACCAGCCCTGTTCCACTTCCTCTTACGGTAACAGGAATCGTAAACTGATTAGCATACTTCATAATTTGTACAATTTCATCGCGATTATTCACTTTGATTACAACTTCAGGATGACTTGTTACTGTTCCTAATTCATCTTTTCCATATTCTTCAGCGATATCGTCACCAATAATCAAACGACCTTCACTAATAAAACTTTGAAAAAACTTTACATCTTTTTGATCAATTTTTTTATACATTGCTTTTCACCTATATCAATCCTTTCAACATCTTAACCTCAGAGATTAATTTTGGTAAAATCTTAAAAACATCACCTACAACGCCATAATGAGCAATATCAAAAATTGCTGCATTTTTGTCGTTGCACACAGAAAAAATAACTTGACTACCCTTCATTCCTGCAGCAAATTGAACAGCACCACTGATTCCAAGAGTAATTAACAATTTAGGAGCAACAGTTCGTCCTGATAATCCTATTTGTTTTCTAGGGTCCATGATCCCTGCTTCTATTAATGGTCTTGATGAAGCAAGTTCTGCTCCCAGCAAATCCGCTAATTTTTTTGCTAAAGCAATATCTTCCGCGTTTTTAAAAGGTCGTCCAATAGCGACAATGATTTCTGCTTCACTGATATCAACGCTACTATCTTTGGGCTTTACTTCTAATAGTTTCATATTAGAAGTTAAATCTAGTTGATCTAAACTCATATGAACTATTTCTCCATGCGAGCTCTCTTTTATTGGCATTTTAAAAATTTTATATCTAACCGTTGCCATTTGTGGTCGATTATTTGGACAAATAATTCCAGCCATGATATTTCCACCAAAAGCAGGACGATTTTGTATTAGATCTGTATTTTCTTTCATTCCTAAAATTGTACAATCTGCTGTTAAACCTGTTCTAAATCTAGATGCAATTCGTGGAGCAAAGCTTCTTCCTATCGAAGTCCCTCCATATAAAACAACACTTGGTTTAATCATTTTAATAAAGTTTTCCATAGCATTAGCATACTTTTCAACATTAAAATGAGCAAATTCCTGGTGCTCATAAACAAATAGTTTATCAATACCATACGATAAGAGTTCATCTTCGAATTTTTTTGCATGATTAGTAAAAAGTACAGCATAAACTTTTTGATTTGTAATTTTTACTAATTCTTTGGCTTTACCAATTAATTCAAAAACAACAGGATGGATTTTGTCATTGCTGTGTTCAACAAACACGCAGACTCCTTGCCACTCATCTTTGTTAATGGCATTCACTTTTTCTTCAACAAACTCAAATACTCCCGCTGGTCCTTTGCGCACGCATAATTTACACATTTTACAGGCTGTGTTAATATCTAATTTATTATTTTGATATTCAATAGCTCCAAAAGGACAAATTTTAATTGCTTCTTGAGCAATTTCATAAGTAACTTTATTTTGATTTATAACTATTTTCCCCATGATTCACCTCTATAGAAGTTTCAATTGATTCAGTTTATTAGCAATCTTTATTGCTAATTCCTCTTCTGAATCAATCCACATCTCTTTATCTGTGTTTTTTTCTGGTGGAAACATTCTTTCAACTTGAGTTGGTGATCCTTTCAAACCATAATGACTTTCGTCTTGGTCTTCCATATCAGCAAAGGTTACGATTCTTGGTTTATAATCAAGAAATTTTAAACTTCGTTTATAGGATGGTAATCGGGGAGTGAAGATTCCTTTTTCTACTGTAATTAAACACGGATAATTAATTTCCCATATTTCATTGGTTTTATCCATGCTAACTGAAACAATAATTGATTTATCTTTGATTTCAACAATTCTTTCAACATAAGCAATATGGGGAATAGCAAGCGCTTCTGCTATCTCTGGACCCACTTGTGCTGTGTCACCATCCGTGGTTTGTTTCCCACAAATAATCAAATCAAAATCGCCAGTGGCTTTAATGCCTTGTGATAAGGTGTAAGAAGTAGCTACTACATCAGCACCAGCAAACTTTCTATCTGATAATAAAACAGCATCATCACATCCCATCCAAAGAGACTCGTTTAAGACTGCTGTTGCAGCTGGTGGCCCCATTGTAATGGATGTTAGATGAGCATTTTTTTGTTCCTTAATTTTAAGTGCAGTTTCTAGTGCATATAAATCATAGGGATTCATCTTAGTATTCGATCCATCCCTCATTAAAACCCCTGTAACGGGGTCTATTTGCACCTCAGAACTAGCAGGAACTTGTTTGATGCATACAACAATTTTCATAATTCCTACCTCATTTTTAAAAATTCTAATGTTCTTTGATAAAGTTCATTTCTATCAGCTAAGTTATCATAACCATGTCCAGCTTCATTAATATAGAATAAATGTGAATTAAAGAAGCGAACGCTATAGGTTGCTGAAACTAAATAATTAACAGCTAAGTCTTTTCTTCCATGAATAATCAATACCGGTTTCTTGAAATTTTCAATTCCTTGGTAAGTATCATATCGATTAACAGACTCAACCATTTCTTTTGATAATTCAAATGTCCCCATCATAACATTACCATTTTCTAGTTTAGTACCATTTTCAAAGGCTTTTTTTATTTTTTCTAGTATAGTTCCAGCAGGTGACCATAATACCATTTTATCAATCTCTTGATATCTTTTTGCTGCAATCATCGCTGCAACAGCTCCTCCCATACTAAATCCTAAAAGAATGACTCTTTTTACATCAGGAACAGTCTTGGCATAATCAAGTATTAAATTTGCTTCCGCCATTAACGTATCAAAAGTAAAGTCTTTAAATTCTCCATCAGACTCTCCATTACCACTAAAATCCATTCGCAAGCTGGCGATTTTTTCCTCTACCAATAGCCGTGATAGATTACGAAAATGACACGCATGTTCTGTTTTATTCCCTGTGAATCCATGGTACATCAATACTAAATCCCCGTTAAAATCTTCTGGAAGAGTCAAATATCCTCTTAATATTCTTCCTTCTTTATTTACTATTTCTATATGTTTCATCATCTTTTTTCACCATTTTCAAGGCATTACGAATATGCCCTTTTGTTTTATCTAAATATTCATTGACTGTTTCTAAATCTTCTATCCCACTTAAAATGGCAAATATTGTTTTTTTAACTGTTTTATATATGGCCATTTTATTTCGTGCTTCTTCTAAAGAAATCCCTGTTATTTGACTGACAATTCCTTCCGCGCGAGCAATTAATTTTTGATTGGTTGCTTGCACATCAATCATATAGTTTTCATAAACTTTTCCCATTTTTATCATGGATGCAGATGATATCATATTACATATCATTTTTTGCGCTGTCCCTGATTTCAATCTTGTTGAACCTGTAATTACTTCTTCCCCTGTGATTGCTTCAATGGGTAAATCAACCAACGCAGCTAATTGACTATTTGCTGCCGTAACAATACAACTTGTGATACAGCCTTGTTTTTTAGCGTATTCAATACCACCAATAACATAGGGCGTACGACCACTTGCTGCAATACCAATAACAATATCTTTATTGCTAATATTGATTCTTTGCAAATCTGTGATTGCTAATTCTTTTGAATCTTCTGCTCCTTCAACCGCTTTGATAAACGCTCTTTCGCCACCAGCCATTAAGCATTGAACCATATCAAAAGATACTCCAAAGGTAGGTGGGCATTCTACTGCATCAAGAATACCAATTCTCCCACTGGTACCTGCTCCCATATAAATCAAACGTCCATCTTGGTAGAATGCTTCTACTATTTTATCTACTACTTTTGCGATTTGTGGTAATGCTAATTCTACTGCATTTGCTACCTTATGATCTTCCTGATTTATTTTCTTTAACATTTCTATGGTTGACAATAAATCAATGTTTGTTGTTTCTAAGTTTCTTTGTTCTGTACTTATTTTGTTTAAATTTATACTCATATTTTTTACCCTTTCACGTGACTTTTCCGAGATGGAGTAATGCTACCTAAAATAACTGATTTTTTAGCTCCTGTTGCACTGCAAACATTTCCCAATTTTCCTTGCAAAGTTAAGTATCCTAAAACTACAAAGGCAACAGCTTCTTTTGCATCACTATTAAACCCAATATCTTCTTGACGAAGCACATCGCAATTTAAGATTTCTCGCATACGTTTCATAATGTAATTATTATGGCTTCCTCCACCACTAACAATAATTTCATCAAAGTTTTTGATGTATTTTTGGTAGTGATAGCAAATACAATAAGCAGTAAATTCCGTAATGGTTGTGATAATATCTGCTGGGCAGTAATCATTAAAGTGAAGTTTTTCTGCCGTTTTTTCCATATTTTTTGCTGAATATTGTTCTCTACCAGTACTTTTAGGTGGTTTTTTCATAATAAAATCATCTTTTTTTAATTCGTCAAAAATTGCTTTAATTACTTTACCACTAAGAGCTATTTTTCCACCATCATCATATGGTTTTTGGAAATACTTACTAGTAAAATAATCAATCATGACATTCCCTGGCCCACAATCAAAAGCGATGACTTCATTAATTTGGCATCTTTTTGGTAAATAAGTTAGATTACTAATTCCTCCAATGTTTTGTAATAATATATTCTTTTCGTCACTACGAAACAACATATACTCCGACATAGGAACCAAAGGAGCTCCTTCCCCACCAACAGCCATATCTGCGGTACGAAAATTAGTGATTGTCTTAATTCCTGTCTTGTTAGCTATTACCGAGGCATCTCCTATCTGTAATGTTGAAGGAACTAGTCCTTCTTTTTGATGAGGGTTGTGCCAAATTGTTTGGCCATGGCTAGCAATAAAATCAATATCCATATATTTATAAGGGGTTCCTTCTAACAACAGATCAATCGCTTCAACAAACTTATATCCTAGTTCAAAATTAAGACTACAAATTTCCGATAATTTTGCTGTTTCATCGGACAAATTTCGCATAATTTTCTTTTTGAAATCTTCCTCGTATGGCAAAGTCACGAACTTAATTAAAGTGAATTTTTCATTTTCAATGTTGACAAGACTAGCATCAACACCATCTAACGAAGTTCCACTCATTAAACCGATTGCTTTCATATTTTATTCTTCCTTTTCGCTAAATAATACGCTCCATAAATTGGATCTGTATTGCCTGTAACTAATTCAAGATGAATTTCTTTTTTTGCTAGAGAAGTTAGTAATGCTTGTTGAACAATTTGCGAGTTGCAAATTAATCCACCCCGAAAACCTAGAACAGCTTTATTAGAAAGTTTTAGTAATCGATGTACTAATTTAACTTCGCTTGCTAAATCACGGCCACACTTTTCTAAAATATGGATCGCTTCTTTATCGCCTTTTTCCGCTTCTTCACAAATAAAATGGGAGTGAGAAGCAATATGATTTTTTGTGTTAGAATAAATAAAACTTTTAAATCCTTCTAAAGAAGTGATATTAATAGTTTTCATAAACTTCAATGCCAACGGATTGATGGCATTATGGCGTTCAAAGTATTTAATCGCTTGGCAAACAAGTGATTTAACAGAAAAATACGCTGAGCCTGTTTCTGTTAGTAAATGTCCCCATCCACCACCATAGCGAATATCTTGGCCATTTGTGGCACATACAGCGCTTCCTGTTCCAGACAAAACTAAAACACCTTCAGGATACCTATCTTCAATAATTGAAAATAGACCTATAATAATATCACTAGCAAACGAAACCTCTACACCTAATTCATTTGCTAAACTTTTTTGCAATTCCTCCTGATTAGGAATTACCCCCAAACCAGAAATACCCATTTGTACATAAACAACCTGATACTCGTCTTTCACATGGTGAAAAACGCTTCTGACTAAATTGAAGATGTTGATAATTGCTTTTTCATGAATGACTGCTGGACTACCTGAATCACCTATTTCTTCATAAACAATATTAGCATTTTCATCTATAGCCGATACTTTTGTTTTTGTTCCTCCTGCATCTACAGCAATTATTACTTTTTTCATCATTTTTCACCTTTAATTATCAATCTAAATCTATCCCCTGGTTTAATAAATGCTAATGTTTCAATATCACAAGCAATGTTACCCACCACATTTACTCTATCATCTTGCGGTAAGTCTGTTAACATAAGACAAACTTCTCCTTGATAGCGAGCAAACAATTTATTATCTATCGTAATATCTCCTTGTTTTCTCACCACGGTGTTATTAGGTTTCACTTCTCCAACTTTTAATCGGCATGAAGATCGAACAAAATAAGTTGGCTGATCAATTCGATTCCGATGCTCTTGCTGCAATAATTCTTTTTCTTCTTCGGTCAAACCCTTATTCACAATAATTGGTATTTGTACAACATCATAATCAAACGTAGTTGCCATTTTAATTTCTTCTACGCTTGCATAACTATCACCAAAGAAAACCTCATCAATACTAAGTCCTCTGATTTCAGATAGAATAGCTTCTAATGAATAGTAACGATGTTCTTCGATGGTTGGTAGACCTTCATACATTGGAGGTCGTTTTTGATTTTGTGATGGTATATACATCATTACATTAAGACCATATTGTTTAAAGATTTTATTACGTCGAATCACTTCTTCACGAGAAATTCCTGTGTACAATTTAGGGTAAAAATTATGACTAATTCTAACTTTATGTAAATCAACACCACAACTCTTCAAATATTCTAATTGTTTTATGGTAATTGTTGAAGCATTCAATTCAACAATAAACTTATTTTGTTTACAAAGTTCAGCTATTTCATCATTGTTGAAGCCATAATCTAAGCGTAACGAATAGATTTCTGGGATGTTAAATTTTTCCATCATCGGTCTTGAAACATCCAGAATAACTTTCAAACCTAATTCTTTTGCTTTATTACAGACTTCAATTAATTCTACAACAAAATTATGATTCATTTCAGGAATATGCGCTGAAATAAACACTCGATCTACACCATTTTCCTTTAGCATCTGTAAATATTCAATATTTTTAACTACTGGATATTCCTTCAATCCCACATAGACAGAAGCTCCTACTTTGATTTTTTCAGTCAACGTAATTGGCAACTTCCCTTTAGGTTTTATGCTTCCTTGTAAATATTTTACAATAGTCATAACCGAATTTGGTGTGTATTCATATAAACATAAATAGTTTTCAATTTGCTTAAACTTAAAAATATCATAAGGAGATTTTGTTGAAAGGACAAATAAATTCATCGATTCATCAAATAACTGATTGATGAGATCAATTTGTCCTTGATAATTAGTAGCGTTATAGGTACAAACAAGCACTTGTTGAAAGTCCTTTGCTTTATGAATCAATTCTTTAATTTCAACATCATTTGGATTTACACTCATTTTTATAGCTTCACCATTGAAGTCTTCTTCATTTAAAGCTTTTACAATACTTCTATTGCTAATATCTTCTTCAACAACTGTCATAGCAAAAGGTGATGGCGCTAAAACCAATGTTGATAATTTAGGATTAAGATTATTCCCTTTTACCAATGTTAATGATTCATCTACAATCTTACTAACAATTTCTTTACTCTGTTTGTTAAGGATTGTTTCCACTTTTTCTTCGTATGTTTTATGAACAAATTTATCTTCATAAATTTTTTGTAATTGTTTTTTATAACTTAATATTCGTGTAACTTTTTCATCAATCAAAGCTAGAGGAATAGTTCCATCTAAAACAGCTTGTTCTACTGCTTTTAAAACTTCTACTTGATATTCATAATTAGAGGAAACAATCAATTGATCTTGTCCCGCAAGTAGTGCTAACACTGCCCCTTTTGCAACACCAAAGTTATCTGCAATTGCCTTCATCTCCATGGCATCACTTATAATTAGGCCTTTAAAGCCTAATTCTTTGCGAAGTAATCCTGTGATGGCTTTTTCAGAAATAGTCACTGGAATCTGATTTTCTTCAAAGGCTCGGAAGAAAATATGAGCAGGCATAATTGCTTTTACTTCTTCAATCACTTTTTTAAATGGAACGAGTTCCACATTTTCAATTCGTTCTCGACTATGATTAATACTTGGAAGTCCAAAATGACTATCAACATTGGTATCTCCATGTCCTGGAAAATGTTTTGCAGTAGCAATCATTCCTGTTGATTGCATACCACGAATGAAATCAAGACCATATCTAGCGACTACTTGAGGATTGTCAGAATAGCTTCTAACTCCGATTACAGGATTATCAGGATTATTATTGACATCAAGAGATGGAGCAAAATTTAAATTAATACCTAAAGCAAATAGTTCCTCTGCCATCAATCTTCCTATTTCATATACATATTCTTCTTTTGTTGCTCCAAGCGTCATATTACCCGGAAAGAAGGTTGCTTCTCGAACAATTCGAGTCACCATTCCTCCTTCTTGTGTGATTGTCATGAAGGGTATTACACTAGAATTTTTTTGAATTTCTGTATATAATTTCAAGCACAAATCATGAAATTGCTTAATGTTTTGAAAGTTTCTTGTTAATAGAACGACATTTCCCAGTTTGTATTCTTCAATTAAAGTTTTAATGCCCTCGTTGTATTCGTAACCTACAAATCCAGCAATCAATAGTTGTCCTATTTTTTCCTTTAGTGTCATTTTTGCTAATGCTTGATTCATGCTTTCTATCTCCTAATATAACAAGTATTTTTCTCTTATCTTTATGAATTCTTTAGTTTCTTTTTCGATGATATCAAATTGTTCTTCTAATGTGTATTTCTTTTCTTTGATATACGAGCAACCTGTATTTAATTCTAACATACATGGTTTTCCTAGTGTATAAGGTGGATTAACAGTAAAGTCATTTGGATATAGATTACGGATAGTATCCAGTAATGCCCACCCCGTCTTTACAGGTAAAAATTCACTTCGATCTAAGATGTAAAGTTCAACTCCATTACACATTTCTCCCTTGTACTTGAATGCAACAGGATTAAAGTGTACAGGACGAAAATAAATTCCTTTCAAATGCAAATTATTCATTTTATTTGCTAATTCATTTGCATTAATGTAAGGTGCTCCAATCAGCTTAAATGGTAACGTAGTTCCCCTGCCTTCTGCTACATTTGTTCCTTCAAAGACACAGGTTGAGTTAAAATACAAAGCGATTTCTGGTGTAGGAATATTAGGTGATGGCATAATCCATAAGCATCCTGTTTCCTCAAAGTATTGTTCACGAGTATAATTTTCCATCGGTATTACCGATAAATTACATCCTATTTCATATTCTTTATTGAAAAGCATTGCTAATTCTGCAATGGTCATTCCTGGTCTTTGTACAATTGGATAATATCCAATAAAAGAACGATAGTTTAAATCAAGAATATTTCCCTCAACATCTTTTCCATTGATTGGATTAGGTCGATCAAAAACTACAAATTGTTTGTTTTTATCTTTACATGCAATCATGCAGTATGCCATTGTGTAAATAAACGTATAGAATCTAGAACCAACATCTTGAATATCGATACATATTAAATCAATACTGTCCATAATTTCATCACTAGGTCTTCTTTTCTCACCATATAGACTATGAACAATAATTCCTGTTTTATCATCAATATAACTTTCAAGATGGTCTCCAGCATTAACGTTTCCTCTAACGCCATGTTCTGGTGAAAAAAGTGCTACTAAGTTTACCTTTTCATGAAGAATATCTATCGTTGATTTAAAGTGTCGATCCATTCCTGTAGGATTGGTAATCAATCCAACGCGCTTTCCCTTAAACAAATGTAAATAATCATCAATTCTTTCAATTCCTAGTTTAGTCATTTTCTTCTCCTTTTTTCAAGTATATTTCTTCATCTCTAATAACATCTATATTATTGACCAAACGCCAATAATCTTTTCTTGTTAGAAAATACATTGCATATAACGGTAAACTAAAACCAATTAACATCCATACTGGAATTAACGAATTAACTAGAATTACAATTAATAATGGTGCAATCAATAAAACAGTAAACAGAAAGGTTCTTAAAATATGTTTAAATGTCATGATCAAAGTGAATTTCATGATTGTTTTCGTTTTCATTCGAAAATATCCCACCGTCATTGGTAAATTTAAAAAACATAAAAAAACAGCAACAATGGCAAATAGAAGAATCGTATAGCCTATTTGATAAATGGAAGTGATGAGATTGATTTCAACTTCTTCATTCCCTATGACTTCATAATAGAAATACATTGAAAAAGAAAACAATAATACGACTGGAAAAATAATTAATTCAGTTTTATACAAACTCTTAATATTGTCCCACAAACGATTAAAATAGATAGCGATAGTCGTCGATTCCTTTTCTTCTTTATAAAGTTTAATACAAGAAAAAATTGTGCAATAGCAAGGTATGAATACAAAAATTCCCAGTAAAGCACCTATTATCATTAATAATCCTGCTAGTGTTCCTTCTTTCAAATAATAAAAGCCAAGAAAAGGTCCAGCAATAGCTAAGCAAACAATGATAATTGTTAACAAATTCCAAACAATTAATTTAAAAAGAACTTCGAAAAAATGATATGCTTTACCATTTGTATATTTTTCAATATCCATTTTAGCCTCACAAATAAATCATTTTACAATTATTATATATTATAGCACATTTGATGATGAATAACAATAAATCTTGTGATTAATAAAGAAAATATGTGTTATATTACAATACATATGAGACCAACATTGATTAAAACGCAAAAGTGATTT
>CAYPLR010000031.1:0-16323 GCA_964411675.1 uncultured Bacteroidales bacterium
TTTAAGGCTAGCTAGAGGAATGACATATAAGAATGCCGTTGCTGGTCTTAATCTTGGTGGAGGTAAAACTGTTCTAATCGGTGATCCAGAAAAGGTTAAATCTGAAGCTTATTGGCGTGCATTTGGTCGTTATGTTCAATCATTAAATGGTCGATATATTACAGCAGAAGATGTTAATACCAATACAGAGGATATGGATTATATTGCGATGGAAACAAGTAATATTACTGGTTTAAAGAAAACTTCTGGTGACCCATCCCCATTTACTGCATCAGGTGTCTACTGGGGAATGAGAGCTTCTTGCTTAGAAATGTATGGTTCAGACGAATTAAAAGGCAAAAAAGTTCTTGTTCAGGGAGTTGGTCAAGTGGGTTACAATCTTGTGAAGTTTCTAGTGAATGATGGTGCCAAGGTATTTGTTACCGATATCAAGAAAGCAAAACTTGATCGTGTTGCTAGTGATTTCCCTGTTACAATTATTTCTCCAGAAGATATTTTTAAAGATACCTATGATATTTTTGCTCCATGTGCATTAGGAGCCATCATTAATGATGAAACAATTCCTCAATTTAAGTTTAAGATTATCTGTGGAGCAGCGAATAATGTTCTAAAAGAAGAACGCCATGGTGTTGTATTACAAAATCTAGGAATTTTGTATGCACCAGATTATGTTGTGAATGCTGGTGGAGTCATCAATGTTTATCAAGAAATTTTAGGATATGATCCTGAAGAAGCAAAAAGAAAAGTAAAAAGAATCTATAATAAAGTATTAGAGATATTTAAAATAGCAAAAGAAAAAGAAATTACGCCTGCTCAAGCAGCCAATCATCTTGCAGAAGAACGAATTCGAGTAATTCGTAACATTCGAAGCAATTATATAGTACGCAAATGAAAGACCCTTTAATTATTGTCGTTGGTCATTTTGGTAGTGGAAAATCAGAATTTGCTGTCAACCTTGCACTAAAACTAGCCAAAGAACAATCAGTTTGTTTAGCAGATTTAGATATTATAAACACCTATTTTCGTTCGCGAGAAATAAGAGAAATTTTAATACAAGAGCAGATTGAAGTGCTTTCCGATACTTTTAATTCTATCAAAGGATTAGATATGCCCTATCTATCCCCAGCGATTAAAGGCAGAATAGTGAAACGAGATAAATTAGTAATCCTAGATTGTGGCGGTGATACTAATGGAATTAAAGTATTAAAGCAATATTATGATGATATTGTTGATCAACCATATGAAATGTGGATGGTCATTAATGTCTTTCGTCCAGAAACAAGCAATGCAAAGCAAATATTTAAAATGATGCAAGCATTGAAAAGCGAATCAGGATTAGAGGTTACTGGGTTTATTAATAATAGTAATTATCTTAAAAGCACTACAATCGAAGATATGAAAGCTTCGAATCTAATCATGAAAGAAGTAGTTGCATTAACCAATATTAAAGTAGTTTATACTTCAGGAGTGGAATCATTGATGCAACAATTACCAATTGATATCCTAGGTGAAAAGTTTCCCCTAAAGATATTATTACGAGAAAAATGGCTTTAAGGAGATTGATATGGCAAAGGGTAAAATCGAAGTAGCAATAGAACGCTGCAAAGGCTGTGGCTTATGTGTAGCTGCATGTCCGCTTAATTTGTTAGAATTAGATACCAAAACATTAAATTCGAAGGGATATCAACCGATGCGCATCCATACACCAGAAAAATGTATTGGTTGTGCGAATTGTGCAATGATGTGTCCTGATGTTGTTATTACTGTTTATCGATTGGATTAAAAATATCTTTTAAATAATGTAATTGATATAATAAAAAATATTTTTATTGGGGGAATATACAAATGGCAAAATTAATGATGAAAGGGAATGAAGCTATGGCTTTGGCTGCATTAAAAGGTGGCTGCAAAGCGTTTTTTGGCTACCCCATTACACCGCAAAGCGAACTTCCAGAATATTTGTCTCGATATATGAGAGACTATGGTGGAGTATTCTTACAAGCAGAATCAGAAATTGCAGCAATTAATATGGTTTATGGTGCTAGTGCAGCAGGTGTTAGAGTGATGACATCCTCATCTTCACCAGGAATTGCTTTAAAACAAGAAGGAATTAGCTATATGGCTGGTTCAGAATTACCAGGAGTGATTATCAATGTTATGCGAGGTGGCCCTGGCTTAGGAGGAATCCAACCTTCCCAAGCGGATTATAAACAGGTTACTCGTGGGGGCGGCAATGGGGATTATTATTGTTTAGCTTTTGCTCCTGAATCACTTCAAGAAACAGTAGATATTATTAAAGAATCATTTGATTTATCGGATATCTATCGTAACCCTGTTATGATTGCTGTTGATGGTTTGATTGGTCAAATGATGGAACCCGTAGATGTTGATAAAGAAATAAAGAAGCGTTGGATTCCAGAAAATAATTGGGCAACGAATGCAACAATGGGACAGAGAAAACGCCGAATTGTCAATTCATTATATTTAAATACTCCTGAATTAGAAGCACATTGTATTCATTTACATCATAAATATCAAAAAATGAAAGAAAATGAACAACGCTATGAAATCGTTCATGGGGAAGATGCAGAAATAATAATAGTCGCATATGGAACAATGGCACGTATTTGTCGTAGTGCCATTGAGGAACTCCGTGAACAAGGAATTAAGGTTGGATTACTTCGACCAATTTCCATTTGGCCATATCCCGAAAAAGCATTTGACAATTTATCTTCAACAGTAAAAGGGTTATTGGTATGCGAATTATCGATGGGACAAATGCTTGATGATGTTAAGATTGCCAATAAAGGGCGCTTACTAATTTCGTTCTTTGGACGAAGTGGAGGTATGATTCCCGAAACAGAAGAAATTTTGAATGCAGTTACCAAAATGCGGGAGGGGTTAGTCAATGAGTAAAGTAATCTTTCAAAGGACGAAAGCCTTAACTGACAATGAATTTTCATATTGTGCAGGTTGCACTCATGGAATTATTCATCGACTTGTAGCAGAGGTATTAGAAGAACTAAACTTGACAGATAAAGCAATCGGAATATCTCCAGTAGGCTGTGCCGTAACCAATTACAATAACTTCAATTGTGATATGGTTCAAGCTGCACATGGTCGTGGTCCCGCAGTTGCTACGGGGTTAAAACGAGTTTTACCGGATCGCATTGTCTTTACTTACCAAGGAGATGGTGATTTAGCATCAATCGGAACCGCAGAAATAGTACATGCAGCCCATCGGGGAGAAAAAATAACGGTTATATTTGTTAATAATGCAATCTATGGCATGACTGGAGGACAAATGGCTCCAACTACATTAATTGGACAAAAAACGTCAACATCACCATTTGGACGTACGAAAGAGCAATCTGGTTTACCAATTAGAATATCTGAATTGTTAGCAACTATCCCTGGAGCAGCGTATATTGAGAGAGTATCTGTTCATAATCCTGCCCATGTTAGGCGAGCAAAACAAGCAGTAAAACGAGCTTTTCAAACACAAATAGATCAAAAAGGATTTTCTTTGATTGAATTTATTTCTACTTGTCCTGTTAATTGGGGAATGACACCAAATCAAGCCCTAAAATGGGCAGAGGAGAATATGATACCCTATTATCCACTAGGAGTGTTTAGGGATGATGCCAAGGAGGAAGGACAATGATTTCTGAAAAAATTATATGTGCTGGCTTTGGTGGTCAAGGAGTTATGTTAATAGGTCAATTATTAGCATATGCAGCAAATGAGAGGGGATTTAATACCTTATGGTACCCATCCTATGGACCAGAAACAAGGGGAGGTACTGCCAACTGTTCGGTTACTATTTCTGAAGTACCTGTGAATTCTCCCGTGATTTCAAAAGCGGATACGGTAATTGTTATGAACAAACCATCCTTGGAAAAGTTTGAAGACAAAGTAAAGCCACTGGGTAAATTATTAGTAAACTCATCGCTAATAGATCAAAAAAGTGTGAGAACAGATATTGAAGTATTTTATATACCAGTGAATGAAATAGCAGGTAAACTGGGTAATTTTAAGGTAGCAAACATGGTGATGCTAGGAGCATATCTTGCAAAAACACAACTATTTGATGATCAATTGATTATTAAATTATTGGAAAAACTATTTGGAGAAAAGAAAGCCCATTTAATTAGCCTTAATCAAAAAGCAATCACCGCTGGTAGAGAGTATTATAATCAAAACTACAAATAAGGCGTAAAGAGAAAAAGCAATAAGAGTTACGATAGTGACTCTTTTCTTTTATTAGGATAAAAAGGATATATGGTTGACTGAGAACCTATAAAATGGTAAAATTTTAACAAGGATGTAAAAGAATCGCTTTATATTCAAGGAAAGGAAGCAATATGAATTTCTTAAAGAAAAACTTAAAATCATTTTTGTTTTTATTATCTTTTGTTGCCATAGTTTTTATTTCAATGGCAATCGCAAATGGAATCCAAAAAGATTTCGGAAACATTGCTGTGACCATGGGAACATTTGAAACAACCTATCAAACCATAGATGGGGAAGAAAAGACTGGAGAAATCGCTTATAAGTTGTATACTCCAAAAACAGCAACACCAACAAATAAAGCAAGCGCTGTGTTATTATTACATGGATATCAAAATGACCACGAAACATCAGCTGCTTATGCACTAGAACTAGCAAGAAGAGGAATTGTTGTTATGGCTATTGATGAATTTGGTCATGGAGCAACTACCGTTAGTTTAATTAATCGTGGATATGTGAATCACAAGGTCACTGTTAACTTTGGAACAGATTCTGAAGAAAATGGTACGTTTGTTGAAATAGGTGGACCAGAAAGATATAAAATAATGATGAACTTTTCTAACATGAAGTTCTTCCTTGATAAATATTCGAAGGATGAAGAAGGAAATCAAATTTTAGATTCCTCTATGGGAGGAATTGCTGCTTATGCATATTTATCTGAATTATCCTATGTTGATAATAGCAAGATGGCAGTCTCGGGTCACTCGATGGGTACTTGGGCTTCTTGGAGTGTAAGTGCTGGTTTTTCTGGGACTGATATTGAACCCAAAGCAACCATTCTTCAAGCTGGAGAATTATTCACGAAAGATGCTTATGATAATGCTAATATTCATTTTAATAATGTTTTACTTTTAACGGCAAAATGGGATGAATTTAATATGTTCCGTGATTATAGCAAACAAACTGTGAATGATTCCATCATTCAAAATGAAATAACTAGTGAATTCTTGGGTGTAACTCAAGGAAACGGGGAATGGAATACTACCTATGGAGATTTTAGTGATGGAACAGCTCGTCGTAGGGAACTGGTAATGACGAATCACCGTCTATTAACTCATAATAAAAAAGCCATTGCAACAACAATTGATTGGCTTGATCAAACCATTGGAACAAACACGACATTAGAAAATTCTAATCAAGTATTTTTGGTAAAAGAATGTTTGATATTAGTTGCAACATTAGCAGCACTTGCTAGTATGTTGGCATTATTCACCATTTTGATTAAAATACCATTTTTTAGTTCAATTGCTCATCCAGAAATTATTTCTGAAAGAGCAAAAAATGTCAAGGTAGGATGGAAATGGTGGAAAGGTGCTATCATTACTATATTAATTGCAGGACTATCTTATCCTTTTATGACACAACTTGGACATGGCTTATTACCACTACCTGAAACAACAGTCTATCGAATGACAATCGGAAATGGCTTCTTATCATGGTATTTATTTTTAATTATTGTTATGCTACTAACAACGATTCTTCCATGGAGAAAAGCAAAAAGATTAAATATACCAAAGGATTATTGTGATTTAGGGTTATCCACTTTAGAAAATAAAGATCATTTTGATTGGATATTACTTGGGAAAAGTACTATCGTGGTTTTATGTATGGTTGCTTTCATGTATATTCAATGTATTATTTGTGAGAAAGCATTTATGCTAGACTTTAGATTTATTTGGCCATTCTTCAAAGGGTTTAGTCTAGAAAGATTCTTCCAATTCTTAGCATACTTACCGATTTTTATTGTATTCTTTATTTTAAATAATTCAAAAATATTTGCTCAAATGAGAAATAGTGGAGCAAACAAACCAGGATTTAAAGGCTTCTTATCTTGTTGGTGGCGTAATGCATTACTAATGGTTGGGGGAATTCTAATCTTAATGGTAATTGAATATGTTCCTTTCTTTATAGGAATTGGTCCAGGAGTTGACCTTTTATTCAGTTCAACATTTGGTGGGCCATTTATGTCGCTTATGATTGTCTTTGTTCCTCAAGTATTAATATTTAGTATATTGTGTACATTTGCATATCGAAAAACAGGTAGTGTCTATGTAGGTGCTATGACTGTGGCTATGCTAGCGTGCTGGATTATTACAGGTGGATCTGCAATTTTATAATTATTTATTTATAATACTCATATGAATATGATTGATAACTCAAAAGCTAGATAATTCTATCTAGCTTTTTTATAAATACCTTTTCACTCTTGAAAAAGCTTTCATATTATGTTAAAATAGAGTAGTTTTGTAATAAAAGGAGTGAAATCATGGAAAAATACTTTATTTTAAGCACTATTGTAATTTCAATAATTGCTTTTGTATTTGCTTTTTGGTTATATTTATGGGTATCAAAACAACCATCTAGTAATAAGAAAGTAGCTAGTATTGGTGAATTAATTCGTAAAGGTGCCAATACATTTTTAAAGAAAGAATACATTGTTTTAGCTAAATTTGCTGGAATTATTGCAATCTTGATTTTTGTTTTTTTACCTGAACCAATTTGGAAAGGTAATATTCTTAACAACTTGACAATGATCATTGCTTATCTATTTGGAACTGGTCTAAGTGCTCTTGCAGGAAAGATTGGTATTCAAGTAGCAACTATTGCTAATGTAAAGACTGCTGAAGCAGCTCAACAAGGAATCAAACCAAGTTTCTTAAGTGGGTTTAGAGGCGGAGCAGTTATGGGAATGGCTGTTGTTGGAGCATCATTATTGGGTATGGCTTTAGTATTTTTAGTAACTAAAAATAGTACAGCTCTATTGGGATTTAGCTTTGGTGCTTCAAGCTTAGCATTATTTGCAAAAGCAGGTGGTGGTATATTCACTAAAACAGCAGATATTAGCGCTGACTTAGTTGGTAAAGTTGAATTAGGTATTCCTGAAGATGATCCAAGAAATCCTGCAGTTATTGCTGACAATGTTGGTGATAATGTTGGTGATGTAGCGGGAATGGGTGCCGATTTATTTGACTCAAACGTTGCTTCATTAGCTGCTGCATTAGTAATGGCTGTTGCTTTAGGTGGAGTAGAAGGTAAAAATGTAATGATGGTATTTTGTTTTGCAGCCCTTGGATTGCTTGCTTCTATTATTGGTGTTGGTACAGCAAAAATGGGTAAAAAAGGAAATCCTACTCACGCATTAAATATGAGTACCTATGTTACAACCGCGATTTTTATCGCATTAACACTAGTAGCAACATTAATTTTTAAATTTGAATGGCGTATTTGGGGAGCATCCGTAGTAGGTCTATTGGTTGGTGTTATTATTGGAATCACAACGGATTACTTTACTAATGATGAACGCAAGCCTGTACGTAACGTAGCAAAAGCTAGTGAAAGCGGACCAGCATTTACAATTATTAATGGTGTAAGCTATGGATTCCTAAGTGTTTTACCAGCAATGGTAGGAATTGCTATTTCTGCACTAGCTGCATATAAATTATGTGAGCCATTAGGAGCAAATTATGGTATGTTTGGTATTTCAATGGCAGCTGTAGGAATGTTATCTATTGTTGGTATGATAATCAGTAATGATGCTTATGGACCAATCGTTGATAATGCTCGTGGCCTTGTTGAAATGGGCGATTTAGGAGAAACTGCACTAGAAATTACGGATAGTCTTGACTCAGCTGGAAATACTGTTAAAGCTGTTACTAAAGGCTTCTCTATTGGAGCTGCTGGATTAACAGTTATTGCTTTACTTGGTGCATTTATGAGTGAAGTGAATACAAAAGCAGGTGAAGAAATTCTAAAAGGATTTGATGTTATGGATCCCGTTATCTTCTTTGGTTTATTAATAGGTGCAGCTGTACCAGCGGTATTTAGTGCCTTGTTAATGTTAGGTGTAAATCGTAACGCCGAAAGAATGGTAAAAGAAATACATCGCCAATTTCAAGAAATCCCTGGATTAGTAGAAGGAAAAGAAGGAGTTCAACCAGAGTATGATAAGTGTATCGCTATCGCTACTACTGGGGCTTTAAAAGAGTTAATTCCTGCCGGATTATTTGCAATTGTTATTACAATAATCGTTGGATTTATTGGTGGAGTTAAAGCTGTTGGTGGATTCCTTGTAGGTAATATTGTTAGTGGTTTATTATTAGCATTGTTTATGAGTAATAGCGGTGGCTTATGGGACAATGGAAAGAAATATGTTGAATCTGGAAATTGTGGTGGTAAAGGAAGCCCAGCTCATAAAGCAGCAGTTGTTGGCGATACTGTAGGCGATCCATTCAAGGATACAGCAGGTCCAAGTATCAATACACAAATCACTGTTGTTAGTTTATTAGCTAGTTTACTAAGCACTGTTTTCTTAGCATTATCAATTTTCTAATTTAAAAATATAAAGGCTTTAGCAATGACTAAAGCCTTTTTATATTTTTATAAACGTTTTAAACACTAATTTATTTAGATATGTTATAATATAGGTATATAAATGCAAATGAAGGGGGGAAATGATGCAATTTAGTAAAATTATTTTTGCTTTATTTGGTTTCCTTTTCCTGGGCTTGGGCGCAATTGGGATATTTATTCCCATCTGGCCAACAACTCCTTTTGTGTTATTAGCAGTTGCTTTCTTTTCAACAAGCCCTAATATGAAAAAATTGATTATGAAAAATGCTTTTTTCAGAGAGCATATTGAGAATTTTGAAAATAAAAAAGGATTATCAAAAAGAACTTTTTTAATCAGTATGGGGTGGCTTTGGGGAACGCTAATTATTTCCATCTTAATCATTCAAACGAAAACAATGACTATTTTATTGGCTATTGTTGGATTGTTAGTATCCATTCATCTCATTATTATGGCAAAAGGAAGAAAGAGATGAAACATCGATGAAAAGAGTATTTGGATTTGTTGAAGCGATATTTGATAGTTTGTATCTATTGACAACAGTTATATTAGGAATTATTTTGCTAAGTAATTCAAGAGATTTTTTACCAAGAATCCTAGCTGGAATTATGGCGCTTGTTCTTGTGGGGGGAGATGCTTTTCATTTAATACCAAGGATAAGGGTTATTCTAACAAAAGAAGAGGAACGCTTTCGAAGATCCTTAGGTCAAGGGAAGAAGATTACATCCATCACAATGACTATTTTTTATCTTGTTCTATGGCATATTGGATTGCTCATTTTTTCTATTGATACTTTCAATGTATGGACGATTGTTATATACAGCCTTGCACTTGTCAGAATTATTTTATGTTTTTTTCCTCAAAACAAATGGGAGAATCGTTTTCCTCCAGTAAAATGGGGAATTTATCGCAATATTCCTTTTTTCATCCAGGGATTAATTGTTGCTATTCTCTTTTTCAATAATAAAAATATTGTTGAAGGATTCTATTTTATGTGGCTTGCTATAGTTCTTAGTTTTGCATTTTACCTTCCTGTTGTTATCTGGGCTAATAAAAACCCTAAAATAGGAATGTTAATGCTACTTAAAACAAGTGTTTATGTTTGGATTCTAGTTATGTGTTTATTATTATAGGTATTAATATTATAAATATATTAAGAATAGAGAAGGAGGATTTAAATGAAAGAGTACAAAAAATTGACTAATGAAGTTGGTGCTCCAGTAGCGGACAATGAAAACTCCATTACTGCTGGCCCCCGTGGACCTGTCGTAATGCAAGATGTTTGGTTGATGGAAAAAATGGCACACTTCAATCGTGAAGTGATTCCAGAAAGGCGTATGCATGCTAAAGGATGGGGTGCATATGGAAAATTAACAGTGACTCATGATATTTCTATGTACACAAAGGCAAAGGTGTTACAACCTGGAAAAGTAACCGAATTATTCATAAGGTTTTCAACGGTTGCTGGCGAGCGAGGTGCTGCTGATTGTGAAAGAGATATTCGTGGTGTTGCGGTTAAGTTTTATACAGAAGAAGGTAACTGGGACTTGGTGGGGAACAATACACCGACTTTCTTTATCAGAGATGTTCATAATTTTTCTGATTTAAATCGTGCTGTAAAGCGTGATCCAAAAACAGGAAGACGTTCTGCTCAAAATAACTGGGATTTTTGGACACTATTACCAGAATGTTTCCATCAAATCACTATTGTTATGAGTGACAGAGGAATTCCCGCATCATTTCGCCATATGCATTTCTTCGGTGAACATACTTTCTCATTTTATAATGAAAAGAATGAACGAGTATGGTGTAAATTCCATTTTAAAACACAACAAGGAATTAAAAACCTTTCTAATGAAGAAGCTGCTAAGATTAATGGTATGGATCGTGAATACCATGGTAAAGATCTTTATGAAGCAATTGAAGCGAAAGATTATCCAAAATGGACCATGTATGTGCAAATAATGACAGAAGAACAAGCAAAGAATCACTATGAAAATCCATTTGATATTACTAAAATATGGAAACATTCAGAATATCCATTAATTGAAGTTGGTGTTTTAGAATTAAATCGTAATCCAGAAAACTATTTTGCTGAAGTAGAGCAAGCTGCATTCACACCGGCTCATATAGTACCAGGAATAGGATTTAGTCCTGATCGTTTTCTTCAAGGTAGATTATTCTCATATGGGGATGCTCAGCGCTATCGTTTAGGAATAAATTACAATTTGATTCCTGTTAATCGTCCAAAGGTTCCAGTGAGTGATTATCATCGAGATGGTGCAATGAGAGTAGATGGTAATTATGGAAGTGCACCAGCCTATACACCAAATAGTTATGGAATGTGGTCAGCACAACCAAATGTTATAGAACCACCACTTGATTTGAATGGAGCAATGTATCGCTATGATCCAAAAGATGATCCAACAGATGATTGTTTCCGTGCAGGAGGAGATTTATGGAGAATTATGACGGAAGATAAGAAACAAATGTTGATTAGTAATACAGTAGCAGATATTGCACCAGTTACAATCAATATCAAGTATCGTCATGCGGCTCATTGTTACTTAGCAGATCCAGAATATGGTGAGCGTTTTGCAAAAGCAGCAGGATTAGATTTTACCCGTGTAGTTGAACTTTCAAAGTTAGATAATAATAAGTTGAATGAAGTAACAATGAAGATTTAATAGGGATTTATAGAAAAACTGGTAAACTAACAAGTGCATAATTATATGCACTTGTTTTCATAAAATATTTTCAAATATTGTCAGGCTATAAAAAAATATGTTTTTCTTTTTTAAATAATGATATAATAATTTCGTATGATAGATTTTGAATCACAAAGGGGACATAAATCATTATGAAATTTAGAAAAAAGATTAAGTACAAATTTGATCAGTTATTATCAAAAGGAACAATTTCTCTCGTTTTTGCTTTATTCACAGTTACATTTGTTGCAGTGGTTCTTATTGGTTTAGTTGCATATTGGGTTACAAAGAGTCCAGACTCTGTTCTTAGTATGATTTGGATTAGTTTCATGAAAACTCTTGATCCAGGTAATTTAGCCGATGAAGAAGGAACGTTTTTTTATGTTTTTTTAATGACGGTTGCTACTATCGTAGGAATTTTTATTACCAGTATTTTAATTAGTATAATTTCAAGTGGCTTTCAAACAAAACTAGAAAATTTACAAAGAGGAACTTCACAAATCATTGAGAAAAATCATACCTTAATTTTAGGATGGAATGATAATGTTCCAATTATAGTTTCTCAATTGGTTGAAGCAAATAGAAGTATAAGGAATCCTAAAATAGCCATTTTATCAGAGCAAGACATGATGGAGACTTATATTAAATTAAAAAAAATAGTGAAGAACTTTCATAATACTAAAATAATTATTAGAACAGGCTCTCTTTTTGATAAGAGTAGTCTTGAAACTTGTGCTATTGATAGTGCGCGTTCTGTAATTATTAGTGATATTGATGATGTAAAGATTGTAAAAACATTATTAGCAATTAAGCAAACATCATTTTTCAATGAAGTAAAGTCAGGATATATTACAGCGATCTTCACAAATGAGAAGACAATGAAACTTGCTAAAGAAATGTGTGGTGAAAAATTAGTTGCTCTTCATTTAACTGACTCAACAAATCGAATTATGGCACAAACCTGCCTACAACCAGGACTTTCTCTTGTATACCAAGAGCTATTTGATTTTTATGGAAATGAGTTTTATTTTTATAAGAATAGCCAATTGACAGGAAAGTCAATTGGAGAGGCTAGTTCTCTATTTAATGAAGCAGTAGTTGTGGGAATTCATAAAGATCAAGAGATAAGGATTAATCCACCAAAGGAAACAATTATTTCTGAAGAAGATGAAGTAATCATGATTGCTGAAGATGAAGATAGGATTTATGTTAATGGGAGAAACAATTCTAGATACGAAGATAAAATTATACTAACCCCTCATATTAAAACAAAACCATTAAGGAACATTTTATCGATAGGTTTTAATGATAATACATTTAAAGTAATCGCGGAATTATTACCTTATGTCCAAGAAGGAGCGCATATAAAGTTTTTAGTCCCAGATAATTTAGAGGAGCAATTATTCAAAGAAATAAAAACACAAGCTCTGATAAAATATGATATAATACAAGGCGTAACTTATGAAAGAGAAATTCTTGAAAAAATTGATTATACTCAGATTGATACAATTATTGTATTTGCAAATAGTCATGAAGATGGAGAAAGATCGGATTCTGAAACTTTATTAACAGTATTAAATTTAAAACAAATTAAAAAAGAAAGAGAATTTAACGCATCCATTATTATTGAAATTGAAAAAAATGAAAATGAATTCATTTTAAAATATGCAAGTGTTGATGATTTTATAATTAGCAATGTATTGGCAAATAAAATGTTATGTCAAATATCAGAAAACAAGTATTTACGTGAAATATTTCAAGAATTATTAAGTGAAGAAGGTTCAGAAATATATTTAAAACAAGTAGAAAATTATGTTACCATCGATCAAGAAGTGGATTTCTATGCTGTTTCTAAAAGTGCAGTATTGAAGAATGAAATTGCAATTGGTTATAAGAAAAAAACAATATTAGAAAATGGTGGAATTGTTATTAATCCAAAGAAGGACGAAAAAGTATTGTTCACTCATGGAGATTGTATTATTCTAATTGCTAACGATTAATCATAAAATACGAATAATATAAAACTTAGGAGAACAATAATAATGATATTAGAAAGAAAAAAAGAACTCATTAGAATCATAAAATTTACTGCTTTTTCCATTTCTGCGGGAATCATTCAATTTGCTTCCTTTACGATTATGACAGAAGCATTTGCAATTACATACTGGCCAAGTTATTTAACAGCGTTAATACTATCTGTTATATGGAACTTTACAATTAATCGTAAATTCACATTCAAATCCGCCAACAATGTTCCGATTGCTATGTTTAAAGTGTTAATATACTATGCAATATTTACTCCTCTATCTACTTGGTGGGGAGATGCATTAACCAAGATCAATTGGAAAGAATATCTAGTTTTGGGCGGTACCATGTTAATCAATTTCATTACAGAATTTTTATACCAGCGCTATTTCGTTTTTGGCAAGAGTATTGAAACAGCGATAAAACAAGAAAAAACTGCATAAAAGCTAAAAAAAGGAAAGGAAACTTTCCATTTTTTCTTGACTTGTAGATATAGGTTTGATATAATGATGTAAAGTTAACTTTCCATAAGAGGTGATAAATTGAAAAACAATTTAGAGAAGTTACGGCAAGAAAAGGGAATTAAACAAGAAGATCTAGCAAACGCAATGGGAGTATCTAGGCAAACAATAGGCTCACTAGAAAATGGGAGATATAATCCATCTATTGTATTAGCATTTAAATTAGCTAACTTTTTTAATTTGAGCATTGAAGACATTTTTATATATGAGGAGAAAAACAATGAAAATTTATAACAAAACATATTTTGAAATTTTATTTATAATAGGACTTTTATTATCAATCTTAGTTACATTTGATCGGACCCTTCACTTCCTTCCTGATTTTATTCGAGGAATGTTTTCAAGTATGTCTATCTTATTTATTGTTGCAGCAGGAATTGTAAAGAATAGTAAGAAAATTCAAGAAAAATTACAAATTTCAAGTAATGATGAAAGAATACTGGCTATTCAAGGAAAAGCATCTTCGATTACACTTTATTTATTAATGACCATCAATGTTGTTTGTATTATTATTTTTGGCTTTATTGGTGAACCTTATCTTCTTGTTTCTCTAATACTAGCATTCATTATGTTAGCTGCTATTTTAATTCTACTGTTCACTAAATTAGTATTATCAAAAAGAATGTAATCATTCTATTGGAGAAAAGAGATAAAAATGAAAAAGATCTATGTTTTTGGTGGTGGAGAAATGTCATTAAAACAAACATATCCACTTGATAGATTGGTAGTATCAAGTATAAATAAGAAAAAGCCAAAGGTTTTATTTATTCCTACAGCTTCCCATGATGCTGAAGGATATGTTGCTTCTTTTACATGTATTTATGAATCATTTGGCTGTATTGTTGATAGTTTACAAATAACAAAAGGAGATAATCAATATCCTACAATAAAAGAAAAGATTATGAAATCTGATTTAATATATGTGGGAGGAGGAGATACTCTTTTCATGTTGAATACCTGGAAAGAATATAAGGTAGATGAATTGCTTATTGAAGCTTATGAAAATAATACGATATTAAGCGGATTGTCTGCAGGGGGAATCTGCTGGTTTGATTATGGCTATTCTGATTCATTAATCATTGAAGGTGGATATGATTACACATATGTGGAAGGATTACATTTAATAAAGATGGATCATAATCCTCATGCAGATGAAGAAGATAGAAAAGGATTCCTAGATTCTTTTAAAAGAAGGAAAGGAAAAGCAATCAGTATGGATAACTACACATTAGCATGTTTCGAAGATGGAGAATTAAAAAAAGGTTATAAATGTACAGATAATGCGAAAATATTACTGGTTCAAAATAATGAAAAAGGAATGGAGTGTCAAGAAATTCTATCAGAATTAATCCGTGAGTAAAGGTTAAAGATAAAATTGACTTATTTATTATAGAATGTAAAATATAAGTAATATCTACGTTGCGTAGGTTTACATGATGTGTTCGAATGAGTATAATAACATCATGAGAGAAACCACTCAATAAAATAGAAGAAGGGAACTAATCAATTAGATGTTGACTAATTTTAATTGATTATGCAGGATGATATGGATTCTTATGTAACGGGAGTAATGATAAAAAATTTGAGAGAAGAAAAAAGGATGACCCAAAAAGAACTAGCTGATAAAATTTTAGTCAGCGAAAAAACAATTTCTAAATGGGAAACCGGTAAAGGGCTACCAGACATTAGTCTTCTTGAGCCATTATCAAAAGCATTAGGGGTATCTTTAGTCGAGTTATTCCAAGGGGAAGTAGTAGTAAATAAAAATAAAGCTGCGAATATATTAAAAACCAAATTTTATATATGCCCTGTTTGTGGAAATATTATTACATCGATTGGCGAAGGTTCTTTCTCTTGTTGTGGTAGAACACTTATAGTACAAGAAGCAGAAAAAGATGATAGTATACAAATTGAAAAACAGGATAATGAACTATATATTGTTATTGCTTCACCAATGAATAAAATAGATTATATTTTCTTTATTGCCTATTGTACTATAGATAGTATACAAATGAAAAAATTATATCCAGAGCAAAACGCAGAAGCAATTTTTTCAATTAATGGTCCTGGAATCATTTATTACTATAACAATAAAAATGGTCTTTTCTTTAAAAAAGTGTGATTTGCTGAATTATCATCAATAGCTATTCAGTAAATTTATGGAAACGTTTTTAAAAAAACTTGAATATGCAAAAATAGTATGTTAAAATTAGAGACAGTATTGATGAATAATACAAGGAGAGACTATGGGAAAGTATATTCAAAATAATTTAACAAGAAACGAAGAAATTATTCAAGAAGCAAAAATCAGTAAGTTTCCAGTTGTTGGTGCATGGATTACAGGAATTCTATTTTGTTGGTTACTACTAATTCCTATTTTCAAAGCGATTCAGAAAACAACAAGATATCGTAACACTATTTTAGGCTTTAC
>CAYPLR010000032.1:0-16279 GCA_964411675.1 uncultured Bacteroidales bacterium
CACTTTTTCCAGAGTAAAAAAAAGACTATTGACTTACTTTGTCAACAGTCTGAGCCATCTTATAAAAGATGGCTTTATTTATATTTTTCTAGTTTGCTGATGATAGCATTCACAACTATTTTTGGTGTTGAAGCCCCAGAAGTAAGTGCTACAGTATTTACATTACTGAAATCAATTGATTTCAAATCGTTCACTGTTTCAACAAGATAAGTTTTAATATTGTTTTCATTTTCAATCACTTGTTTAAGAGATTGACAATTATTGCTCGTGATATCGCCAACAACTAAACAAATATCAGCATCCTTTGTTTGTTCTAGAGCAGCTTTTTGTCTTTGATAGGTAGCACTACAAACTTCATCAGCTAGTTCAATCAATGGATATTTATTTTTTATTTTTTTATATAATGCTTGCACTTGTTTATAAGGTAGTGTTGTTTGATTAATCAATAAGGTTTTTTTGCTTATGGGAAAGGTTTCAATAGAATCATCAATTAATTGTATTTTGTTTGATAAACCAAGAATTCCCTCTGTCTCAGGGTGATCTTTTATACCAAAAAATAAAATGTCATATCCTTCACTGAGTTTTTTCTTCGCGATCTCGTGTGTTTTTAAAACTTTTGGACAGGTTGTATCTACAATTTTCAATCCTTTTTTAATGGATAAATCGTAAATTTTATCACTGACACCATGTGCAGTAAAAATGATAGTTCCAAAAGAAATGGAATTAATAGATTTTTCTTTATTATGCCCATCAAGAATAATAATCCCCTGTTCTTGAAATTGATTGACGATTATTTTATTGTGAACTAACGAACCTAACATATAAATCGGTTTTATTGTTTGTGGGTCTTGTAATATTTTTTCTATTTGATTAATAGCAGAGGCTACTCCTCCACACATTCCTTGAGGGGTTACAAATTTTATTGTCATAATATCACCTATTGTTGTTATTATAACATGATTAAAAGACAAAAACAAATAAAAAACTAGAAGCTACTCTAGTTTTCATTTGCGTATTCTTTCAACATAGGACATAATAAAAGGAGCAACTCCCTTAGCATCATTTTCAACAATTGGCTCTGAGATGTAATATTCAAAAGTTCCATCTCGCCGTAAATTGTCTTCAGGACCTAATCCTGATACCAAGCAAATATTTAATAAATTCAAATCGCCATCCTCTTCTTGTAAGAAGTTATGGCAAATACCATCGAAAATTTCTTCTCCTTGCTGTTGGTAAGATTCATCGAGTATTCCTAAACGAACTCCCTTCAAAACTGCATAAGCAATCATTGCACTTCCACTGGTTTCCAAATAATTACCAGGAAGAGTTTGCATATCAACAACATCATAAAACAATTTTGTTTTTGGATCTTGATATTGTAGGATTCCATCAATTGCTTCTTTAAAAATGGTAGATAGAGTTGTCTTTTCTTCGATATCGGATTCCTCTAAATAATCAATGACATCAATTAGGGCTACTATATACCACCCCATAGCTCTTAACCAAAATGATTGAGATAAGCCTGTATTCTTATTAGCCCAAAAGATAGATTTTGTTGAATCATAGCCGTGGTGATATAATTTTTTGGCTTCATTAAACATTCGTAAACGAACATTTCGAAATTGATTTATGATATCGGGATAATTTTTTTTGTTGTTTAGATATTTTTCGTATTGAATGTAAAATGGCATCATCATATATAAACCATCGAGCCAAACTTGGTGGGGATATATTTTCTTGTGCCAAAAGTTTCCCTCGCTTGTTCGTGGGTGTTTAAGGATTTGCTGTCTTGTATATTCAATTGCTTTTAGATATTTGGTATCAGAAGTAAATTTATATAAATCAAATAGTATCCGACTTTCACAAACATCATCTGTACTAAATTTTTCAATATCATAGCCTTTGATTGTACCATCTTCATAAACATAGAAATCAATGAAATTAACAACAAAGTCAAGATATTTATCCTCTTTTGTTGTTTTATATAACTCTAACAATGAAGTCATCATACAGCCATCAACATAATTCCAAGCGGGAGAACGATTGTATTTCATAGATTCAATATTCCATAAAGGTTCATTAGGCTTTGAAAACTTTATCAGAATATCGATATATTTATTGATAGATTCATACATAATGATCCCCCCTCTGTTTGATTATATAAAAAAAAGAAAGAAAATGCAAGAAACAATCAAAAAAAAGGAAAAAATTGTTTACATATAAAACGAATTAGCCTTTATAAATTTAGAAAAGCATGATATAATACACATAATATTAAGGAGATTATATAATGGAACAAAATAATAAGTATCAATTAAAAAATGAAGAAGCTATTGTTGAAATAGCAAGTATAGGTGCAGAGTTAAAATCTCTACGAACTAAGAATGAAATTGAATATATCTGGAATGGTAATCCAAAATATTGGAATTTTTCTGCTCCTTTTTTATTCCCTATCATAGGAACTTTAAGAGATAAAAAGACAATCATCGATAATAAAGAATATTTCATTAAACAACATGGGTTATTGCGCCATCAAGAGTTTTCTGTTATTCAGCATACTAGCGATTATATTTTGTTGAAAAACGAATTTAACAACGAAACGCTATCAGTCTATCCGTTTAAGTATCAAGCATTTGTTGAATATAAACTAAATGGTAAATCACTAATAACTAAGATTACCATTGTTAATATTGATAAACGTTCTATTATGTTCAATTTGGGTGGACATCCAGGGTTTTGTTGCCCGATTTATCAAGATGAAAAATTTAGTGATTACACACTTTTCTTTTCAAAACCAGAAACATTTTCATCACCAAAAGTAACAAAAGAAGCAACATTAGATTTTTCCGAATCAGTATTAAGTTTTTCAAATTTAACCGTATTACCATTAGAAAAAAAGATGTTTGACATTGATACTATTATTATTCCTAAGGTAAAATCAAAATCAGTCTCTCTTCTTAATTCTAATAAAAAAGGTCTTAAATTCTCTTTTGACAATTTTAAAACGTTGGCAATATGGACACCAACCAATGACGCACCATTTTTATGTTTGGAACCATGGATAGGCTATAATGATCATCATGATACAGATCATAATTTTAATAAAAAAGATGATTTAATAATATTGGCTGTTAATGAAGAAATTTCAGTTAACTATCAAATAGATATAATCGATTAAACAGTAAAATAACAATAGACAATAAGGATAAAAAGTGATATAATAATACATGCTTTAGGAGGATTTTATGGTATCAAGCAACGAATTTAAAACAGGAATGACCATTGAATATGAAGATAAAATATATCAAATATTGGAATTCCAACACGTTAAGCCAGGGAAAGGCCAAGCATATGTGCGAACAAAATTAAAAAACATGAGGACGGGAACTACTACTGAAGTAGCAATCGCATCAGGAATCAAAATTAAAAAAGCGGTTATTGAAAAGAAACCAATGCAGTATATTTATGATGGTGGGGAATCACTTGCCTTCATGGATATGGAATCATTTGTTCAAATCGACATACCAGCTGATAGATTAACTTATGAAAAGAACTTTCTAAAAGAAGGAATGGATGTTACTATTGTTGACTATCAAGGTGAAATTCTTGGCGTAATGCTACCAGAAAAAGTTGTTTTAGAGGTAGTAGAGTGCGACCCTAACGTTAAGGGTAACACGGTATCAAACGCAATGAAGGGAGCAACTGTTGAAACAGGATACTCACTTCAAGTTCCACTTTTTATTGAAGTAGGAGATAAAATCATCATTGGCACATATGATGGCAAATATAACTCGAGAGCATAACGAATTGAGGTAAATCATAGATTGATTTACCTTTTTTATATGTCAAATGGTAATTACAATAATTGTTTCGATAAATGCAATCTATAAAAATAGAATTCACAAGTTAATGATTAAAATAAAATATAATGGCAAAAAGGAAATAATCATTTAAAAAAAGATTACTAATCCGAGAATTTTTAATTATTTTGTTAATGATAATAATTCTTGAATTAGTTGTAAAATCCATTAAGTTAATCCGTTTCAAGAAGAAGGAACCAGATTCTCAGTAAGAAAATTCGATTTGCTATGGATAGATAAATAGGAAATATTGCCTTTTTCCTGTTTTATGATATAATAAAAAAGTGAGGTGTTGACATATGTTATTATGTATTGATATTGGTAATACAAATATTGTTTTCGGTATTTATGATGGGGATAAATTGTTGAATAGTTTTAGGTTAGAAACAAATTATCATAAAACTGTTGATGAATATGGTTTGAAATTCATTGAAATGATTAAGTATATAGGACATGAAGTAACAGAAATCGATGGAATAATTATTGCAAGTGTTGTTCCCCAATTAGATGGAGTATTTGCAAAAACAATTAGTAAATATATAAAAATCGAACCATTGTTCGTTAATGCAGGAATTAAAACAGGAATAAATGTAAAAATAGATAGTCCGAAACAACTAGGAGCTGACATTCTTGTTGGCGCGGTTGCTTCAGTTAATAAATATAAAGCACCAATTATAGTGATTGACATGGGGACAGCAATAACCTTTACTTATGTTAATGAAAATAAAGAATTATTGGGTGGTATCATCACACCAGGAATTAGAACAAGCTATAATAGTTTGATTAAGAAAACATCACGACTTGAAGAAGCTGATATGGAAAGGCCAAAAAGTGTAGTAGGAAGAGACACCGTTTCTGCAATCCAAAGTGGTATGATTTTTGGTACAAGTTCTCTTATCGATGGTTTGATTAAGAAATTAAAAAAAGAAAAGGGAGAATGCCCTGTTGTTATTACTGGTGGAGAAGCACATTTTATCTTGGAATCCCTAGAAGAAAAGGTTTATTATGAAGAAAACCTAATGCTAGAAGGATTAAAGTACATCTATCATAGAAACAAAAATTAATAAAAATAGCCTAGGAAAAACTTCATTAATAATAGCAAATCTTATAAAAAATAAATATTTTTATCTAATTGACAATTCTAACTGAATGTTATAAACTATTCGCCATAAGGAGAAATCCATTGATCACAAATATCAATGGAATGAGGCAATATGGTTACAATAACATTCAATGATGGAAGGGAAATTGATGTTGAACTTTATGAAGAACTTGCACCTATAACTGTAAGGAATTTTATTCGGTTGGTGAATGACAAGTTTTATGATGGAGTGTGTTTTCATCGGATTATTAAAGATTTTATGATTCAAACTGGAGGGTATTATTTTAAAAATAATCAGTTGAATGTGAAAGATGAAGTGGAGAACATTGTTGGTGAGTTTTCTAAAAATGGTCATAATAACCATTTGAAACACGAATTCGGTGTTGTTTCTATGGCTCGTTCTAATGATTACAATAGTGCAAGTTCTCAATTCTTTATTTGCACAGGAACTTCTCCACATCTAGATGGTTCTTATGCAGCTTTTGGGAAAGTAATTGGTGAAGAAGGCAAGAAGGTTTTACAAGATTTAAATAAAGTAGAAACACAAAGTATAGGATATGGTTTTCAAAACTTTCCTGTGGAAGAAATTAAAATTGTTTCAATAAGAGTAGTAAATAAAAAGTAAATTGTTTTCAATTTACTTTTTTAACTTTCAAATATATTAACAAAAAATTATAAATATGATATAATATATTGTATGAAAATAATAAATAAAATGAGAAAGGAAAATAAAAAATGATTACATTAGCAATGTCACAAGAAGAAATTATAGCACTTATATTATTATTAGTTTGTATCGTCCCTATTCTGTTACTTGCTGTTTTTGCGATTTTTAAAACCATTAATAGTAAAAGTAAATTAGCAAAAAAGCATGAACTTAATATTGAAAATGAACCAAAAGATTTTGAACAACAAAAAACGTTTTATAATGCTTATGGTGGCAAAGAAAACATTATTGACATTACTTTAACAATATCGAGAATTACAGTTAAAGTGAAGAATATTGAAAAAGTAAATGGAGAAGAGTTAAAATCACTTGGCGCAACAGGAGTATTGTTCGTAGGAAATGAAGTTAAATGTTCATTTGGTGATCAAGCTCCATACATTTATGAAATGATTAAAATGTAGGCTAAATTATGCATAAGATTGATGAATTAGCAATAGAAACATTACGGGTACTATCGGTTGAGCAAATTACAAAAGCATCATCAGGTCATCCTGGAATTGCATTAGGAGCAGCTCCTATTGTTCATGTACTTTATTCGCGAATATTAAAGGTTACGGCTAAGAAGCCAGACTGGTTTAATAGAGATCGGTTTATACTAGCTGCTGGTCATGGCTCAGCGTTACTTTATTCGCTATTACACATTGCAGGATATAAAGTAAGTATAGAAGATTTAAAAGGATTTCGCCAAATTCATACAATTACAGCTGGTCATCCAGAAATGGATTTGATGGAAGGAATTGATGCTTCTAGTGGGCCTTTGGGGCAGGGAATTTCAGAAGCAGTAGGGCTTGCGATTGCTGAGGAAAATTTAGCAGCGCGCTTCAACAAACCAGAATTACCAATTATTGATCATTACACTTATGTTCTTTGTGGTGATGGTGATTTGCAAGAAGGGGTTACTCAAGAATCCATGAGCTTAGCTGGGCATTTGGCTTTGAAGAAAATCATAGTTTTATATGATTCTAATGATATACAGTTAGATGGTGAAGTGAAATTAGCAAATAGTGAAAATGTAGCACAAAAGTATACAGCAATGGGATGGAATTACTTATATCTTGGAGATGGAAACGATATAGATGCACTTACTGACAAGATAAAAGAAGCTAAAGCAAGTGAAAAACCAACATTAATTGAAATAAAAACGATTATTGGTTATGGCTCTTCGATGGCAGGAACATCAAAAGTTCACGGGAAGCCACTGAGTCAAGATGAAGTTAATGCCATGCGTACTGAACTAGGTGGAGAGGCATTTACCATTGATAAAGATGTTTATGCTTTTTATGATGGAATTAGATTAAAAGGTCAAGCGCAATATGGCAACTGGCAAGAATTGATGGAGCGATACCAAAACCAATTTCCGAAAGAATATCAACAATTGTTGGGTATGATTTCAGATGAATTTACAATTGATTTTAAGACTCAAATATCAGATTTTCCTCACGATTATCTAAAAGCAACACGAGTTTCTAGTGGACAAATTTTAAATGATATCAGTAAATTACATCCAGGAATTATTGGTGGATCAGCAGATTTAACTGCTTCAACAATGGCTAAAGGAATAGATGGGAATTTTTCTTTAGAAGATAGAAAAGGAAGAAATATTAACTTCGGTGTACGAGAGCATGCAATGGCAGCAATCTCGAATGGAATTGCTCTTCATAAAGGGTTAAGACCATTTTGTAGTGGCTTTTTCGTTTTTTCTGATTATATGAAACCAGCAATTCGATTAGCTGCTATTATGAAATTACCAGTCATTTATGTTTTCACTCATGATTCTATCGCTGTTGGTGAAGATGGACCAACCCATGAACCAGTAGAACAACTAACGATGTTGCGTAGTATTCCTGGAATTAATGTTATCCGTCCTGCAGATGCTTTTGAAACAAAGGAAGCTTGGGAAATAGCACTAAAAACAAAAGATTGCCCTACTGCCTTGGTATTGACTAGACAAAATGTTCCACTTGTGAAAAAGGAAATGACATATCAAGTTGGAAAAGGGGCTTATGTTATTAGTTATGAAAAACAAAAAATAGAAAAATTAATCATTGCTAGTGGTTCTGAAGTTTCAATTGCAATTGCTATACAAAAAATTCTTTGGGAAAAAGGAATTGATTCTCGCGTCGTTAGTATGCCTTCTATCAATTTATTTGATAAACAAAAAGATAGTTATAAGAATAAAATTTTACCACCTGAGGTTACAGCAAGATATGCAATAGAAATGGGTGAAGCAAGCCACTATTATAAATATTTAGGATTGCAGGGAAAACTATTCAATATTAATCGATTTGGTATCAGTGGTAAGTTTGAAGAAGTGATGGAAGAGTTTGGTTTCACACCAGAAAAAATCGCTCAAAGTATCATAGAAGAAAATTAAAGTAAAAGACAAAAAGCATTAGTAAATAATGCTTTTTAATTTTACAAATCTATGTTTTTTATTATAAAAATGATATAATACTATTATGTATAAAAAGGAGAGATAGTATGAATTTTCTTGAAGAAATGAAGAAGAATAAAGAAGAATTTGTGAAGAGAATATGTGAATTAGTTAAAATTCCTAGTGTTTTAGAGGAAAATCCTCAATCCAAAGAAGCTCCTTTTGGAAAGCCGATTAGAGAGAGTTTAGATTATATTTTAAACTTAGGTAAAAAAATGGGATTCATTACGAAGAATGTTGATAACGTCTCTGGGCATATCGAATATGGTGAAGGGACTGAAACAATAGGTGTTTTATGTCATGTTGATGTTGTTCCTGCTGATGGAAAATGGAAATATCCACCTTTTAGTGCTACTATTGAGGGAGATAAAATTTATGGCAGGGGAACACAAGATGATAAAGGGCCAACCATATGCTCTTTATTTGCTTTAAAAATGATCAAAGATTTGAATATTAAACTAAACAAAAAAGTACGATTAATTATAGGAACCGACGAAGAAACATCTTGGCGTGGAATAGACAAATATCTCCAACAAGAACAAATGCCTTCGGTAGGCTTTTCTCCTGATGCTGATTTTCCATTGATATATGGTGAAAAAGGAATTCTTACTTTTGATTTAGTAGCAAATAATAACGATAGCAAACTTAAAAAAATGGCTGCAGGAAAAAGATACAATATTGTCCCTGATTATGCTTATGTGATTTATAAAGATAATTTAGAAAAAGAATATATCAAATATTTAAAAGAAAAAAATAAAAAAGGAAGCATCGATGAAAACAAATTAGAAATGCTTGGTAAAAGTGCTCATGCCATGATGCCAGAAGTAGGAGAAAACGCAGCGATAGAACTTTGCAAGTTTTTGAGTGATTATACAAACAATCCCTTAGTTAAATTCATTAAAGATAAATTACAAGATTCGCGTTGTCATGATATGAATCTCAACTATACTAATGATGAAATGGGAGACTTAACTATGAATTTAGGGATCCTAGAAATAGATGAGAACAAAAGTAGACTAGGGCTAAACTTTCGCTATCCAATTCATTTTGACAGTAATAATTTTGTTTTGGAGTTTCAAAAACAAGCCGCTGAATATGGTCTTAAACTAGAATTTAAAGAAGATCGAGTACCTCATTTTATTGATAAAAATTCTAAACTTGTTCAGACATTACATCAAGCATATATCAAATATACTGGCGATGATAAGACACCAATTAAAACAATAGGTGGTGGAACCTATGCACGGGCTATTAAAAATGCCATTGCCTTTGGAATTATGTTTCCAGGGGAAATGGAATTAGCACATCAAGCAGATGAATATATATCCATTGAGAATGCAATGCTAGCTTCAGCAATCATAGCGCAAGCTATTGTCGATTTGGGGAAAACAGATGAGACTTAGAAAAGTAAAAAACATTGAAGAAAAAATAAAGCAATTTGCTGATATCATTATTTTTGAGCCACAATTGCAAAAGGGAAAATGGAAAAAAGTATTTGCCAATGATAACCCCATTCATTTAGAAATAGGAACGGGGAAAGGTAACTTTATTGTTACTAATGCAATAAAAAACCCCAACATCAATTTTATAGGCTGTGAGGTTTCCAATAGTATCATTTATAAAGCAGCAATGAAAGGACAAAACATTGCTAATTTACGTCTCATTAACATGGATGCTTCCCTCTTACAAGAGGTTTTCGAACAAGAAGAAATTGAACAAATGTATTTAAATTTTAGTGATCCTTGGCCTAAAGCAAGGCATGAAAAGAGAAGATTGACGAGTCCTAGTTTTCTGGATTCATATCAGAATCTTTTAAAAAAACAAGGAATCATTGAACTGAAAAGTGATAACCAACATTTTTTCGAATATAGTTTGTTGAAATTTCATGAAAGAAACTGGGATTTTTTAGAATTAAATTTAGATTTACATAAAGAAGCAACATCAGAAATTATTACTACTGAATATGAAGAGAAGTTTAAAGAAATCGGAAAGACAATATATTATATTAAAGTGAGGATAAAAGAATGAAGGATTTAACCTATTTTAAAGAATTGGCAAATTTAAATGGTATTGCTGGACATGAAAAACAAGTTCGCAATTATATGAAAAAGGAATTAACAAAATATAGTGATGAAATTATCCAAGATAAATTGGGTGGCGTTTTTGGAGTAAAGAAGGGTGAGATTGGACCTACTATCATGATTGCTGGACATATGGATGAAGTAGGTGCAATGGTTGTTGGGATTACAGATAGTGGTTTTATCAAAATGTTTGCTATTGGAGGTTTAAATCCAGAAGTTTTTGTGTCACAGAATGTAGAAATAACTGTGGATTATGATAAAAAAATCACTGGTGTAGTGGGAGCAATTCCTCCCCATATGTCTCGAAACTCAGAAAAACAAGAGGTCTCTTTTGACAATCTATTACTTGACGTAGGCGCTGATTCCAAAGAACACGCCATTGCAATGGGGATAAAAGTTGGACAACAAATTACTCCAGTAAACCATTATTATATGACAGAAGATGGTAAAAAGGTAGTTTCTAAAGCATGGGATGATCGAGTAGGCTGTGCTATGGCTTTAGAAGTAATGAAAGAAATTGGCAACATGAAACATCCGAATACAGTAATAGCGGGTGGAACAGTACAAGAAGAAGTAGGTTTGCGAGGAGCAAAAGTTGCGAGTACGATGATCACTCCCGATTTGTTTTTAGCTGTAGACGTAAGTCCTGTTGGTGATTTCTTACCAAAAAATGATATCAATGCAAATGGAACATTGGGTGGAGGTTTTTTGATTCGATATTATGATCCACGATGTATTATGAATCCAGAAATTTTTCGATATTTTGAACAATTAGCACAAAAGAACAACATCAAATATCAATATTTTAAATCTACTGGGGGAACTGATGCAGCAGAAGCACAATATGCAGGAAAAGGAACTCTAGCCACTACAGTGGGTGTTCCTGGAAGATATATTCATTCCACAGCAACCATGATTCATATTGAAGATTTAAAAGCAGTCAAAGATATGCTTCTTGCTATCATTAAAGATTTTGATAAAGAGCGATTACAAGAGTTATTGGGTCATGAATAAAATTTATTTAGGTTCAACGAACAAAGCCAAAATTAAAGCTGTTGTTGAAGCAATCCCTAATTATGATGTGATAGGAATCAGCGTAGAAAGCAAAGTAAGACCTCAACCATTAGATGATGATGAAACAATAAAAGGTGCATGGAATCGAGCCCAACAATTACCGAAAGATGGATTAAGAATAGGACTAGAAGCAGGAGTTAATCTTCATAATGGTATCCTATTTATGGTTAATTGGGGTGTATTAATTGATGAGGAAGATCATGTTTACTACGCAGGAGGAACAAGAGTACCCCTTACTGAAAAGATAAGGCAAAGTATCTTAGAGGAAGGCAAAGAATTAGCTACAGCAATGGAGCAAATTAGCACCACTGAAAACATTAAAGAAAAAGAAGGAGCAATCGGATACTTTACCAATAATCAGGTTGTTAGAAGTGACATTTTTGTCCATATTGTGAAGTTATTATATGGTCAGTATTTATTCAAAAAAGGAGGAAGAAAATGAAGGGATTAATGATTCTTGCCAATGGTTTTGAGGATACAGAGGCTTTGGCAACACACGATATTCTAAAACGTAGTTTGTTGAATATCGATTTAGTTACTTTGGGGGAAACGAAAGAAGTAGTGAGTCAATACCATCTACATCTCACATTAGAAAAAACGCTAAAAGAAGTGACTCTTGAAGAATATGATTTTTTAGTCATCCCTGGTGGAGGAGCTGTGGGAAAAGTTTTACGAGGAAGAACGGATATAAAAGAGGTAATTGCCCATTTTGTTAGTAAAAACAAATTGATAGCATCTATTTGTGCTGCACCATCCTTATTAGCGGATGAAGGGTATTTTTTAGAAGAAAAATTTACTTGCTTTCCAGGTTGTGAAATCAATTCACAAGGAGGAAAGTACTTACCCAATAAAGGAGTTATCACAAGTAATCATTTTATAACAGCAAAATCAATGGCATATTCATTAGAATTCGGCTTGGAAATCATTAAGTATTTACAAGGGATAGAACAAATGATGAAAATAAAAAAAGCAATTTATGGTGAAAAATAAATAAGGGAACGACCCCCTTATTTTTTTCATTTATTCCAATCAATTTTATAAAAACATTGTAATGATTTGTTAAATATGATAAAATAAGTGTAAGTGAAAAAGCACTTATTGGTGGGAAAATATGGCAGAGAAAAGAGAAATGAAAATTAAAAATCAAACGACTACCATAAAAAATAATAGTAAAAATCCTAGTGAAGAAACAAAGGATATCATTTTTACTACGCCTACTGATAAAAAAAGTAAAAAAGTAAAAGTTGCTTCGGAAGAAACTAAAGTTCTGACAGAACTTCGGGAAAAAGAAACTATTGATACCATTAATATCACGATTAATGATGATATAGAAATTGAAGAGAAGCAGCCTGTTATAGAGGAAAAAAAACCAGAAATCATTCGATATTATGATACGAAAATTAAAGAAGGTTTGAACGAAGAAATTGTTGCCAAACGAAAAGAACAAGGATTAGCTAATATTGCTTCTGGTAACAAGGGAAAATCAATATTAGGAATTATTGCTAGTAATGTTTTTACATTTTTTAATATTTTATACCTGATTATTGCCATTATTTTAATAATATTTAAAAGCCCAGGCAATATGATAGGGTTTGTTCCTGTTATATTTGCAAACTTAATTATCGGTATTATTCAAGAAATTAAAGCGAAGCGAACCGTAGAAAAAATGGCGTTAATGTCAGCACCAACAGCAACTGTTATTCGTAATGGCGTTAAACTAGAGGTGCCAATTCAAGAAGTAGTTTTAGATGATATCATTTTCTTCACTCCAGGAAAGCAAATTTGTACCGATAGTATTATTTTAGAAGGAACAGTAGAAGTTAACGAATCATTATTAACAGGGGAAGCAGATTCAATTGTTAAGACAACGAAAGATGAATTGTTATCAGGTAGCTTTATAGTTAGTGGTGTGTGCGTTGCTCGTGTCGATCGTGTTGGAGATGAGAACTATATTGAGAAAGTTGCTGCCGATGCAAAGAAATACAATCCCCCAAAATCAGAATTACTACGAACTTTGCGAGGAATTATTAGAATTATTGCAACAATTATTTTTCCGATTTCTATTTTATACTTAATGGCAAATGGTAACTTATTGAGTGGCGATGTGAGCCTTATTCAATTAAGCGAACAAATTAAAAACGTGGCTTATATTATTCTTGCCATGATACCAGCGGGACTATTTTTATTAACTTCAATGGCTCTAGCAACAGGTGTTATTCGATTAGCAAAAAATAAAACGTTGGTGCAAGAACTGTATTGTATTGAAATGTTAGCTCGTGTTGATGTATTGTGCCTAGATAAAACAGGAACAATTACAGATGGATCGATGCGTGTTTGTGATAGCGTTGAAGTCAAGAACCATACTGACTATACGATTAGAGAAATAGTAGGTTCGATGATGAGTGCATTTGAGGATAGCAATCCTACTTCAGAAGCATTGATTAAGTTTTTTGATAAGAACAAGGTGTTAACTCCAATCGAAATCATTCCTTTTTCTTCAAAAAGAAAGTATAGTGCAGTAACTTTCGAAGGGGAAGGAACGTTTATTTTAGGAGCTCCAGAGTTTGTTTTAACAGCTCCAGAGCAATATGAAAAAGTAAAAATCAAAGTAGATAGATTTGCTAGTCAAGGATGTCGTGTGCTCATTCTTGGCCAAACAAATAGCCGAGTAAAAGGAGATGTTCTTCCTAAAACGGTTCGCCCGATTGCTATTATTGTAATTCAAGACCATATTCGTGAAGACGCAGAAAGTACCATCGATTTCTTTAAAAATAATGGTGTTGATATTAAAGTTATTTCCGGAGATAATCCAGAAACAGTATCACAAATAGCAAAGCGAGTAGGAATCGAAGGAGCAGAGAGATACATTAGTTTACATAATTTAACAGATGAAGAAGTGAGAGATTGTGTCTTTGATTATACTGTCTTTGGTAGAGTAACTCCAAAACAAAAAAGGATTCTAGTTCAGTCATTAAAAGCTCATAAAAAAACTGTCGCTATGACAGGAGATGGAGTCAATGATATTCTAGCATTAAAAGAAGCTGATTGTTCCATTGCAATGGCTTCTGGAAGTGAAGCAGCTCGATATGTATCCCATTTAGTTTTAATGGATTCTAATTTTGCTTCTATGCCGAAAGTGGTTAAAGAAGGTCGCCGGGTTATCAATAATATTCAAAAAACATCTTCTCTATATCTTACAAAAAATTTATTTGCTATTTTCTTAGCAGTGATGTATATCATTATTGGATTTACGACGCAAAACAATGGTCAAGCTCAATTAGGTTGGCCTTATCAAGCAAAGCATTTATTGCTAATCGAGTGGTTTATTTTAGGATTTGCAACATTTGCACTAGCATTACAACCAAATAATGAAATCATCAAAGGAAGATTCTTAAAAAATATCATTAAGGATATTCTTCCTGGGGCATTAACCATTCTTTTCTTTAATCTAATTTTATATCTTATTAAGAGTCTAGAAGGATTTGCTACATTACAAGAAAAGGATGTCTTTGCAACAATAGGATCGCTAGTAACAACAGCAATTATGTGGTTTGTACTTTTAGAAGCATCACGGCCTTTTAATTGGTTTAGAAAAATTGTTTTTTCAATTGTTACAGTAGCTGTTGTAGGGAGCTTATTAATAAGACCAGATGTATTTTTAGTGAATTTCAATCAACTTAAAATGGTGGATTGGCTGGTGTTCATTGTAATGTTACAAGCAATTTATCCAACCATGAAACTAATATCATTGGTTTTAGTAAAACTAAGAATTATTAAAAGCTAGAAGGTTTAGAAAATGATTCTAAACCTTTTTTAATTGTTTCAAAAAAAACTTTACTTTTATCTTGTTTTATAGTATAATAACTCGAATGAGAAACAACTCATCCTTGCTCTTTTTTGAGAAAAGAGCCATAAGACCAAAAGGAGGTGCGAAGAATGAAAGAATACATAGGTATGTATATCGTTCGCCCAACATTAGAAGAAAGTGCTATCAAAGCAATTATTACTGAAATTGCAGAATTATTTGCTGCTAAAGGTAGTAAGGTACTTGAAGTTAATGAATGGGGTATTAAAGAACTTGCTTATGAAATTGATGACTTTAAAAAAGGTTACTACGTAAAATTTAAAGTTGAAGCAACAGCAGAAGCAGTAGATGAATTTGATCGCGTATGCAACATAAAAGAAGATATTATTAGACATATTCTTGTTAAAGAATAAAAGGAGGGAATATGAATAGAGTAATTCTTGTGGGCAGATTAGTTAAAGATCCAGAGTTAAAATATACTCCTAATGATATTCCTGTTGTACAATTTGCTTTAGCAGTAAATCGTCAATTTTCAAGTAAAAACGGCGAAAAGCAAGCAGATTTTATCAATTGTGTTGTTTGGAGAGCTCAAGCAGAAAATTTAGCTAAATTCATGCGAAAAGGCAATCAAATTGGAGTTGAAGGTCAACTTCAAGTGCGAACATATGAAGATAATGGTGGTGTTAAACGCTACATTACTGAAGTTGTTTGTGATGCCATCCATTTCTTAGAACCAAAGGGATCAAGAAATGATGGAAATAGTAGTGGATATAATGACATAAGTCAATATGATATTCCTGATGCTCCTAAAAATAAAGAGCAGACAACGGAAGATCCATTTAAAGACATCAAGAGCACATATGGTGTTTCTGATGATGATTTACCATTTTAAATAGGAGGTTACAAAATGGCAGGTTTTCGAGCAAGAAGAAAAAAGAGCTGTTATTTTACTGATAATAAAGTACAAAAAATTGATTGGACAGATTATGAATTATTAAGAAGATTCGTTTCTGATCGAGGGAAAATTCTTCCTCGTCGCGTAACTGGTACCAAAGCAATTTATCAAAGAGAATTGGCTGTTGCAATTAAAAGAGCACGCCACATGGCTTTATTACCTTTCGTAAGAGAATAGTATCCGACCTGAAATCATACAAATAAAATTCGACAAAATCATACAAAATATTTTCGACAATTTT
>CAYPLR010000033.1:0-13838 GCA_964411675.1 uncultured Bacteroidales bacterium
TTTAGCCTGCAAAAGTAGGAAATCGCCAAACTCCTTTCTATTAAATTATAAATAATGCCTCCGTAGCTCAGTTGGTTAGAGCACATGACTGTTAATCATGGGGTCATAGGTTCAAGTCCTATTGGGGGCGCCATTTTTATAGATAGGCCTTTTGGAGAAGCGGTTTAACTCACATGCCTTTCACGCATGCATACACGGGTTCGAATCCCGTAAAGGTCACCAATTTTGTTTAGTTTTAATTATATATAAAAAAATAACACCTGAAATAAGGTGTTTTTTTATTTCTTAAAGGTGTTTTTCCCTATTAAATATTTTTTGTTGATTTATATATGTTTGTATGTTAAAATATTTTCGTAGTAGTTATTTAAATAATTACTATTATAAAAATCAAAATTATAATAGAAGGAGAAAAAATGAAAAAAATTTTTGGTTTTGTTTTAGTTTTGTTAGCTAGCATTTTACTAGTTGGATGTGCAGATCCTGAATCAAAGGTGATAAAAATCCAATTTGTTCCATCACAAGATGCTAGTATTATTTCAACACAAGCACCTATTATAGAGGATTTGCTAGAAGCTGAAATGCCTGGTTACACATTTGAAATTAGTACAGGTACTGATTATAATGCAGTATTAGAGGGAATGCTTTCAGGTCAAATTCAAGTTGGTTTCTTAACAGCACAACAATATGCTGGCGTTTCAATCAATAATCCTGGTGAAGTTGAACCAATATTGACATCTGTTCGTGATAAATATCAAGTTCAAGATGATTATGCCACATTCGAAGAGCAAATTAAAGCGATGAATGGTGAAGTTACTGGATACAATTATCTGGGTCAACAAAGTGTAAATAAAACTAACAATTACAATTCTATTTGTATCGTATTAAAAGACAGTGCAATTAATACAGTTGCTGATCTAAAAGGAAAAATTTGTGCTACTCAAAAGACATCATCAGGTGCTGGATATGTTTATCCATCTGTACTACTTGATTCATTATCAATGAAGTTTGTTAACTCTACAAGCCCAGATGCTACAAAAGGTGAAGTTGGAGCACAAACAGTAAGTGGTTATCCTGCTGCAATCCAATTAGTTTTGGATGGCGATGTTGATGCTGCTTGGATCTTCCTAGATGCAAGATACAGTTCATATTATAACAATGAAGCTGCTGGTAAGTATTATAAAGGAACTGGTGAAAACAATATTTTCGAATTAACAAAAGTTATTGGCATGACAACTGGTATTTATAATGATACTATTTCTGTTGTTAGTACAATGAAAAAATCAGTAAAATCTGCTCTTCAAGATGCATTTATTAACATTGCAAAGACAGAAGCTGGTTATGATGCTTTATATAAGATTTATTCTCACACTGGATATATGAAAGCAACAGATGCTGATTATGAAGGAGAAAGAGAAGTTTATAGATTTAAAGAATCATTAAGTTAAGAATGATAGGAGCACTATGATAAAATTTATAAATGTTGATAAAGTATATCCCAATGGATTTCAAGCATTAAGTAATATTAATCTTGAAATCCATGATGGAGAATTTGTTGCAATAATAGGTTTATCTGGTGCTGGAAAGTCTACTTTACTAAGAACAATTAATAAAATGCACCCAATTACGAGGGGTGAATTATATGTCAATGAAGTTGACATCAGTAAAGTTAAAGGAAAAGAATTACGTTTACTTAGAAGAAGCATTGGGATGATTTTTCAATCTTTCAACTTAGTCAAGCGTTCTTCGGTTATCAATAATGTATTAGCTGGTAGAGTGGCTTACCACTCTACCATTACTTCATTATTAGGAACATTTCCAGTCGAAGATAAAATGATTGCTCTTGAAGCACTAGATAAAGTTGGTATTTTAGAAAAAGCATTTGTTCGAGCAGATCAACTATCGGGTGGTCAGCAACAAAGAGTAGCTCTTGCTAGAGCACTAAGTCAAAAACCACATATCATTTTAGCCGATGAGCCAGTAGCTTCGCTTGATCCTATTACTACAATCTCGGTAATGAATGATTTTAAGCGAATTAATAAAGAAATGGGAATAACAATTGTTGCAAACATGCATCATGTTGATTTAGCATTGAAGTACGCCACAAGAATTATTGGTATTAAGGAAGGAAAAATTGTTTTTGATGGAGCTGTTGATCTAGTAACTGAAGAAGTTCTGATTAGTATTTATGGCCGTTCTATTAAAGAAAGCGAAAAGCTGGGAAATGTAGACATTGATGAAGCAGAACTTGAAGGTAAAGGAAGTGGCAAGTAAAATGAGCAAGCCCACTTTATTAGATAAGATTTATCCTCAAAAGCAATATAATGTCAATGGAAAAATCATAAAAAAACCAAGAAACAAAATGATTTTCATTGCTGTTTTAGTGATTATCATTTTTATTGGCATGTTATTTTTCATTCCAATAAGAAATATTACCATTAAATTTGAACAATTTCCTGTCATCATAGAAAAAATGTTTAGTCCTAATACTGGTAAGACAAAGAGTTGGGCAGGATGGTTTTTATATATAAAAGAAACAGTATTACCTTTGATGCTAGAAACAATTAATATGTGTTTTTTAGGAACATTGTTTGGGGCTACCCTTGCAATTCCGTTCTCAATATTAGCAGCAAGAAATATCTCAAAAAAAGGGATTATCTATCAACCCGTTAAACTCTTTATGAACTTCATAAGAACGATTCCTACGTATGTTTTGGCGGTTATCGCTATGATTTGTTTTGGTATTGGATTGTTAACTGGTGTAGTAGCTATGACAATTTTCACATTTGGTTTATTAACTAAAATGTTATATGAAGTTATTGAAACTGTAGATATGGGACCATTTGAGTCACTAGAATCTGCAGGAGCACACAAGATTGAAGCATTTCGTTATGCTGTTATTCCTCAAATACTTCCTATCTTCATTGGCTATTTTATTTATGCTTTTGAAATCAATGTTCGAGGTTCGGTAATTCTAGGCTATGTAGGTGCTGGAGGAATTGGATTAGAATTAGATACAGCAATTAGTGAAGGAGCTCATTATTATGATCGTGTAGGAGCCATTGTTGTTGTTATCTTCTTAGTTGTTTTAATTCTTCAAGGATTCACTAGATATGCAAGGGGTAAGCTTCAATGATGAAACTAGAGAAATTGACTCCCCAAAAAGCATATAAAAATCGACCTAAAAAATGGATTTACAATTTGCTTTTATTTGCTATCTTTGTTGGTATTGTTGTCTATTCTATAGTTAGTTCAGAATTAGGAAGTAGTAGAGCAATCAATTGGGAACGACTTCAAAATCTAGGGAAAGGGTTTATTAATCCTAATGTAGAGTTTTTATTGGGAATAGGTCCTAACTATTCTGGAAAAAATTTTGTATATTCTGTTCCTTATTTAACACTTCAAACCATTGCGATTGCTTTTGTTGGTACGATGATTGCTGCAATTCTTGCCATTCCATTTGGATTTATTACAGCGCGTAATGTAGTTGGTAATAAAATATCGAAAATAGGAGAAGTATTATTAATCATCATTCGTACTTTCCCCGAAATACTACTTGCTCTAATTTTAATTCGTGTATCAGGAATAGGAGCCCTAACAGGAACGATTGTTATTGGGATTCACTCAGTGGGAATGATAGGAAAACTTTACGCAGAATCCATAGAGAATATGGAATCGGGTCCACTAGAAGCCCTAGATGCTGTTGGCGCAAGTACTTCAGTAAAAATCAGACATGGAATATTTCCCCAAGTATTGCCTGACTTTTTATCGACTATTTTATATCGTTTTGATATTAATGTCCGTACAGCGAGTGTTTTAGGAATTGTTTCTGCTGGTGGTATTGGAGCTCCATTAATCTTTGCATCAACAAATTATCATTGGAGTGACTTAGCATCGATTATGTATGCTATCATTATTATGGTTACTGCTGTTGATTTAATTTCTAGTTATTTACGAAAAAAATTAATTTAAAGTTTGAATTTCGTGATGAATTCGAACTTTTTATTTTCCTTGATAAATCTATTTTTTTCTTGATTTTAACAAACAGTTATGTTAGAATTTATTCGATGAGTGCCTCCGTAGCTCAGTTGGTTAGAGCACATGACTGTTAATCATGGGGTCATAGGTTCAAGTCCTATTGGGGGCGCCATTTATGTTGTTAAAAATTAAAAAGGAGTTGAAAAGATGCGTAAAATTTCTTGCTAGTATTTAAGGGATTTAATAACAAAAAAGAGGGTTTTTGAAACCTAATTTTGTTGTGCCTTTCAGCAAGAAAAACACATTCTTTTAAACTGATACCGAAAGATGATATTTTAATGTTTTTTTGTCTTTCTTTATTGTTAGTTGTAGGAATATTTCTTGCGACTATTTTTTAATGTAAGGAGGAATTTTATGGCATTAATTAATGTTACGAATCTTACTTTTCAATATGAAGGAAGTTATGATACTATATTTGAAAATGTCAGTTTTCAAATTGATACTAGTTGGAAATTAGGCCTTATTGGCCGTAATGGACGGGGAAAAACAACATTGTTGAAGTTGTTTATGAATGAATATGAGTATAGCGGAAATATTAGTGGAGACATAATCTTTGATTATTTTCCATTTACGATTCAAAATGAAGCAAAGCGAACAATAGAAATTGTAAATGAAATGTATCCAAAATATATCTATTGGCAATTAGTACGCGAGTTATCACTGTTAGCTCTTGATGAAAATATATTAAACCAAGAATATAAAAAATTATCCTTTGGAGAACAAACAAAGGTGATGCTGGCTGTATTGTTTCTTAAATCTGAACATTTTTTATTAATTGATGAGCCAACCAATCATCTTGATATGGAAGCCAGGAAGTTAGTAGCTGATTATTTAAAAAGCAAAAGCGGATTCATTCTAGTCTCTCATGATCGAAGTTTTTTAGATGATTGTGTTGATCATATCTTGGCAATCAATAAAACCAATATAGAGATTGTTCAAGGGAATTTCTCAAGTTGGTATACAAATAAAATAAACCAGGATAATCTAGAACAAAGCAAAAACGAAAAATTAAAAAAGGAAATTACTAGATTAGAAAAAGCGAGTATAGAAAAGAAAAAATGGTCTGATAAACTTGAAAAGACAAAGTATAATACAAGAATTGCCGGTCTTCGTCCTGATCGAGGATATATTGGTCACAAATCAGCGAAGCTGATGAAACGAGCAAAAGTGTTAGAAACTAGAAGCGAAAAAGCAATATTAGAAAAACAAAGCCTATTACAAAATGTTGAAAGCAAAGACGAGTTAATCATCAGTACGTTAGAGTATTATTCTAATCATTTGGTAACATTCGATAAAGTATCCATATTTTATAATGAGAGAATGATTTGTAATGATGTCTCGTTTACTATCAATCAGAGCGATCGAGTGGCAATAAGGGGAAGAAATGGGACGGGTAAAACAAGTATTATTAAATTATTATTACAAGAAGAAATAAAATTTAGAGGGTTTATTGATATAGGAAGTAATCTAATGATTTCTTATGTGTCGCAAAGTACCGATAATCTACAAGGAAGTCTATCTGACTATGCAACAAAATATCAAATCGATGAAAGTTTATTTAAAGCAATTCTTCGCAAATTGGATTTTTCTAGAGTTCAATTTGAAAAAGATATGGCAAGTTTTAGTGAAGGACAAAAGAAAAAGGTATTGATTGCCCGAAGCTTATCAGAAAAAGCACATTTATATGTTTGGGATGAGCCACTTAATTTTATTGATGTAATTTCGCGAATGCAAATAGAAGAATTAATTCTTAAGTTTAAGCCAACAATTTTATTTGTTGAACACGATAAAACTTTTTGTGAAAAGATTGCTACAAAAATAGTTGCTCTTTAGGTGTAAGTATTAATTCAAAGTGGGAAGAATATTTACATGATAAAATAAAAAAACTTCTTTGCATTCAGAGTATGATTATAGTATAATATTATGTGTTGTACCAAAGGAGGTGGAGCGATGAACGATAATTTTGAGAAGAAGTTAACAAAAATAATGATGATTATTGCAGTAGTCGGCATCGCTATTGTAATCTTGATTTATTTCCCATGGGGTGGAGAAAAAGGCAAAATCCGCGGCGAATATGATTTTTTAGAAAGCAATGAACATGTGTTTTCTTACATCACCATGGATGAGATTAAAACAAATATTGAAAATGGAGTGACGTTCCAACTATATTTGGGAAACGAAAAACTTGAAAAAGTGGATTATTTTGTATATTATGTAGACCAATTAGCAAAAGAAAACAATGAAGAAGTAGTTTACTATCTTGATTTTGATGATATGTCAGTGGATGACTTAACCTATATCAAAATGAAATCAAGCATTGAAGTAGATGCTAGTTTGCCTACGATGATTTATTTTAAGCGTGATATCGTAGATAATGTAAGTAAAGCCTTTGATATTAGTTGCATAAGAAATCTAAAAGATTATGAATCTAATTATTGGCTATTATTACAAGATTATTTTAGAAATTGTTATTTTAATTAAGGAGAACAAAAAAATGAGAGGATTTAAAAAGTTAATAAAATGGTCAAAGCCATATGTTCTATTATTGCTTGTGGTCATTCTTCTAACTATTATTAATCCTTTAACATACTCGTTTGTTCCGCAATTCATAAAATATGTTGTTGATGTTATCTTAGGGGGAACCAGTTCCGATATTGGAACAATTACGCTTCCTTCTTTTTTAATGGAATTTTTTGATTCTTATCTTGAAATTCCATTAACAGCAATCGTTATTGTTGGAGTAACATTGGTTTTATGGCAATTGATACGGGGCATTACAATGTTTTTTAATGGATATGTGAAAGGAAAAATAGGTGAAGGAATCGCCTTTGATATGAGAACTAAATTATATTCTCATATCCAAGACCTATCTTATTCATACCAAAACAATGCAGATACAGGAGATTTAATCCAAAGGTGTACATCAGATGTGGACACTATTAAATCATTCCTGACTTCACAGCTACCAGAAGTTTTATATATTATTACTTCTTTTGCTGCTGGTGCAATACAAATGTATTTTATTAATCGAACAATTATGTTAGTAACACTATGTGTTGTTCCGGTTAGTTTGGTATCTTCAATTATATATTTTCGTTATGTACGTAAGAAATTTGAAGAAATAGAAGAAGTAGAAGCAAATATGACTACCGTTTTGCAAGAGAATGTCAACGGAGTTAGAGTAGTAAAAGCATTTGCTCGCGAGAGATATGAAATTGATAAGTTTAATCAAAAGAATGCTGTATATCGTGATGAAACACAAAAACTAAATAATGCTATGGCTTTTTATTGGGGAACTAGTGATTTCCTAACCATGATGCAATATGCAGTTACGATAGGTGTCTGTGTTTACCTAGCAAAGAATTCTTTGGTTTCAACAGGTGATATTATCGCTTGTATGATGTATATTGGTATGTTGGTATATCCAATTCGTGGTTTGGGAAGAATTATTGGTGATTTTGGTAAATCAACAGTAGCTGCCAAGCGAATTGATGAAATCTTAGCAGAACCAAGCGAATACACAAATGATGGAAAATTAGAACCAGTTATGAATGGTAATATTAAATTTACCAATGTCTCTTTTAAGTTTAGTGATACAGACAAACATTTACTAAACAATGTCAATTTTGAAATAAAAGCAGGAGAGACAGTTGCAATTATTGGAAAAACAGGGAGTGGTAAATCGACTATCGCTAATATTTTAGTTAGAATGCTAGATTATGACCAAGGCCAAATTACCATTAATGGAGTAGAATTGAAGGATATTAAAAAACACTGGGTACGTAAAAACATTGGTATCATTCTTCAAGATCCATTTTTATACGCAAAAACAGTGTTAGAAAACATCAAAATTGGAGATCGTCATTTAGATAATGATAAAGTGTTCCAAGCCGCTAAGACAGCAGCGATTGATAAAGACATTCAAAACTTTGTTTCTGGCTATGATACTTTAGTTGGTGAAAAAGGTGTCACCTTATCAGGAGGTCAAAAACAAAGGATTTCTATTGCTAGAATGTTAATTCTAAATAAATCAGTTTTGGTGTTTGATGATTCGTTGAGTGCTGTTGATACAAAAACAGACTTAATGATTAGGAATGCCTTAAAAGAAAAAGATAAAGATTTAACTTCAATTATCATTACCCATCGTATTACAACCGCTAAAGAAGCAGATAAGATTATTGTCTTAGAAAATGGTGTGGTAAGTGAAATAGGAACACACAAAGAATTAGCAGCAAAAGAAGGCTTATATAAAAGACTTTGGGATATCCAAGGAGCTCTAGAAAGTGAATTCCTAGATATTGTTGAAGGAGGTGAGAGCAATGAATAGTTTTGAAGAACAAGATTATTCTTCGGAAAAATTTAGTGCTGGTATTTGGAAGAAGATATTAAAACTCGTTATTAAAAGGAAAAAACCATTAGCGTTTTTAATTATTTTCGTGACAGGGCTTGCAGCATTAGATATTCTTTATCCATTACTGAATAAGTATGCGATTGAAGAATTCTTCACCAATCAAAATTTTACCAATATCAATCTATTTATTGGTGCTTATTGTTTAATTGCTATCGGTTATGGTGTTGTCATTAATGGCTTTATTCGTATGGCAGGCTTAGTTGAGGTTGAAGTTGGTTATGAGCTTCGTCATGAAGCTTTTGAAAAATTACAACTATTGCCATTTTCTTATTATGATAAAACCCCTGCAGGCTGGATTATGGCACGTCTGACTTCTGATTCGCGTCGACTTGCTTCCATCATTTCTTGGGGAATTGTAGATATGTTGTGGGGCTCAGTAACTATGGTCGGTGTTCTTGTTCTCATGTATTTTGTGAACTGGAAATTAGCACTAATCATAACTTTCTTGGTACCTATACTAGCGGTAATCAGTATTTATTTTAGAAAGAAAATATTGGTATCTTATCGTGGAGTTAGAAAAACAAACTCTAAAATAACAGCTAGCTATAATGAAGGTATTTTAGGAAGTAAAACAACAAAAACATTGGTTCTTGAGGAAGATCGTAACCGTGAGTTCGATGAATTGTGTAATAAAATGCGAAAAGATTCAATTAGAGCTGTTACCTATTCCGCGTTATTCTTTCCTATCTTACTAGTAATCAGCTATGTTGCTGTTGCAATTACTTTAAGAGCAGGTGGATATTTGATTCTTGTTGAAGGAGTAATTGGAATATCAACATTGTATTTCTTTGTGTCTTGTACCACTCAATTTTTTGACCCTATCATGCAAATCGCTCGAATTTTAGCTGAGTTTCAACAAGCTCAAGCGTCAGCTGAAAGAATCTTATCATTGATTGAAACAGAACCAGATATTTTTGATAGAAAAGAAGTAGAAGAAAAATATGGAACTTTATTAGAACCAAAAACAGAGAATTGGGAAGAGTTAAAGGGAAAAGTCGTTTTTGAACATGTAACCTTTCAATATCAAGGTGGAGAAAAAGTTTTAGATGACTTTAATTTAAGTGTTCCAGAAGGAACATCGGTTGCTTTAGTAGGTGAAACGGGCGCTGGTAAATCAACGATTGTCAATCTTGTCTGCCGTTTCTACGAACCAACAACAGGAAGAATTTTAATTGATGATGTCGATTATAAAGATCGTTCTATTGCTTGGTTACATCATAATCTAGGGTATGTGTTACAAACCCCTCATCTATTTAATGGAACAATTATGGAAAATATCCGTTATGGTCGATTAAATGCAACAGACGATGAGGTGAAAGAAGCAGCAAAAGCAGTTAGTGCCGATGAATTTATTGTTACTTTTGAAAAAGGGTACGATACTAACGTCGGTGAAGGGGGAGCAAAACTATCTGTCGGACAAAGACAACTCATTTCCTTTGCACGAGCCTTGTTAGCAAATCCAAGGATTTTAATTCTTGATGAAGCAACTTCATCGATAGATACCAAAACAGAAGAGCTCATTCAAGGTATTATTAACAAATTATTAAAAGGAAGAACGAGCTTCGTTGTAGCCCATCGATTATCAACCATTATCGCTGCGAATATGATCCTAGTAATTAAGGATGGTAAGATTATTGAGCAAGGAACACACGAAGAATTGCTTGCTTTAAAGAAAGAATACTTCGAATTATATCGCAATCAATTTATTAATGAGCAAATTGAAAAAAGTAAGTATGAGTAAAAAGGGGCAATAAAAAACCCCTTTTTCTTTTATCCAAGGACAGAGTAATTGGCGATTAGATAGAATAGATACTCTCACGTAAACTTATTAAGAGAATGACTAAAAAACGATTAAAACGCAAATAAAAAGGGTAAAAAGGCCTTTAAAACACGAAGATCTCTAAAAAAATCAAAAATCTTGTAAAAAGATAATTATTATAGTAAAATAGAACAAGGAGGATAAAAGCGATGAAATGTATTTTTATTTACAACCCAGCAAGTGGTCGTGGCCAAATTGTTAATCAAGTAAACTATATAACGAAAAGATTAAAAGAAGTCTACGATGTAGTTGATATCTATCCTTCTAAATCATCTCAAGACATTACTGAAGTTACAGTGAAAGCTTGTCAGGAATATGATGCTATTATTTTTTCTGGGGGAGATGGAACCTATAATGAGGTAGCTATGGGAGTTGCTTCTTGTAATCGTCGACCACCACTTGGTTATATTCCTCAAGGAACAACAAACGATATTGCTAGAAATTTACGAATTCCTCGTAACGTAAAAGGTGCTTTAAAGGTTATTTTAGCGGGAAAAACAATAAAACACGATGTAGGTAAGATAAATGATCGCTATTTTGTTTATGTTGCAGCAATCGGTGCTTGTACAGGAACAAGTTACACGACAAGACATGAAGAAAAGCGACTACTTGGGCGTTTAGCCTATGCCAGAAATGGAATTAATGAATTCTTTACCAGCCCGTTATCGAAAGTAAAAGTAATTTCTGCTGATAAAAGTATCGAAACTACAGCACCATTGGTATTAGTACTCAATTCCATTAGTGTAGGGGGGTTACCTTTTAATCGTTATGGTCATTTAAATGATGGACTTTTTGATGTTATTTTAGTAAATAATGATAAGAGTAAAGGAAGATTTAATATTATTAAACTGTTTTTATCGCGAATTTTAGGATTAAAGAAAGCAAAAGAAGCGATTGCACTGCATGCAAACAAATTTCGTATTGAAATAGATGGTGAGCAAACATGGTGTATTGATGGTGAAGAAGGTCCAAAAGGTAGTGTTGTGATTGAGAACCTTCATAGTCACTTAACAATCTTTGCGCCAAAGCGAAAAGCGAAGAGTCAAGAAAAAAGATAGAGGTGGCATATGTTCGATAAAAAAGATGCAATAAAATTATGGGAAGCAGAAATGGGAAACGCTGAGTATGCTTATGATTTTAGTGGAAAGAAGATAAAAAAAGCTGATTATATGGAAAACAACGAAGTAGGATGGGTAGTAAGCTATTTGAAACCAATTGAATTGGGAGGACCCACTGACATTGGAAACACAATTATTATGCATCAAAGAACATTGGAAGAAAAAGGATTGAATTATCCTAATTTTACTATTGTTGATCAAGAATATACCATTCAATACGATGAAAAAGGTGATTTTTATTATGTTGAAAAAGTGTTATCTGAGGATGAGGATGATGATTCCTACTTCATTTAAAAAATGAGTTACTATCAATTAGTAACTCTCTTTTATACTATTTTATGGAGGATATATTATGAGAATTATTGCTGGTAAGCATAAAAGTAGAAAGCTAGTAGCCCTTGAAGGACTCAATACAAGACCCATGATGGATAAAATGAAAGAAACAATTTTTAATATCATAGGCCCCTATTTTACAGGTGATATTGTTCTTGATTTGTTTGGTGGCAGTGGAGCTTTAAGCTTAGAAGCTATCAGTAGAGGGGCAGCTCATGCCAATATAGTTGAGGTCAGTAAAGATGCTATCCGAATTATTAAAGAAAATATAGCTAGTTTACGGGAAGAAGATACCACAACACTTTATAATCTTGATTATCAATTGGTATTAAACATTTTTGCCAGAGAACATAAAAAATTTAATCTAATTTTTCTAGATCCTCCTTATCGCCTTAATATCATGAAAGAAATTATTGATTTTATTATAACCAATGACCTATTAGCAAAGGAAGGAATTATTGTTTGCCAGTATGTTAGAAACAATTATCTTCCCCAAGAAACAGAGATTCTTGAAATTAGAAAAAACTTTAATTATGCATCTAGTGAAGTTTGCATCTATCAAAAGAAGGAGGTGTAATATGGAATTAAAAGAAGCAATGTATAAAAGAAGAAGTATTCGTAAATTTGATTCTAAAGAAGTAAAAGAGGAAGACATCGATTTGCTTCTTCATTATGCAATGTCAGGACCAAGTGCTTGCAATAGACGTCCGTGGGAGTTTTTTGTAGTTACTAATAAAGAAGTGCTAGAAAAATTGCGACAATCGACAAGATATTCTAATATGAATGCTCCTTTAGCAATTGTTGTCTGCGGAAACACAAAAAAAGCATTACCATTGCAATTACAAGATTATTGGATTCAAGACTGTTCAGCAGCAATGGAAAACATTTTATTAGGAGTAGTATCACTAAATCTTGGTGCTTGTTGGGTAGGAATTTTACCACAAAAAAGACCAGTAGAAAGAGTAAAGATGATATTATCTATGGAGAGCCATATCATTCCTTTGGATATTGCTTTTATCGGCTATCCTTTAGAAAATCCAGAAGCTCGTGATCAATTTGATATTACAAAAGTTCATATCATAAAATAATTCTAGTTAAAAAAGAGTAAAAAGCAAAATAAAATTATGGAATAGTTTGCTTTTTACTCTTTACATTCTACTGATTTTAATATATAATATATGCAGTAAATTTGTCCTGGTAGCTCAGCTGGATAGAGCAACGGCCTTCTAAGCCGTCGGTCGAAGGTTCGAATCCTTTCCAGGACGCCATAATTGTTAAACCAAAAGCCAAATGAAAAGTTTGGTTTTTTTAATGTAAACTATTTTATTATAATAAATGATTGCTATTTTAGTTTAATAAGCTTTTATGATATAATAATCATAAGTGTATCTTGTAGAAATAATTTAAAAAGCTAAGAATGAAAAACAACAAATTTATGAAAGAAAATGGAGAAAAAGTAATATGATTAACATTATAGAAAAATCTGTAGTATTATTTCAAGGTGATTCTGTTACAGATTGTAGAAGAAATAGAAATGATGAATATGATTTAGGGTATTCCTATGTAAAAAATGTTGGAGATTATTTAAGGAAAAATAATGTCCAAGTTATCAATAGAGCCATTTCTGGAAACAAAGTAAATGACTTACTTGCTAGATTTCAAAAGGATTTTGTGGAATGTAAACCAGATTATATCTTTATTTTAATAGGTGTAAATGATACTTGGCACAACTATCCAAATCAAAAAGCCACTCATGTTTTTAAAGAAGAGTATGATCTATTACTTAAAAAAATAAAAGAAGAAATTAATGTTCCCGTTGTCATTCTTGAACCCTTTATCATTGGATATAAGGAAAAATATACTTGTATGCGTGGAGATTTACTAACAAAAGTAGATGAAATAAGAAAACTTGCGAAGAAGTATCACTGTGAATATATAGCTTTTGAAAATGATTTTGCTACTGTTTTAATCCACGAAGATGAAGAGCTCTACTCAGTGGAAGGAATTCATCCATTAGAAAAAGGATACAAACTAATGGCTAAAAAGATCATTAAGAATATTAAGATTATTAAATAGATTTTAAATAATGATTAAACTTTCTTGTAAAGAACAAGAAAGTTTT
>CAYPLR010000034.1:0-13232 GCA_964411675.1 uncultured Bacteroidales bacterium
GGTGAAGATGGTGAAAAAATGAGCAAGTCAAAAGGGAATGTAATCAATCCTGATGATGTAGTAAATCAATATGGTGCGGATACCCTTCGCTTATATGAAATGTTCATGGGACCACTAGAAGCAACAAAGCCATGGTCTACAACAGGAGTCGAAGGACCAAGAAGATTTTTGGAGAGAGTATATCGATTATATACAGAAATAGCAACTATTGTTGATGAAAACAAAGCATTAGAAAAAGTATATCATCAAACGGTTAAAAAAGTGACCGAGGATTATGAAGGACTTTGTTTTAATACAGCAATTAGTCAAATGATGATTTTTATTAATGAATGCTATAAAAACACGAGTGTTCCTTATGAATATCTAGAAGGCTTCTTGAGACTATTAAATCCAATTGCTCCTCATCTAACAGAAGAATTGTACCAAATCGTGTTAAATAAAAATGAATCAATTGCTTATAGTAAGTGGCCTACCTATGATGAGAATAAAATTAAAGATGATACGGTAACTGTTGTGATTCAAATCAATGGAAAAATCAGAGAGAAACTAGAAGTAGAAGTAACGATTACAGAGGATGAATTACAGAAAAAAGCATTAGAATGTGAGAAGATTCAAGCTTTGATTGGTGAGAGTCCGATAAAAAAGATAATTGTTGTTCCTAAGAAAATTGTAAATATTGTAATATAAAATGTTGCCTTAAAAGCAACAGATAAGAAGTTGCTTAAAAGCGGCTTCTTTTTTTAAATAAAAAATCATAAATGATACTATTATATGTATGGTGAGAGAAATGAAGTGTGAAAAGCAACGAACAATTTTAGATTTGTTTTCTTTTTGGAGTTGTACAAACTGTAGAGAAATCAAAGAAGATGAAATGATTACTATTGGAAACCGCATTATTGGAATTTACTATTTACAAGAACAGTGTCGGTATATAAAAATTAGTGGTGGGGAACTCTTTGCATTTTCTTTAAAACTAAAGCAATTGTTACAGGAAGCAATGCTGGTACAAAAAGAAATTGTTCTATTAATTATGGAGGACTTCGTACTGGAAAAAATGGAAGTTATTTTTGAAGCTTTTTTGGATATTGGCTTAGATATTCAAATTATTATTGAGTAAGTTTTATTTGGATAAAAAATGCATAAAATTGTTTTAATCATAAAAAAATGGTATAATAAGATGTAACCTAATGGCAAAGGAGATGAAATTATGAAAGTTACAGTGCGCACAAAGAACAAAATTGATTTAAGTCCAAAGATCAAAGAACTAGCTGAAGAAAAATTAGCAAAGCTTGATCAATTCTTTAATCGTCGCGAAGATTTAGAAGCAAATGTACTATGCAAAGAGTATGATGATGGAAAAACCATTGAAATTACCCTTCCAACTAGAAACATTCTTCTACGTGCTGAGGTTAAAGCGGATACTTTCTTGAATGCCCTTGATTTAGCAGTTGACAAATTAGAGTCACAAATTCGTCGCCACAAATCAAAGATTTATTCAAGTCTAAAACGTCGTGCTGGAGTTTCTCAATACTATGCAACTAACAGTGATTTTGATTTAGAAAAGATGAAGACAGAAGTCATGGTTACTAATTTAGTTAAATCAAAATCTGTGGAGTTAAAACCAATGACAGCAGAAGATGCAATTACTCAAATGGAAATGCTTGGTCACAATTTCTTTGTATTCTTAAATGTTGAAACAAACAAAGTCGCAGTTGTATACATCCGCGATGATCATGATTATGGAATTATTGAAACGAACAATTCCCCAAGTGAATAGATGAATAGATAATTAGGGTACTAAAACTTAAAAAGTTTTAGTACTTTTTTATTGCTTTAAGATTATTTCCTAGATATTAGGGATGTAAAAAAAGCGTTTACTTTATCGAAGAATAATGATATAATACTTAAGATAAAATAGACAGGAGAAAACGAATGAAATTTAAAAGCCTATTAATTTTCACTCTTATATTAATTTTTGCTTTAGGGGGAGGAATTATTATTAGGGCTGGGGAAAAAGTATTGACAGAAACAAATTCAGATAAGCCGATTACCTATTTAGGAACCGATGAAACAGTAAAAATAGCTACCGAATACGTAGCGAAAAACACTGACTTTCGTGCTGTTTGGGTGAGTGCTTATGTGGCTGATGTTGCTAGTTATCGTAGCAAAGAGCAATATCAAGCAGAGATTACCTCTGTTCTTGATGTGATGAGCTATTACAATCTTAATGTTATGATTTTTCATGTGCGGATATTAAATGATGCTTTATATACGACATCAATGAGCCCGACTTCAAAATATTGGAAAGTAGATACTACATGGGATGCTCTAGCTTGGGTTATTGAAGAATGCCATAAGCGGGGAATTGAATTTCATGCATGGATGAATCCATATCGAGTTTCTACTGGAGCAGCCACTATTGATATGGCTAGCCTTGCCAAGAAGTTTCCCGCAGTAAATCCAGCATCAGATGTAAATAATATGTTAAGGGGATCAAGTGTGGTAATTCTAAATCCTGCAAAACAAGTGGTACAAAACTTTCTTGTGAATGCTTGTATGGAAGTCGTGAGAAATTATGATGTAGATGCCATTCACTTTGATGACTATTTTTATACTGATGGTATTGGTAATCAAGATGATGTAGATTATAAGGCCAGTAAAACAACCATGTCGCTTGCAGATTGGCGGCGAGACAATGTTAGTAATTTTATCTATCGTTTAAGTACACAAATTAGAGCTTATAATCGTCAAAACAATAAGATTGTTCAATTTGGGATTAGCCCTTCTGGAGTATGTAAGGATGGTAATGGAATTGTTACTTATAATGAAGATGGGGATGCTTCTTCAACAGGTTCTTTAACAAGACAAGGAGGACATTATGGGGATCCCTTATATAGTGATAGCTTACGTTGGGTTAATGAAGAATGGATTGATTACATCTGCCCACAGTGTTATCATGGCTTTGAAACAACCAATTCTTCCTTCCATGGAAAAGTTTCATGGTGGAACAAAGTAGTAGAGAATAAGAATGTTAATTTATATATTGGTATTGGATTATATATGACTGGTGGAAAGTATTGGCCAGGGGAAGAGGAATTTTACCATCAAATGCTTTATTTAAACACACAAAAAAATGTAAACGGAATTGCTATTTTTAGCTATCGTCATTTAAAAGAAGCCTATATCAATAGTACTTCTCCAAAAGGGGTTCAAGTAGCACCCATTATTGAAAACTGCTGGAATCAAAAAACAATCTTACCGACTCTAGCTTATTATGATAATGTCGTGTTAGAAAAAGTAGCCAATTTGTATATTCGAAAATATGATTTAGGTTATGAAATTATCTTTCCTAAACAAGAAGAAGCCAAGTTTTATGCAATCTATCGGACTGCTGAAACACAATTATCCTACTCAAATGAAGAACTAATTGCCACTATTGGTGGTAGTGGGAGTGAATATTACTATTATCAAGATAGGATTGTTGAAGGAAACTATCTATATGGGGTTCGTCCAATTTCGAAAAACAATACCCTTGGGGAAGCCAATTCTGTGTATTCTATTTCTCCTCATCATCAAGTAATTTTTAAAGACTACAATGGAGAAATCATTGCAACAAAGTTTGTTAGCCATGGGGAAAATGCAGATGCACCAAGTTTAGATTTTATTCCTGAAGGCTATCATTTTATGGGTTGGTCTGTATCTATCATGAATGTTATTGGAGATATTGAAACACAGGCAATCATTGAAAAGGACTTATCGCAGTTTGAGATTACCTTTATTGGAAACAATGGGGAAATTATAGAGAAAAAACAAGTGTTTGAAAATGAAGAAATTGTTTATCCTGATGCTCATCAAGTAATCGGATATACTTTTATTGGCTGGGATAAAGAACTTGTTTTTGCTACACAAGAAGAAACCATCAAGGCTTTATATGAGTTAAATCAATATCGAGTGCGCTTTTTTGATGGAGAAGAATTACTAAAGGAAGTTGATGCTTTTCATGGTGATTCCGTTGAATATGTAGATTCCTTAGAAAAAGAAGGATATATTTTCTTAGGGTGGGATCAAAATTTTCAATCGATTACGGAAAATATGGATATTCATGCAATCTATGAAAGAATAAAATATACCATTCGATTCTTAGATGAAAATGAAGAATTAATTAAGGCAATGGAAGTAGAAGTTTTCGAGGAGTTTAGCTTGATTTCCTCACCAGAAAAAGAGGGATACACATTTGTTGGTTGGAAAATTAATGGAAATATAATTTCCGATACGACACTAACTGCAACAAGTGATATTGATATTGTTGCTTCTTATGAAGTAAAAGAAGAAGAAAAAGGCTGTAACCAACCCAACTTATATTATGGATGTGGATTACTGATGGTAGTTTTTATTCTTCGCAAACGAAAATATATTTAGAAAAACAGGAGTATTTATGAAAGCAGTTAAAAAAATATTAGCAATTTGTTTATTTTTAGGATTATTATTGTGGGTAACCCCTGCAGTAAAATCATACAATTTAGTTCCTTATCGTGATACTAATGGTAATTATTTAACCTATACAGGAACTTCAACAAACGTAATGCTACCGGATGCTTACGAACAACAAGATACCTATTTTAGAGGTATTTGGGTTACTCCAAAGGATAGCTCTTGTATTGGTACGATAAAAAGAGAAGGGGGAAAAACATTAGAAGAAGAGATTAATGAATATAAAGCAGAAGTCATCCAAATCTTTGATGTTATGGATTATTACAACTTGAATGCATTAATTTTTCATATTCGAATTGATAATGATGCCCTATATCCTTCAACAATGAATCCATGGAGCGATTGGTTTACCACTTATGGAGTCGATCCTGGTTGGGATCCATTAGCTTGGGTGATTGAGGAATGTCATAAGCGTGGTTATGAATTCCATGCATGGATGAATCCTTATCGAATTAAAGCTGCTAGTGATAAAACAATAGCAGAATTAGCAACCATGATTCGTTCATACACTCCAAATAACATTGGAGCTGACGTTAGCAATATTTTAGGGGAAAAAGATGGAGGAGCAATCCTAAATCCAGGAATTCCCGCCGTGAGACAATTTATTGTCAACACTTGTATGGAAGTTATTCGTAATTATGATGTTGATGCCATTCATTTTGATGATTATTTCTATTCTGATATGGGAGCAGCAGGTGCTCTATCGGGTAGTAACAGTATATTAACAGAACCAGACCAAGAAACTTATTTGAAATATAAACCAGAAAATTATAGTGCTAATAGCGGTACAGATAAAGCTAATTGGCGTCGAGAACAAGTGGATTTATTTATTGAGGATCTGCATAAAACAATGAAAATGTACAATGAATCTACAGGTAGAAATGTACAACTAGGAATATCACCTTCTGGAGTTTGGCGTAGCGGGGATGGAAAAGTTACTTATGATGTTGATGGAAATGCGATAACAAATGGTTCGAACACTAGAACGACTTTTGAACATTATGGTAGTTATTTATTCTCAGATACCCTAAAATGGATTAATGAAGAGTGGATTGATTATATTCTTCCTCAATTATATTGGGGCTTTACTCATACAACAGCAGCATTTGCTGATTTAACGGATTGGTGGGCAAAAGTAGTAAAATTTAAAGATGTAATCTTATATTCAGGCATGGGAATTTATATGGCAGAAACTCCAGGAACCAATTATTCTTGGGGAAAAGATTATAAAGAAGCCTATAATCAAATTCTTTACTCAACAAGATTAAAGACAGTTCAAGGAACAGTATTTTATAATTACACCTATTTAAAACGAAGTTACTTAGGAGATCAATCGACTTTATATGGTCGAGGAATGAAATTAATTAAAGAAGAGATGTTTACAAACCCAGCAATTCTTCCTGAAATTATTTCAATGCCAGCCATTAAATTACCAAGTGTTACTAACTTAGAAGCAGTAAAGACCAATGAAGGGAATAAAATTACCTTTGATGCTGTGGCTGATGCAAAAAGTTATATCCTTTATCGGAATGAAACAGCAATGACTTTCTCAACTGAGCAAGTATATAAACTGTTAGGTCCTGATGCTACAGATGGAAAAATTGAATTTTTAGACACTAATGTAGAGGATAAACCCTATGTTTATGGTGTGAAGATCCTATCACGTACCAATACACTTAGCGATGGTGTTGATTTTGGAATGCAAGAATTTACCGTTACTTTTACAGATGAAAATGGTATTATATTATCAACAGTTCAAGTTCCTTATGGAAATACTGCTGTTAGTCCAACAGCTCCAACAAAGCCAGGTGATAGTTTCGTCGGTTGGAGCCGGGATATTACTTCTGTAAAATCAGATTTAACTGTTTCTGCAAAATATAGTGATTCTAAATTCACCATTACTTTTTATGGTTTGGACAACAATGTGTTAAAAGTTGATTCTGTTAATTTCCATGAATCAGCAACTGCTCCAAGTCCTTATCAAGAAGGATATACATTTACCGGTTGGTCAACAACATTTACCGATGTAATTTATGATTTAGATGTTTATGGTATTTATGAAATTAATATCTATAAAGTTATTTTTAATGATGAAAATGGAACAATGCTTTCAGAAATAGAGGTGGAGTACTTACAAGATGCTGTTGCACCAGCCGTCCCCAAAAGAACAGGTTATAATTTTACTGGTTGGGATAAAGATATTACAGCAGTAAGAGAAAACCTCACGGTTACAGCTGTCTATGAGATACAAAAATTTATGGTTACTTTCATCAATGATGTAGATGATACTATCATCAGCACGAGTGAAGTAGATTATGGAACCATACTCGTATATCCAGAAGCACCAGCTGTGCGTGGATATAATTTTAGTAAATGGGATCGCCAAGTTACAGAGGTTTATAATGACTGGAACATTACAGCAAAATATAATGTTGGTGAGTATCAAGTCACATTTGTTGATTGGGACGATTCTATTATAAAAACACAGACTATTTTGTTTGAAGAAGAAGTAATAGCACCAGAAAACCCATCAAGAGATTACCACGATTTTATCGGTTGGGATCAAACATTTGATGATGTTGCGGAAGATATGACAATTAAAGCATTGTATCAACCTTATACTTATATCGTGAAGTTCTTTGGACCAAATAATGAACTACTTCATGAAGAAGAAGTGAATCATGGAGAAAGTGCTTTAGGATTTGAAGGTCAAGTAGAATGGTATAATCTGATATCTTGGGATACTGATTATTCAGAAGTAACAGAAGATTTAAACATTTACGGAACATTTGAAGAGATAAAGACAGGTTGTAATAGTTTAAACATCGTTTATATACTAGGATTATTATCAACTGGCTTGGTTATTTTCTTTTTCCGAAAAAGATTTATCCTATAAAATAAATAGACATTATGCGAATGAGTCATTCAAATAATGTCTTTTTTTGTGAAAATGTATATCTCTCAGTATTGATAAAAGTACAAAACACTTGTAAAAAAGGGGTAAAAGTGGTATCATATTACTAGTAGTATGAAAGGATGGGACTCCTATTATGTTTAAAAGTTTATTTGATTCAGGATACAAAGAGTTAAAAAGAGTTGAAAAAATCGCACATAAAATAGATGCTTTACAAGAAGACTATAAGAAATTTTCTGATGAGGAATTGAAAGCACAAACAGGTATTTTTCGCCAACGCTTAAAAAATGGAGAAACAATTGATGATATTTTAGTAGAAGCTTTTGCAACCGTAAGAGAAGCATCTACTAGAGTGTTGCATATGACACCTTTCTTTGTTCAACTAGAAGGAGCAGTCGCTCTTCATGGTGGTAATATCGCAGAGATGAAAACAGGTGAAGGTAAGACTCTTACTTCAACACTAGTGGCTTATTTAAATGCTTTACCAGGAGAAGGAGTACACATTGTTACTGTCAATGAATACTTGGCAGCTCGTGATGCTCGTGAAATGGGTGAATTATTTAAATGGTTGGGATTGACCGTAGGATTAAATTTAAGAGAATTAAGTAGTGAGCAAAAAAAAGAGCAATACTTATGTGATATTACCTACTCTACTAATAATGAATTAGGGTTTGACTATTTACGTGATCATATGGTCATTTACAAAGAAAATATTGTTCAACGACCATTAAATTTTGCAATTATTGATGAAGTCGATTCTATCTTAGTTGATGAAGCACGAACTCCACTAATCATTAGTGGTGGTGCCAAAAACACAGGAAATTTATATAGCCAAGCAGATTTGTTTGCGAAGGGCTTAAATCAAGAAACTGATTTTGAAGTGGATATTAAAACACGACACGTTATATTCACGGAAAAAGGTATGGAGAAAGCGGAACGATTCTTTGGTATTGATAACCTTTATGATGTGAAGTATGTCAATTTATTACATCATTTACACAACGCTTTACGGGCAAACTTTATCATGTCTAAAGATATTGATTATGTTGTTCAAGACAATAAAGTCATAATTGTAGACCAATTCACAGGACGATTAATGCATGGTCGTCAGTTTTCAGAAGGCTTACATCAAGCTTTAGAAGCGAAAGAACATGTTGAAATAAAGAAAGAAACAAGAACTGTTGCCACAATTACCTTCCAGAACTACTTTAGAATGTATCGAAAATTAGCAGGTATGACTGGTACAGCAAAAACAGAGGAAGAAGAATTTAGAAATATTTATAATATGTACGTGGTAGAGATACCAACGAACATGCCAGTTATTAGAGTGGATGATCCAGATTTAATGTTTGTTACACTAAAGGCTAAATTTGAAGCCATTGCCAATGATATTAGGGAAAGATATCGTATTGGTCAACCAGTTTTGATTGGAACTATTTCTATTGAAACCAGTGAATTATTATCTGAATTATTAAAGAAAAGAGGAGTTCCTCATAACGTATTAAATGCTAAACAACACGAACGTGAAGCAGAAATTGTGGCGAATGCTGGTCAATTAAAAGCCATTACGATTGCCACAAACATGGCAGGTCGTGGTACAGATATCAAGTTAGGTCCAGGAGTTGTTGAACTTGGAGGACTTGCTGTTATTGGTACAGAACGCCATGAATCGCGTCGTATTGATAACCAGTTGCGAGGTCGTTCTGGTCGTCAAGGAGATCCTGGTTATACTCGTTTTTATCTATCAGCAGAAGATGAGCTAATGAAACGATTCGGTAGTGAGCGATTCAAATCTATGCTTTCGATGGTCGTTATGCAAAAGGGTTCAGGGGTAGAAACACCACTAGAATCAAAAATGTTTAGCAACTTTGTTGAAAGTGCACAAAAAAAGATTGAAGGAAATAACTTTGATAGTCGTAAAACTGTATTGGAATATGATGAAGTTTTGCGAAAGCAAAGAGAAATCATTTATGGTCAACGATCATCGATTTTATTCCTAGAAGATATTACAGAAATCATCACTAAAATGATGGCGGGAACTGCTCATCGCATCGCTTACAATTGTCTAGAAAATGATCGTAAAAATAGTGATGTAAATGTTGATTGTTTAATAAAAGAAACTGATGGTGTTTATTTTCCTTTAGGCTTTATTAGAAAAGAAGATTTTACTGACTTATCTATTGATGGAGTAGTGAATACATTTTTAGGTAAATGTGAAGTTTTATTACAAGAAAAAAAGGATAATTTTCCTCCAGAAATCTATAAGGAATTCTTAAAAGTAGTATTACTAAGAGTTGTTGATACTTATTGGATGGATCATATTGATGCTATGAGTGAATTGCGTCAAGCAGTACGCTTACAATCTTATGCCCAAATAAATCCTTTACGTCAATACCAAGAAGTAGGCTTTGAAAAATTTGAGACAATGATTCAAAATATCGAAAACGATGCTACAAAATATGTCAATCGTGCCATGATAAAAGATAATCTTCAAAGAGAAGCCGTGATTAAACCAGTATCAACATCGAGTGGAAAAGAAGAAGATACAAAACGAAGAACGCAAGCAGTTTCTTCAAAAGTTGGTCGCAACGAACCATGTCCATGCGGAAGTGGTAAAAAGTATAAAAACTGCTGTGGAAGATAGGTACTAGTATGGAAAACTATGAAATCATAAAGAAAATAGAGGATTTTTCGGAGCGAATCATAGAACTGAAAAAAGCTATTGATGTTGATAAAATAGTTCGAAGTATTACAGAGGACGAACAACTAATGATAGCTGTTGATTTCTACAAAGATATGCAAACAGCTCAGAAAGTCCTAAAAAGAGTAAAAGAAAATAAACATAATATTGCTTCTTTACATGAAATTGATCAATTATTAGAAGAGTTAGAATTATATTTTTCTATGCATAAAGAAGAAGAAGCGGATTTATCAATAGAAATTGAAGAAACAATTTCTAGAATTTCAAAAGAACTTGGTGATTTTGAAATAAAAATGTTATTAAGTAAAGAATATGATGACTGCCCTGCTATCATGGAACTTCATCCAGGAGCTGGTGGTACAGAATCACAAGACTGGGCAGAAATGTTGTTTCGAATGTATCGCCGTTATGCTGAAGCACATCAGTATAATTTTGAGGTTTTAGATTATCAAGATGGTGAAGAAGCTGGAATAAAAAGTGTTACTTTTATGATTACAGGGGATAAAGCTTATGGTTATTTAAAGGGTGAGCATGGTGTTCATCGTTTGGTTAGAATTTCTCCTTTCGATAGTAATGCTCGTCGTCATACATCTTTTTGTGCCTGTACGGTTATACCATCGGTAGAAGAGACTGTTGATATTCACATTTCTCCAGAAGATATTAGAATTGATACCTATCGTTCTAGTGGTGCAGGTGGACAAAATGTCAATAAAACAGATTCCGCGATTCGAATTACTCATCTAAAAACAGGAATTGTTGTTACCTGTCAGAATGAAAGAAGTCAAATCCAAAATAAGGAAAGAGCTTTAATGATCTTAAAATCAAAGCTTTATCAAATGGAGTTAGAAGCACAAGAAAAGAAAATAAAAACTGCAAGCGGAGAAATTACTCAAAACTCGTTTGGAAGTCAAATTAGATCTTATGTTTTTCACCCCTATTCTTTAATCAAAGATATTCGCACAGAATACGAAGAATACAATGTAACAAGTGTGATGGATGGAGCCATCGATGGTTTTATTAATGCATACTTAAAGTCGAGTTATAATGTGAGGTAAAAATGAAAGCACTATTTACAAAAAAGGGAATATTAGAGTTCATCTATTTAACTTGTGGTGTGGCAATTGCCTCTTTTGCGTTTAGTTTTTTTCTAAGCCCTGGTAATATTGTTATTGGGGGAATATCAGGTATTAGTATTATTATCAAAGACTTATCAGGTGGGTATAATCCTGCAACAATCATTTTAATTTTAAATATAGCAATGTTATTTATTGGGCTTATTTTTTTGGGAAAAGAATTTTTCATTAAAACAGCCTATGGGTCGGTTATGTTTCCTGTTTTCATCTGGTTGTTTGATTCTATTTATAAAATCATCGCTATCGATTTTTCTCACATGGACATGATTTTAATCATTGTATTTTCAGCAATCATTATGGGAATTGGATTGGGAATTGTTGTAAAGTATGGAGGAACAACAGGAGGAACAGAAATTCCTCAAAGAATATTGTTTAAGTATTTTCATTTTCCTTATTCTTTATCGATATATATCATTGATGGAACGATTGTTTTATTAGGTTTTATCTTAATGAAACAAGAAATCGATTTTATATTTTATGAAATTATCTTTATGTTCATTAGTGGCTTTGCCATGGATTTAGTTGTTTTTAGTGGTTTCAATAAACGGGCAGTCTATATTATTTCTGAAAAGACACATGAAATTAAAGAAGAACTATTGACTAATTTTAATCGAGGTGTAACAAGTATTAAGGTTATTGGGGAATACTCACAAAATGAAAAGAAAATGCTTCTTTGTGTTTTATCAACACTAGAATACTATAAACTCCGCGATTTCATAGGAAAGATTGATAAGAATGCTTTCTTCTACGCTGTTAGAGCAAGTGAAGTTCGTGGGGAAGGATTCTCCTATGTTAAAGAAGATTGAAATCATCAGTCTTAAGAAAAATAAAAATAAGTTTAAAGTAATGACAAGTGAAGGAGAATACTCTTTTTGTGAAGATACGATCCTAAAGTATTACATATTCAAGGGAAAGATTTTTAGCGAAGAAGAATTTCATGAAATTTTGGAAAGTGAACAAGACAATGAACTTTTCAATAAAACCTTGAATTATATTTCTTATCAAATGCGTAGTAGCAAAGAAATAAAAGAATATTTAAAAAGATATCAAGCAACAGAGATTCAATGCGAAGCAATCGTTTCTCGATTAGCAAGCTTGGGATATTTGAATGATGAAGCTTATGCTAGTAATATGCTTGATTCGGTGTGCTTAAAGAAAAAAGGTCCTTTGTACTTAGAACAGAAACTAAAGGAAAAAGGAATCGACGAAGCGATTATTTCTAATGTGTTAAGAAATTATTCGGATGATCTTGAGCAAGATTTTATAGTAGAAATTGCTAATAACCAACTACAAAAAAAGACGCATTTGCCACAAAAAAAGCAAAAGCAAAATTTATATGAAAAGTTACTGAGAGATGGCTTTGATAGAGATTCCATTGGACAAGTATTGTCACGATTGACGTTTGTTGATGAAAGTGAGGATACGTTGGCCAAAGAAATTTCCAGATTACAAGTAAAATATCGAAATTTAGATGAAAAAATTGTAGATATGAAGATCGTAGCGAACTTAATGGGGAAGGGTTACGAGTATTCAAACATCATAAAAATGTTGAAAGAAACAAATCAAAAAAATAAATAAAAATATTTTCTTTTTGTTTGCATTTTATAAATAACTATGTTATAATATTGGTTGAGATAAGGACGTTTGATTTACCGCTGTAATAAGAATTCTTTATTGCAGCATTTTTTATTCTGTTTTTATTTTGTAATTTATTACAAAAGGAGGTTCTACTATGTTAACAGGAGTTGTAAAATGGTTCGATTCTGAAAAAGGCTATGGCTTTATCACTATGGAAGATGGAAAAGACATATTTGTACATTATTCAGTTATTAACTGTGAAGGTCACAAGACATTACTTCAAGGTCAAAAAGTTAGCTTTGAGACTGCAGATGGCAATCGTGGCTTACAAGCTAAGAATGTCACAGTTGTAGCGTAATATACTATAGTATTGTGAAGGAAAAAAGCAAGTCTTAATCGACTTGCTTTTTATTTT
>CAYPLR010000035.1:0-9682 GCA_964411675.1 uncultured Bacteroidales bacterium
ATAAATGTAAAGTTTTTTTTATATCCTTCTACAATCAATTGTATTTTTAAAATAAGTAGTATATAATAATCATGAGGTGATATATAATGAGAGTTGCAGTCTATCCTGGTTCTTTTGATCCAGTTTCCAATGGACATTTAGATATAGTAAAACGAGCTAGCAAAGTTTTTGATACTGTATACATCTTGGTCTCTTTCAACCCTAATAAAAAGTATTGTTTTACAGATGACGAAAGAGTTGAAATGATGAAAACAGCTACTAAAGAAATTCCAAATGTTATTGTAGAGGGAAGTTCTTCTTTGGTATTAAACTATGCTCGTAGTAAAAAAGCATCGGTTATTATTAGAGGTTTGCGTAATTTTATTGATTATCAAAATGAAATTACTCTGTTTCAATTTAATCGTTCTATTGACGATAAAATTGATACCTTTATTCTCTTTCCCTCTGCTGATAACTTATTCTTATCTTCATCTGCCATCAAAGAACTTGTTTTATTTGGAGGTGACATCAGTAACTATGTCCCTCATGATTTAGTAGAATATATCACCAACATCATTAGAAGGAGACTATGAAAATGTTTTGTAAGAATTGTGGGAAAGAAATTAATGACAAATCTAAATTTTGTCAATTTTGCGGTGAACAAACAACTGAAAATGAAAACACTGAAGCAGATCAATTGCGAAGTTTTCATTATAAAAAAAGAGAGTATAATCGGGCTGCTTTAAAGCAAGAAGCAAAGGATGTATTAAAGAAAAACAACAACTTTATGATGATGATTGTTGTACTTCTTATTGTTAGTTTTCTTGGTGGAGCTATTTCAGCAACAATTGTTGGTGCTGTCATTGCTTTATTATTAAAAGCTTCTATGTTTTGGGTTACTAAGAACCTATTGATTAAAGAAACTGTTGAATTAGAACTTCTTTATAAACCGATTGATGATTTTGATTATGCATTAAGAATCATTGGAGCTTCTCTATTAGTAGGATTACTGATTGCTTTAGGAACTATTTTATTTATTGTTCCTGGTATTATTTTTGGTTTAATGTATTCACAAACAATTAGAATCATTGCTGATGACAAAAATATTAGTATTTCTGATGCCATGGCAAAAAGTAAGGCTTTAATGAATGGTCATAAAAATGAATTATTCGTTTTCATACTTAGCTTCATTGGACATATTTTACTGGTAGCCATCACTTTTGGTCTATGGTCATTATATTTACTTCCATACTACGAAGTTTCTAGCACTAATTATTATTTTTATTTACGAGGACTGGAACAAAAAACAGTAGATCAAATCACAACATTTTAAAGGATACTTATTTAACTAAATTCTTCATCAAAAAAAGGACTAAAACTAGTCCTTATTTTTATTTTATCCTTGCAGCTAACTCTTTACCAAATTCAATTGCTTTTTCTTCCACTTCCACTGTTGGATTCCACAAATTTCTAAATCCTTCATTTACAATAGTAAAGCCAGCCTCAGCTAATGATTCATTCATGATTTTCACTGCTTCTCCACTCCAGCCATAACAACCAAAAGTAGCAGCCTTTTTTTGTTTAAATTTTAAACCTCTCATCAATTCGATGAATCCTGCCATACCATGAATCATAGTATTTCCAACTGTTGGTGAACCAATCACCACCATTTTTGATTTGAATACTTCAACAATCAAATCATTCTCATCAGAATGAGCTCGATTAAAGACTTTTAATTCTAGTGCAGGATCAGCTTTACTCAATCCCTCTGCAATTCTTTCTGCTAACAATTTTGTGCCATTCCACATCGTATCATAAATAATAGTTACTTGATGTTCTTGGTAATCATCACACCATTTTGTATACTTTTCTAAAATAGTACCAATATTTTTACGCCAAATGACACCATGACTTGGAGCAATCATATCAATCGGTAAGTTTAATTTTCCAATCTCTTGAAGTTTTCTCTTAACAATTGGATTAAATGGTGTTACGATATTCGCATAGTATTTTAATGCTTCATAGTGTAATGCACATTGATCTGTTAGGTCATCAAATAAACGTTCATTTGCAAAATGTTGGCCAAAAGCATCATTACTAAATAGAATGTTATCTTTCGTCATATAGGTTGCCATACTATCAGGCCAATGAATCATTGCCATTTCAACAAATACTAAATCTTTACCATTTCCAATTGGCAAACTATCTCCTGTCTTAACAACATGAAAATTCCAATCTTCGTGGTATTGACCTTTTAATGATTTTACTGCATTTGCCGTACAATAAATTGGAGTATTGGGAATGTATTTCATTAATTCTACCAGTGCTCCACTATGGTCAACTTCTCCATGATTAGCAATAATATAATCAATCTTATTTAAGTCAATTTCTTCTTTCAAATTTTCAACAAACTCTTTTGCGAAAGGGCTCCATACCGTATCGATAAGTACTGTTTTTTCTTCTTTAATTAAATAAGAATTGTACGTTGATCCTCTTTGTGTAGATAGTTCATCTCCATGAAATTTTCTTAATTCCCAATCTATCTTGCCTACCCAGTAAACATTGTTCTTAATGTGTTTATTCATTTTTTTTCTCCTTTTTCTCAATAATAATTAAAGGGATTATCATTTCCCTTGCAGTCAATCCTGCATGTGTCGACTTCATAATAAAATCTCCAACTTTCGGGCTTTCAAACCCTAAAGCTTTATTTCCTATTGCCACTAGCATATAGTCATCGATAAAATCATCAAATTTACTATGTTTGATGCCATAACCAAAATAATGTTCTTTCAGCAATGCTTCTTTACTGAGTAATAAAAAATCTTGAGCAAGATATTGTTGGTATAGTTGATGGAATTGTTCTTCTTTTCCTTTTACTAGAGCAATATTTTTAGCTCGGCTTTCAATCGTAGGAAATTTAGCGATACATTCTTTCATTCCGGGGATTTCAGTTAAATAGACCCAATCAACATCGATATGTCCATGATCAGCAATCACAATAATAACGGTATCCTTAACTTCTTCAACAAATACTTCTAACTTCGCTTCGATATCTAGTACATCTTTTTGTACTTCAACAGCTCTTGAACCAAACTCGTGCATATCATAGTCAGGATTTGCGCTATAGGCATAAATGTATTTCTTTCCTTCTTGTTCACAAATATCTTTCATTTTATCAAACATATCTTGAATATCATTATATTCTATATTTGTACATCCTTCTGCTTGATGAAAAATTTTATTGGGATGAAAAGCATAAAATAGTTCCTGATCTTTTATGTTACGATTCATTTTTTGATAAATTGTTTCGTATTTTAAAATATCTTTTCCATCAAAATTAATGACAGGAATTACCTCTTTTGTGATGCTATCCCGATAGGGAAAGATATCAATGTTCTGATCAATTTCCTTAAAATATAAGCTCCAACCTAACCAACCATGCTCTAAAGGAGATACCCCTGATTCGATTGTTGTGGTGGCAGCAACGGTTGTAGGAGGGAATGTTGAAGAAAGTACTGCTTTCTGGTGATTTGATAAAATACCATTTGGACTTAATTCTTGCAAGTTTTCATTACCTAAACCATCCAGTAATAATAAGACAATATTTTTGTAATCCTTTGATAGAACTTTGTCTACCAAAACATTCGTTTGATACTCACTACGAGTATGAAATGTTTTTAATATTGATGAAACGACATTGATTAACGAATGATTCCAATCGGGTTTCTTTATGTCCACCATAATCACCTCAGTACAATTATATGTTATTGTGAAATAAAAATCAATTTTATTGCTTTAATATGATAAATATTGTAAAATATAAAGGTAAAAATGGGAGAAAGATATGAAGAAAAAATTAATCGGTGTAACTCCTCGATTACTTACCGAAGGAGATACAGTAAAACAATTTGTAAATGAATTTTATTTATCAGCATTAACTAAAAGAGATTTTAATGTTATTATGTTAACATTAGATAATCCTCGATTAGAGGATGTATTGGCTTTATGCGATGGTTTTCTAGTCACTGGTGGTAGTGATGTCGATCCTATTTTCTTTCATGAAGTTAATGAAGGACTATCAAGAGGAGTAAAACCTCAACTTGATAAGGTAGATCAACAAGTAGTTCTTTATGCTCAAAAGAACAAATTACCAATGTTAGGTATTTGTCGTGGTCATCAAACCATTAATGTATTTTTAGGTGGTTCTTTATTCCAAGACATTGGAGATTCCCATCGTAATATTGATAATAATCATGAAATTCATACAGTGGAAAATAGAATGCTTCCTTTATCACCAAATATTATTACCAATAGTTATCATCACCAAGCAATTAAAGACTTAGCTCCTCATACTACAGCGATTGCTTGGCATAAAGATGGTACGATTGAAGCCTTTGTCCATGACTATTTACCAATCATCGGAATTCAATGGCATCCAGAGCGATTACAAGGAACTGCCCCAAGCGAAATTATTTTTAATAAGTTTGCTGAATTAGTGAATCAAAAATAAGAAAATTAAAAGACCTCCTTCTCTTTTCTCGAGAATTATGAGGTCTTATTTTTTATTTTATACAGTCCTAATGCAAATAGAATCTTTTATGCAATAGAAATGTATTTTTTAGTTTCTAGTTTCTCTGGATCAACCTTTTGTACATTAACACTTAAAACACCATCTACAAAGTTAGCCTTGATATTTTCGTAAGCAATATCATCACCTAAGTAGTAACTACGTGTAATAGAACCATAGTATCGTTCACGACGAAGATACTTTTCTTTCTTTTCTTCATTTTCAGAACCTTCATCAACTTTTTCAACATGGCCTTCAATTGTTAAATAACCTTTTTCCAAACTAATTTTGATATTATCTTTTGCGTAACCTGGCATATTGACTTTAATCTCATAGCCATTCTCCTTTTCAATCAAATCAGTCTTCATCAAATCTTGATATCCTCTATTAACTGGAGAATAGTCAAAGAAATCGCTTAGAAAACTGTCCCCTAAAAATCCTAAATCATTTCTCTTTCTTAATAAATAACTCATCGTATTCACCTCTTTATCTTTCTAGCACTCTATTACCTCAAGTGCTAATTATATTATAACATAAAAATTAGCACTGTCAAGTGTTTAGTGCTAATTTCTTTTAAAAATATTTAATTTTGTGACAAAGTCACCTTTTTAGTCATTAGTTTTCTTCTATTTCAACAATTCCCGATGGAGATAAAAACGGAATTCGAGCAATTACTTCTTCAGTAATTACATCAATGACTGCTACATGATGACTATTTTTATTACAAGAAAGAATAGTTTTACCATCATTCGATAAAATCATATGACGAGGATGCTTTCCCCCACAAGAAAAGCTATGACTATATTCTAATAAACCATTTTCTAAAACTTTAAACTTAGCAATAGAATCTTCACCACGGTTGCTCACATATAAATTATGATAATCACGAGAAAAAACTAAGGTAGCTCCATAGCTAACCTCTTTATAATTAGGGATTGTTGATATCCTTTGTAATAGTTTACCACTCGACATCTTTACAACAAATACTTCATTTGAATATTCTGTGACGATATATAATAATGAACAATCTTTATTATAAATACCATGACGAGGACCCGTTTTTAGAGGCAGTTGCAATATGCTTTTTACCTGTAAAGTTCTTTCGTTTAATTGATAAAAGTATACTTGATCCGTAGCAATATTAATAACTGCTAGAGAATCTTCTTCTTTGTTTAGTAGAACGCAGTGACAATGGCTGATTGTAGCATCGTTCCTCTGTTTCTGATAGTCCAGTATTTTTGTAAACTTTCCATCCTTACAGCCCACACTAAAAATAGTACCATCTGCATAACTACATCCAAATAATGCTTGTTGTTTGGTAGAATAAACTAAGTGAGTGGGTTTGCACCCAGGAATGACAATGTTATCTTTCTCAACAACCTTATCATCTATCACCTCAAAAGATAGTAAGGATGTTTCATTTGCAGTTTGAAAAGTAACCAAGAAGGAATTATCTTTTACAATAAAACTTGGTGATGACAATTCTTTTTGTTCTATTGTTTTCCATTGAAATTTTTCATCAATATTAAAATAACCTAATGTTGGTTGTTCTTGTTCATAACCAGTGATTACTATTTTCATATTCTGTTTTTCTTCTTTCTTTTTATTGTATAATTCCTTATTTTAATAACAATTTTATTATATATAAAACGTTCAACAATGCAATAGTATTTCTCACTATTTTTTAATTCGTTTTTGTTATATAATAGGTTAAAGGAGGTTTTCTTATGTGTGATACTTTATATCAAAAAAATAAGCAATTTACGCTTTTCGGGAAAAATAGCGATCGTAGTGCAAATGAACCCAATCTAGTTATTTATAACAAAGCAAAAGACAATGAAAATAAAACATTAAAATGTACTTATATTGATATCCCTGAAGTAAACCATAGCTATTCTAACATTTTAGTGAAGCCTAGTTGGATATGGGGAGCAGAAATGGGAATCAATGAATATAATTTAGTCATTGGTAATGAAGCAGTCTTTACAAAAAAGAAAAATAAAAAGCCATCTTTAATTGGAATGGATTTTTTAAGATTAGCACTAGAAAGAGCAAAATCAGTACCAGAGGCAATCACTGTTATCACTACTTTGCTTGAAACCTATGGTCAAGGGGGTAATTGTGGCTATGATAAACTATTCTTTTATAACAATTCTTATTTAATTGCTGATCCTAAAGAAGCCGTCATCTTGGAAACAGTTGGAAAAGAATATAAGATAAGGCAACTAACAACTTCAGGAAATATTAGCAATCGTTTGTCTATTACTGAAGATCGTTTCAAACAAAAAAACAGTGATTTTCTTTTTACCACTTTTTCTAAGAGTAAGATTCGAGAATGTTCAGGAAAAGAATTATTAAATCAAGAGTTAGATTATGAAGGCATGATTAAAATCCTGCAAAGTCATCACGGTAGTAAAAATAAATTATATACGAAGGGAAGTGTGGGTAGTATTTGTATGCACCAGTCTCTTCTTGGGGATCATACAACTGGTAGTATGGTTGTTGATATTAAAGAAAAAATGCCAACCATTTGGATAACAGGATCTTCCACTCCTTGCCTATCCATCTATAAACCCGTTTACTTCAACAATATCGTTGCTCCTTTGTTTCTAGAGGAGGAAAAGTCACTATCTTATTGGTTAAAGTATGAATATTTATTCAGAGCCATTTATGCTGGATATGTAGATGAAGAAATCTATCTCATGAAGCGGAATCGTATCCAAAATGAATTATTTGTTAGGGAAGCAACTCTACGAAAGCAAAACGCAACACCCGAAAAATTCTATCAACTTTCTCAAGAAGCAGCAGATCAAGAAGCATCATTTTTACATGAATATGAAGGCATTATAGAGAAAATGAGAACAGGACAATTACCATTAAAAGGATTATGGCAAAAAAAGACAAAAGCATTAATCACAAGACATGAAAAATAGAGGATTCCTCTATTTTTTTTACTTTAAAATAAAAAACTCTAGAAATCTAGAGTTTTACCAACAATTATGAACTTTTTCTGCAAATCCTAACATGTTTTTAATCATGATCGTTTTATCCCCACAAATCAGTGTTCCTGTAAAACGACCAAACACTTGATGTTGTAATGATTTTAAAATAAGTAGATTCGTATCATCGTGGCGATCTAAAATTGGTTTAAATTTCAATTCTACTTTCTTGTCGCTCGATGTAAATTGCCATTCATTCATAAATATTTCTTTTCCCTTAGCATCTGTTGGGATTCTAAAGGTCACTTGTTCTGTTTTATAGGCTCTTCCATCAAAGAAAATCATGTTTTCTGTTGCATTTTTGGTATCACCAAAACCATATCCTAGATTAAAGCCAACAGGAACTCCATTGACTTTTCCTGACATAGAAGCCCAGTACCATGTGTTTTTATAAGTCCAAACCCCTCGGCCCCAATCTAGAGTACCAAAGGAATCATCAGTTTTAAAATTATAAACCTTACTACCCAATGAAGCTTGACCTTCTGCTTTTAAACAATTTATTTTTTGATTGTAATAAAAATGCTTTTTCTTTAAGAAAGGAGTAGCGATAACCATGGAGTCTTTTGGCTCTTCACTCAGGATAATATCGCAATTAAAGTCTTCACCTGATAGGTAATTCTTCACTTTTGCTAATAGTCTTCTTTTAGACCCATCATTGAAAAAGGAAATTTCCATGTTCCCCTTTTTAAAATGGCAGTCGCCAACAACTGATGAGGAAGGTAGATTGGTCTTTCCCATTGGAAAGAATGTCATTTCACTCTTTGTCTTCCAAAAACCATCACGGAAGTCAAGAATAGAGATACTACCCATTCCCATATAAGAATTATCAGCAATTGTTAGAGCAATGCCATAAAAATTATTACCAATATAATAGTAATCCCATTCCTTGATACGCATTTTACCAGCTTTGATATCTTCTCTTAAATAATCTCGTACCAATGAATTGGCATAACCAACATCATCTAGATTACCAAAGACATTTAATAATTTTCCCTTGGTTAACTTCTTCTGTTCCATACTTTACCTCTAATCTTACAAGTCAAATTTTATTGGTTCATAATGAGGATCTTTTTTGGCAGTTTCCTCGCTTGAAATTTGTGCTACTCTTGTTGAAGCGGCAGCCGCTAATGCACCTACAACATCATCTAGGAAGGTGTGGCAATGCTCATCTTTTCCTTTACCATGATCATTTAATTCCTTCACAATTCCTGGTTTATTCACATCAATATCTCCGAAATTTGTTTGACCAATTACCCCATACATCGAAGCAATATTTAAACCAAAAATTTCATCAATACCAAACATACCTAAATCAGCGCGGATAATTTCTTGCATAGGAGAACGTAGTTTTCCTTCTTCACACAAGCGATCGATTTCTACACTTAATTGGACAATATGAAAAATGTCTCGATAAGATAAAATCTTTTCTACACTTTCAATACATGTTTTCATACAAATATTGGGATTGTATTTGGATTGTTGACGGAAAGCAATTGCCGCAACATCTTCAATTTTTACACCACGTTCTAATAACAAATCACGATTCATTTCAAACATTTCATCACGAGAAAAATAAATCTTTTCTTTCATAGCTATTCTCCTACTCTTTTATAAATTTGTAACATCTTTCTTCCTTGTCCATTAATAAAATCACGAGCATTCATCCTGTTTTTTGATGGTAACTGCAATTCAAGAATCGAAATACAGGTATTCTCTCCACAACTAATGTCAAAACTTTGTTTGTCGATAGCAACAATTAAGCCACTTTCACCTTGGTGTTGTTTACTGCTGACTACACTATTATACACCTTTATTAATTGTTTATCAATAATGAAATATCCACCAGGATTCGATGACAATCCTCGAATTTGGTTAAAAACTTGTCTTGCAGGCTTACTAAAATCGATTTTTTCATCTTCTTTAGTTAGGTTATTAGCAAAGGTTACTTCATTTTCATTTTGTGGTATCGATGTAATTTTTCCTTTTTCTAAATCCGATAAAACCCCAGGAACCATCGTTACAGCTAATTCGCTCAATTTTGCAAATAGGGTATCTTGGTTATCACTATCTAAAATGGGTAGCTCTTCTTTCGCAAGAATATCTCCTGCATCCATTTTCTTACCCATATACATAATAG
>CAYPLR010000035.1:9782-12945 GCA_964411675.1 uncultured Bacteroidales bacterium
TCTTCTTTCGCAAGAATATCTCCTGCATCCATTTTCTTACCCATATACATAATAGTAATTCCAGTTTTATCCTCACCATTCATTAAAGCACGTTGAATCGGGGCTCCCCCACGATACTTTGGTAATAAGGAACCATGGATATTAATTGATTTATAACGAGGATGATTTAAAACTTTTTCACCAATAAATTGACCATATGCAGCAGTAATAATCAAATCAACCTCTAAATCAAGAATCGCTTGGTAATCAGTTCTAATTTTTTCGGGTTGAAAAACTGGATAATGATTGGTTACAGCCCATTCTTTCACAGGTGAAAAAACCATTTCTTTACGTCGAAAATGATATTGATCTGGTTGAGTGACAACCAAAACTACCTCGTGGTGTTTGGCAACTTCTGCGAATATTGGTACAGCAAATTGAGGAGTTCCCATTAATATAATCTTCATTTCTTCACTTCCTTAAGTAAAGTTTCTTGGATAGCGTTCATAATTTATTGTTAGTTGATAATGTGCTAAATTCTTTGAAACTTCTTCTATAATCCGATTTAATTTTATAAAATCATTGTGTTTAATAATGAGTTGTAATCCCATATACTTAGCTAGATAAACAGGACCTAACACAACTCCTTCATCTTTAAATAAGTAACTGAAAGATTTCTTAAATGAATTCGCAAAATGATACATTGCTTTAAATTCTCCACTAATAATCAAACGATTAGCTTCTGCAAATGGAGGATAAAAATATTCTTGACGATATTTAATTTCTTCGTTATAAAAACTAGTAAAATCTTGCTTGATTCCATTCAATATCGCAAAATGATCTAAATGATATCCCTGAATGACTACTTTTGTTTTGTCATCGATTAACGCATCAGATAATAATCCATAGGTTAATTCAGAAGCTTTATAATCATTTATGTTTAATAGTCGATCAATATCGAGAATTCCAATTAGTTTAATGGCTGGTTTTTTTAGCGATAAAATATTATTGGTCCCAACAATAATATCTACTTCTTGTTCTTCTATTTTTAAAATATTCTCTTGATAACTTTGATAATCACTGATTGCTTCACTATCTAATTGTAATAATCTAGCATTGGGGAAAGTTGTTTGTAGTGTTTCTATGACTTTTTCCAATCCAGCCGCATATAAACTCAGATCAGTACTACCACAATTCTCACAATTCTTTTTCGTAAATTTATATCCGCAGTAGCGGCAATAAATTTCATCTTTCTTTTTGTTATAAGACATCCCTATTTTACAAATTGGGCATTTAACAACTGAAGAACAGTTTCGGCACACAATATGATGGCTATATCCTTTTGCGTTTAGGATGAGCATGGCTAGCTCTTTTTTCTGAAGAGTTTCGGAAATTTCTTTTTTTAGAGAATCAGAAATAAGGTTATCTTCTGGTTCTTCTCGTAAATCAACTAGTTTAACATCATATGTTTTTTCTACAATATGCTTTAGTAAATAATACTTGGTAACGAAATAGTTATAATAGGTTTCAATCGTAGGGGAAGTTGTTGATAAAATCAATTTTGCATGATGATAAGCAGCCCTAAATTTAACCACTTCAATCATGTTATATTTTGGTGTTACTTCACTATAGTAGTTAATATTTCCTTCATCAACAACGATAATTGCGCCTAAATCTACGAGTGGTAAGAATAATCCTACTTTTGTTGCAATAATGACATCAAAAGACCCATTCTTCACATTCATATAATTATCATAAAACTCATTGTTAGAAATATCACTTGAAAAGTTAACAATTCGATATCCAATCATTTTCTTTTTGAAGTATTGTAAATGTTCAAAATTGCTGATTAGTGTTGGAGTTAAAAGGAGTACTTTCTTGTTTTCCTGCAAGGTTTCATTGATAATATCTAGATAAAATTTCAATTTGAATGCTTCATCATTGCAGTATAGTAAGAAAGGTTTATTTTGCAAACGACTGTATTTATATCGTAATTCTTGTTCTTCAAAAGTATAGTTTCCTATTGGTATAGGAAGTTTCTCAGTCAGATATTCTCTTATTTGAGGAACTTCATTGTAAACTAAAACCTTGTTTTTTACCAACGAATAAACCAATTCTTTAGAACATCCCGTATTTTCTCTAATATCTTCTAGTGTCGCTTCTAGATTATTCGCTACATAACTAACTACATCGTTTCTTCTTTGACTTAATCCAGCTAAATCACCTGCTAATTTCTTGTTGACAGAGTATTTCTTTATTTGCTTATTTTTTCCATAAGAATAATTATCATAAGATATTTCAATATTTCCTTTTTCAATTTCTTTTTTTATTTTTGAGAAAGACTTTAAAATATCTTTATCAATCAACACTTTATTTTTCCCTGCAAAAAGTAGTGCTAATTCTGCATCTAGGTCAGGAAAATTATTGATATTTAAGTATCGACGATATTTGGTTTTCAAAAAGGAAGGATACATTAAGTTTAAAGCACTAATCATTAGTGTTTTTGTATCCTCACTAATCTTTTTGGCTAATTCTACCTGTTCTAGTGTTAATTCTTTGGTATAATCTAACACATCAAGAATATCCTTGATTTGTCCGGAATAATCTGTTTCTTCTTCGATTGCAATCACATACCCTAAGATTTCTCTTACACCAAAATTAACCAATACTCTACTTCCAATGTTTATATAGTCCTGATACTCCTCAGGAATGTGATAAGTATAAGTTATATCTACATTGGATGATTTTACATCAACTACAACTTTTGCAAACATGAATATCACACCTCCTATTATATAGTAGTATCAAAAAGAAACATTTATTTAAAGAACTATTTCTTTTATAAAACATTTACTTATAATTCTATATTATCATATTATCGTGACAAAATAAAGTAAAAAAAATTCCTATAACAGGAATTATTTTTCTTCTTCTTCAGTTTCAACAGCATTAATGATTTCAACTTTTCCCTCTATAATCTCTTCTAAAGCAATTCCAATGCTTCTTTTATTGTGAGGATTTGTTATCAATACATCTGCTCCGTGTTCAATTTCTCGTGCCCTTTTCGCAACGCCTACAACAAGTTTGTACTTTGATTTGGTTACTTCAATTAATTGGTCAATAGATGGGTAACGCATACCATCATAAGAATTAATCATTATTTTTCACCCCCAATAATGAATTG
>CAYPLR010000036.1:0-12927 GCA_964411675.1 uncultured Bacteroidales bacterium
GTATCCCATCCCTTTTTTTTATACTTATCTTTGAAATAACTAAAATTTCATTTTTTTCTTCTATCCTATGATATAATAATGTCATCACTGTATTCTATACAAAAGAATAGAGAAGACATTTTTATATATTCATCAATCTAATAGAAAGGGAAATCGTACCTCTCTATCAATGGGAATGTACGATATTATGAATCTTTGATGATTAAAAAAGACAGAAAACAAAGTAATGGTATTACTGACCGAAAAAACTATCACCAAACAGAAAAAAAGAATCCTTTTATCTTAAGAATAGTTCTCCTGATGATTACTTCTTGCTTTCTAATTAATTCTTCTGGTTGTATTCCAATAGAGGATGAACCTGAAACTTATTCCATCTCCTTCAAAGCAAACTATATAGGAGGAGAGGATTTCACTACAACAATACTTTCTACTCAAAAACTTGTTGAAAAGGTTCCAAGTATGAATCGCGAAGGTTATGATTTCAAAGGATGGTTTAGAAATGAACTTGGTAGTGGACCAGAAATAAATATCTACCAGACAATCAATAGCAATCTTATCTTATATGCGAAATGGGAACAACAAAACTACAGCATTAACCTTATCACAAACATTCCTAATATGGAAAATGTTTCACTATTGATTCCTAAAAATACTCCAGCTTCTGATGTTATCCCTCCAATGAATCGTTATGGTTATCAATTTATTGGCTGGTATAACGATAGAAATCAAACGGAACAAGTTGATACCTCTCAATTAATAAACATTTCAAAAACTCTTTATGCGGGATGGGTAGATGTTCACACAGATTATTATGTTGCGATGGATGGAAGCGATGAGAATGATGGCTCTATAACACATCCTTTTAAAACATTCCAAAAAGCAATCAATGTAATGACACCTGGAGATAGTATGGTTGTCTTTGGTGGTACCTATCATGAACAATTATTCATTAATAAGAAGGGAACCGAAGATGCTTGGTTTCATTTAAAAGTTTATGGTGAAGAAATAGTAATTATTGATGGAAATGGATTTGCCAACAACCCAAACGACGGTTTATGGTATGGTATGGTTCGTATTACCGATGCTAGTTATATTTCTATAGAAGGTTTTCAGGTAATCAATTCCTATGGTTCAGCAATATTTACTGCAGATAGTCATCATATTAATGTTATCAATAACCATACCATCAATAGTCAAAATCCTGGAATATTTGCTTGGTACGTTGATGATCTTTTAATCGATGGAAATGAAGTTGAATCTGCATGTATGCATCCTGATTCTGGTTTAGAAGATATTTCTTTGCGCTTCAACAAACGCGTCATTATTAAAAACAATTATGTTCATGATAGTGATAATATTGGTATTGATGCTGCAGGAGGAGTTCAAGATGCACAAATCTATAATAATTTGGTTGAACGTACAGGATTAGGTTTCTATGTTGATTCTTGGGATGGTGATTTATTTAATGTATCGATTTATAATAACATCAGTCGTTACAATAATGTTGGTCTATGTGTCAATACAGAAAATGGAGGTACTGTTGCCAATGTTGATGTCTTTGATAACCTCATCTATGGAAATACTGATGATGGTATGGTAATTGGTTGGGGAGGTGTAGAAGGTCAGTCTCTTACAATTTCCCATGTCTATTATCATTCCAATAAAATTTATGATAATTTAGGAGATGGAGTTGTTATTTATGGGCAAAGCAATTCCAACATAGATAATATTTTCATCTACAATAATTTTATTTATGATAATTTAGGTAGTGGAATTGTAGTCTCAGGCTTAACAGCTTATTTACCTTATTCATTAAATGAAATTTGGTTAGTCAATAATACAATTCATAATAATGGCTCTGAAACAGTTTGGTCATCTGGTGGTATTAATATTAGTAACCAAGAAAATGCAATTGGAGTCATGGATAATATCTACATCCATAATAATATTGTTTCAAGTAACTACACATTTTCAATTGCTATATGGCCTTGGGGAAAACAACCAAATCGTATTACCATCAGCCATAATCTCATCAATAACTACCAAAATGTTGGTGGGTTTGGAGAAACAAAAGGAACTAATTTTGTTGAGGGAGATCCTGGATTTGTTGATTCCATGAATCATGATTTTCATCTTTCCTATTCCTCTAAAGCAATTGATGCAGGAATATACTTTGATATTGGTATTCTAGATTATGATCTTAATATCCGTAATGATGGAAGTTATGATATCGGAGCTGATGAATATCAAAATTAAATCATTTATAATAAAAGGAAAACGATAATGGAAATAAAATTTGGAAAAAATGAGTTTTTTATTGAAAATGAACAAAAAGAAAGGCTTGCTGAAATCACCTTTTACGATCAAGATGAAGCAACCATGGTGATTGATCATACCTATGTAGATGAAGCATTACGGGGACAATCCATTGCGCGAATATTAGTTAATCATGTGGTTACTTTCGCTCGAGAAAATAAGAAAAAAATCATCCCTAAATGCTCTTATGCTTATAAAGTATTAATGAGTAATGAAGAATATAGCGATATAATAAAAAAGGACTGATTTCAGTCCTTTTTACTTTATTCATAGATTATTTTATTAACAGTTTCCATATCTAAGCGCTTAATCACCTCGACGATAATCTTCACAGCATTTAGATAATCTTCTTTATGAATGATTGAAGTATGAGAATGTAAGTATCTAGTCTCCACACAAATTGATAAACTTGGGCAACCTGAATTTGCTGTATGAATAGAACCGCTATCAGTACCTCCCCGTTTTAAATAATCAAATTGATAAGGGATGTTTAATTCATTTGCTATTTCTACTACTTTTTCTCTTAACGCTACATGACCGATTGCAGAACTATCACATAACATGATACCAGGACCTTTTCCTATTTTAATAGAGCCATCTGTTCCTGGTAAGTCACGAGCAATGCTCGTATCTAAAGCAAAAGCGATGTCAGGTTTGATTAGATTAGCTAGCGTCTTTGCTCCTCGTAATCCAACTTCTTCTTGAGTTGAACCAGCAGCATAAACTATGTTAGGATGGTCAACGTCTTGCAATTGCTTTAAAACCTCAATGGCTACTGCACAACCAATTCTATCATCCCAAGCTTTACCCAATAAATAATTTTCATTGGCTAATACTTGAAAATCGATAGCTGGTGTTATCATATCACCAATTTTGATTCCCAATTTTTCAACTTCTTCTTTATTTTCAACGCCTAAATCAATATACATATCGTCGATTTTTGCTGGATTCTTCAATTCTTCTTCTGTTAATATGTGGGGTGGTTTTGATCCCATGACACCACGATACACTTTGCCAGTACTAGTAGTAATGTTCATTTGTTGTGCTAACATAACTTGGCTCCACCAACCACCAATTGTTTGGAATTTTAAGAAGCCTTCCTCTGTTATTTTTGTAACAATCATTCCTACTTCATCCATATGACCTACAATTAATATTTTAGGACCTTTTTTGTTTCCTACTTTTTCAGCGGCAATCGAACCTAAACCATCATACAGGATTTTATCCTCTGGAACAACTTTTAAAAATTCCCGTTTTAAAATGTCTCTCACATTTTTTTCATGGGCAGGAATACCATTTACTTCTGACAATTCCTTCAATAACTCTAAATCTTTATGCATTAATCTCACCTTCTTCCTCCTTATGTGGAGGATTTTCATTTATTTCTTTTATTTCACTAATTTCATCTTTTGTTGGTGCTTCTAAGCCCTCTTGAACACTAATTTTTTTCACTGTTTCACTAATAGATAATTGGTATCGATAGTTACGATAATCACCATAACCACGAAAAGCAATCAATAATGCTGATAAAATTGCTAATATTAATAAAAACCATGATAATGCTTTAATATTAAAACCGCCATTACCAATAATCAACGATCCAAATGTAATGAAAACAATATGTGTAATGAACATGATATTGTCTGTGGTTTCTTTTCTGATAATGGTAGTGAAAAAGTAAATGAATGCCCTTAGATATAGTACAATACCAATAATATATCCAAAAATCTTCCCTAGATTATCTTCACCTTGAGTACCAATATAGATTAGATATCCTCCAGCAATGATATTAATAATGATTTCTCCTATAAACATCCATTTTGCTGCTTTATCTTTTGTTGTTTTCAACAAAGGGATGACTCTAAACAATCCCATAATAATAAAAGTTACTCCTATAATATATAGTAAAGAAATAGGAACCGCCTTCATCACAATACCAAAAGCAATTAAAAGCGCAGCACCCGTAAATTCAAAGACCCATACATATTTACTAAAAAAATTTTTCATACTCCACCTCACATTTTTTCTTTAACGCCAACTCCTATCAATGATAGGCTATCCTTAAGAACCATTTGTACAGCTCTCAGCAAAGTCAATCTTTCTGTGGTTTCTTCTTTATTTTCAGTAATTATTTTGTGATCATTATAGTAACTATGTAATTCTCCTGCTAACATTAATGCATATTGACATATCTTATGAGGTAATCGCTTCGTAGCAACCTCAGTGATATAAGCAGGGTATTGTAACAATACTTTTACAAGATTATAGATTTCATTGATGTCCAAGGCCTTAAATTCTTGAGCAGGAATAAACTCTTGATGGTTTTCTGTAAACACTCTAAATAAACTATTAATACGAGCATAAGCATATTGAACATAGTAAACTGGATTTTCATTACTATTTTTGACTGCTAAATCAAGGTCAAGATCCATATGTGTGCTTAATGATTTAGAGATATAGAAGAATCGCAAGGCATCACTACCTACTTCATCGATTAAATCACGCAATGTGATAGCTTTCCCACTACGTTTGCTCATTTTTACTTCTTCACCATCTTTAATGGCTCTTACCATTTGCAGAATGTCAATATTAATGGCCTCTGGATTACCACCCGATAAATAAATTGCAGATTTTAAACGATTGATATAACCATGGTGATCAGCACCCAGTACATCAATCAAACTAGTGTAACCACGATTTAATTTATTCATATGATAAGCAATGTCGGGAGCCAAATAGGTTAGCGAACCATCACTTTTAATAATTACTCTATCTTTTTCATCATTGTAAGCTGTTGTTTTCAGCCAAACTGCTCCTTCTGATAGATAGGTATGTCCTTTTTCTTTTAAGTCATCAAGAGTTTTAGCTACTTCACCATTATCATATAATGATTTCTCACTAAACCAGTTATCAAATTTTACATTGAAATCTTGTAAGTCCTTTTTTAAACCATTCAGTAAATAATTTAAACCTATATAACGAAAATATTCCTCATAAGGATTACTTAAATAGTAATCTTTTTTATCATCTTTTATCTTTTGAGCAATCTCAATAATTTCTTTTCCATGATAAGAATCTTCACCTAAATTGAAATCTAAACCATGAAGTTCACGATAACGTGCATAGATACTTTCAATCAAATTATGAATTTGATTTCCCGCATCATTGACATAATGCTCTGTTGCCACAGTGAATCCTGCTTTTTTCATGATTCGTGCCATCGAATCCCCATAAGCAGCCCCTCGTCCATGACCAATATGAAGATATCCTGTTGGATTGGCGCTGACAAATTCTAATAATACTTTTTCATTATTTCCAACATTAACATTTCCAAAGGTTTCTTTTTCTTTCAAAATTTTGAAAACAACATTTGTAAGATAATTCTTATCTAAATAAAAATTAATAAAGCCATTTCCTGCAGGTTCTACCTTTAATAAATGATGATCCTTTAAATCTATTTTACTAATTAATTCATTTGCAATTACTATCGGTGCTTTCTTCAATACTTTTGCTAAACGCATTGCAATATTTGTTGAATAATCACCAAATGAGGGATCTTTTGGAACATCAAAAAAGACTTCATAAGCTTCAGTTACTCCTTGCTCATTTAGAATTTTGCTGATTGTTTCTTTTATTTTATTTAACACTTCGTTTATCAATGAAATCACCTCTATTGTTAGTATTATACCATATTCACAGGTAAAATTAAATCTTTTTTTTCTATTTCAAAAAAAAATAATGGCCAAAACCATTATACCCAGAAAGCCGTTCAAAGGCACATATAATGCACCCTTTATTGATGTGAAACCCGGAAGTTCCACGGTGGAAATCTCTTACTATCTTCTTTTGGGATTCTTATCCTTGCGAATAAGCATTCAACGCCAAGAAAATCTCGACTTCCTAAATCTTTTCGTTCGGTTCGCATACTATAAATCACGAACTTCCCAGGCACTTATATTATATGAATATTTTATCATTTTGTCAACTGATAGGCTTTTATAGGAATGATATCGAACAATAAAAAAAGAAGGTCTTCCTTCTTTATTCATAACACCAAGCAACTCCAATACCACCGTAACCAAGATTAATTGCGATTACTGGTGAAATTTGACGCGATATCTTAATAACTGCATGTTCAATTCCTTCTCCCAATGCTTTTGCAACACGCTCGACTCTATCAAGTGCATTGGCATGAGAGATATAAATCAGTACTTTTTTGGTTGATTCTTTTATTTCACTTTTGATTCTTTCAACAATATAAGAAACGACATTTTTTTCGGTTCGCATTTTATTGAAAATTAATACCTTACCATTGATATACTCAATAATAGGTTTTACTTTAATTAAATTACCAATGGCTGCTTTAATTTTTGTAATTCTACCTGATAATTTTAATGTATTTAAATTTTCAAAATTCATTAAAATACCACTATTCTTTTTAATATGTTCGATATAATCAATTAATTGTTCAATCGAATAATTTTCCTTCACTTTTTCAACAACCAATTCAACAATTATCTCAGCTCCAACAGAAGTACTTAATGTGTCAACAACATGAACGTGCACTCCCTCTACTTCTTGCTCAGCAATCTTCGCTGATTGATAGGTTCCTGAAAGGGTAGAAGAAATCGTCATGCATAAAATATCGGTTGCTCCTTCTTTTTTCAAGGATTCAAATACTTCTACATAGGTTGCTGGAGAAGGTTGACTACTACTAACTTTCTTTCCCGATTGTAAAGCATTCATTACATCATCAATACTCACATCAATATCATCACGAAAAGATTCTCCATTAATAATAACATTTAAAGGAACAACTGTGATGCTATTTTCCTCAATAAATTTACTATTTAAATTAAATGTACTATCAACAACAATTTTTAATTTCATGACACCCTCCTTGTTTTGATGATCATGATTACTTTTTATAACTTTATATGATATAATTAAGATAATTTATTATACAATAAATAGAGTAAAATTGATAGTAATTTGCTCAAAATAAAATGACAATTTAAATGCAAATAGTAAGGTGAATTATGCAAAATTATATTGGTAATCAACATAGATATTACAATTTAGATTATTACCTAAAAGATAGATTCAAAACGAAAGTTTTTAAAGTTGCTCTGAATGGTAATTTTACTTGTCCAAATCGCGATGGAACCATTAGCAATAAGGGTTGTATTTTTTGTTCCCCCGAAGGCAGTGGTGAATTTGCAGGCAATCGTCATGATTCATTTGTTAAACAATTTCATGATGTAAAGACAGTCATTCATCATAAATGGCCTAATGCTAGCTATATTGTATACTTTCAAGCAAACACAAACACTTATGCTCCATTGGAAAAATTAAAACAAATCTATGAAGAAGCGATTCATCTTGATTCCAATATTGTTGCAATTAGTATCGCGACAAGACCTGATTGTCTAGGCGAAGAAATTCTCGATTATTTAGAAGAATTGAATCACTATATTCCTGTATGGATTGAACTCGGTTTACAGACAATTGATGAGCAAACAGCTATTTTTATCAATCGTGGTTACAAACTAGAGGTCTTTACCCAAGCAGTGACCAATTTGCATCGCCGAGGAATTGAAATCATTGTCCATATCATTAATGGCCTTCCAAACGAAACGAAAGAAATGATGCTCAACACCATTCGTTTTCTTAATTCTCAAAAAATTCAAGGAATCAAAATTCACTCTTTATTTGTTTTAAAGCAAACAGCACTTGGGAATCTATATGAGAAAAATCCTTTTAAAATGTTATCGCTAGTGGAATATGTAGATATTGTTTGTGAGCAATTGGCCTTACTACGTGAAGATATTGTAGTTCATCGTTTAAATGGAGATGCTCCCCGAGAATTATTAATCGAACCACAATGGAGTATAAAGAAACTTGTTGTAATGAACGAAATTGATAAAGAAATGAAAAAAAGAAATTATTTTCAAGGATGTAAAAGCAATCATAGTTAAGTAAGGTTTTCTTAAATTCTTAAACAAAGTACTAAAAAGAGGTGATTTTGTCGCCTCTTTTGTTGTTTAAAATACCTTTTTCCCTTTTATAATTTAGAGATTAAAAAATGACGAATTCGAAAATTCGTCACTGAGAAATACTAAATAATACCGGCCGCTTTTAAAGCCATTAATATAAAGTATAATATGAATAAAACTGAACTACCCCAAATAATTGGATGAATATCTTTTGCTTGTTTCTTTACTAATTTTACAATGATAAAGAAAATAAATCCAAAAGCGATACCAGTAGAAATATTATATGCAAGAGCCATAATCAATGCTGCAAAGAATGCTGGAATTGCTTCTGTAATGTCTTTCCAATTGATTTCTGTAAATGATCCAACCATCATAATACCAACAACGATTAAAGCAGGAGCTGTTGCTGCTGCTGGAACTAGTCCGATGATAGGTGATAAGAAAATACAAACAATGAATAAAAGAGCAGTTACTACACTAGTTAAACCAGTTCTTCCGCCTTCTTCAATACCTGCTGCACTTTCAATATAAGTAGTTGTGTTTGATGTTCCAAAAATTGCACCAACTGAAGTAGCAATTGCATCAGCGAATAATGCTTTTTCCATTTTTGTTTTAAAGCCATCGCCGTCTTCCATTGCTTTCATGTCTTCATCTGTAAAGATACCACTCTTGCGTCCAGTTCCAACAAATGTACCAATAGTATCAAATGTATCTGTTAAACTAAAGGCAAAAATTGCAAATAATGAAGTAAGAGCTTTTGGTGCGCTAGCAAATAAACCGCCTATTCCTCTAAATGCAGCTAAGAATACTGGTTCATTAACACTATTATTAGATGTAAATAATTCAACAAATGGTTTTCCAATATCAAAAACAAATTTATCTGGTAATGGAACTAAAGCAGTAGCTGGATTAATTAAAGTTACAACTAAACCTACAAGTGTTGTTCCAACAATACCAATTAGAATAGATCCTTTAACCTTCAATAACATTAATACAACAGTAAGAATTAAACCAAACATGGCTAATAAGAAAGGAAGGTTGTTGAAAGTAGAAAGAGAAGGAACAAGACCTCCTGTTAAACCACCTGTAATACCACCAACATTAAGTAATCCAATGTAAGCGATAAATAAACCAATACCTCCACCGATAGCATTTTGTAAGAATTTAGGAATAGCACGAATAATTGCTTTTCTAATTTTAGTAACAGTGATAACAATATTAATTAATCCACAAATGAAAACAAGTCCAAGTGCTTCTTGCCAAGTAAAACCTAAAACTAAAACAACAGTAAATGTAAAGAATGCATTTAATCCCATTCCAGGTGCTAATGCATATGGAACGTTAGCAAATAATCCCATAACAAGTGTTCCTACAGCGGTAGCAATAATAGTTGCTAAAAATACAGCAGACCAAGGAATACCACTTACAGATAACAAATTAGGATTAACAAAGATAATATACACCATTGTAAAGAAAGTGGTTAAACCAGCAATGATTTCTTTAGAAATTGTGGTGTTATTTTCTTCAAGTTTGAAAAATTTTTTAATTCCGTTCATTTTCTAATGACCTCTCCTTATATTTAGTTTTGTCTGGGCAAAAGAAAAAGCAAGTAATTACATTACTCGCCAATAAATTGTGTTACAAAAATAACACAAGATTTAAACCAATAGTCAAGCGATTAGGTCGCTTGGTAGAAACTTTGGAACCAAATTATCCATATTATATTGGCGAAAGCTATTAAATTTACATGAACAAAACTATGGCTCTATTCTATCATAAAGACAAAGTAATGACAAGTGTGGAAATGAATTTGAAAACATTTACAGTTATTATTGCAAAAAAAATTAAAAATAAATCCTAAAAAAGGCTTTTCTAGTACTATTTTTCTTTCAATATAGATGTTTTCTTGTTTCTCATATTCTTATTTCGTCTTAAAAAAACACTCCATAAATAATGGAAGTGCTTTTTATATTCAATGATTTAGTTGTCTTTATTTCAAACTATTCTTGATTTGTTCAACCTTATCAAGTTTCTCCCAAGGCAAGTCTAAATCTAAACGTCCAAAATGACCATAAGCTGCAACTTGACGATAAATAGGTCTACGCAAGTTTAAAGCCTTAATAATTTGTAATGGTTGCAAAGCAAAATTCTTACGAATAATTTGTTCGATTTCTTCCTCAGTATATTTACTAGTTCCATAAGTATTTACCATAATGGAAGAAGGATCACTAATACCAATGACATAGCTTAAGCCAATTTCAATTTTATCGGCTACTTTAGCGGCAACTAAGTTTTTCGCAATATATCTTGCCATATAGGAAGCACTGCGGTCCACTTTTGTTGGATCTTTACCTGAAAAGGCACCACCACCATGACGAGCATATCCACCATAAGTATCCACAATAATTTTTCTGCCTGTTAATCCTGAATCAGCTTTTGGTCCACCAATAGCAAATCTTCCTGTTGGATTAATATATATTTTTGTGTTTTCATCGATTAGGTTTTCTGGAATGACATATCGAATGACTTCTTTTTCAATAAAAGTTCTTAGTTCTTGCATTGAAATAGTTTCATTATGTTGTGTTGAAACAACAACACTGTCGATTCTATGACATTTATCATTCTCATCATATTCTATACTAACTTGTGCTTTTCCATCAGGTCGAAGGTAATCCACTAGTCCTTGCTTTCTCACTTCTGTTAATCTTCTTGTTAATCGGTGAGATAAAACAATCGCTAAAGGCATCATTTCTGGTGTTTCATTGCAAGCAAATCCAAACATTAGTCCTTGATCGCCAGCACCTTCTCCTTCTCTAACACCCATAGCAATATCTGCTGATTGTTCGTCTAGTGAAACCAACACCGCTAAGTTATCAGCATCAAAGCCATATTTTCCTCGGTCATAACCAATTTCTTTTACAGTATCTCGGACAACCTTTTGGATATCAACATAAGTATTTGTTGTTATTTCTCCCATTACTAATACTAGTCCTGTTGTTGCTGCTACTTCACAAGCAACTCGAGCACAAGGATCTTTTTCTAATATAGCGTCCAAAACAGCATCTGATATTTGGTCACAAACCTTATCAGGATGGCCTTCAGTCACTGATTCAGATGTAAAATATTTCCTCATAGGTACCACCTCTAATATATTTTAGTACTTTCTTTTCTTATTTTCAACTTTTTTATCATATTCAAATGGTTTACGTGTTTTACGTTTTTCAATTTCTTGATGATAAGATTTCTTTTCGCCTACGCTTGTCTTTTTTATCACTTTTCCTGTAGATGAAGATTGACGACCCCCTCTACTTGATGAGAATGAACGACCCTCTCTACTTGATGAAGATTGACGTTTCTCTTTTGCTACCTCTAAAATCACATTTCTGCCTTTAAAGATTGAACCATTCACTGCTGTTAATAATTCATCAACATGCTCTACTGGTATTTCAAAGAAAGAAAAATTATCGTGGATATCAATTGCATCGATATCAGCGTTTGTCATACTTGTATGACTTACAAGCCAATCGGTTAAGTCATAAACTTTGATTTTATCGCGACGACCAACACTAATAAAAATACGGGAAACTTTTTGATCTCTTTGTTTTTGACGAGTAGAAATTTCTTCTTTAATCTCTTCTATTTCAACATTACTCTCACTTGTATTCATGTGTAAGAAAATCAAGCCTCGTAGTAAATCTTCCTTAAGAACACCAGCTACTTCTAAATCATTTAGATTTTTAGTTAATATCTTTTGATATTCATTAGGTTCTTTTGCCACTTCTAATGCTTTATTCAAGACGCGTTTCATTCTTACTTCAATTACTTTTTCTAGAGAAGGGATACTCATTGGAGTAATCTCTGCTTTAGTATAATTAGCAATGGATTTTAAGCGGCTCTTTTCCGATCTTGTTACTAAAGTAACGGATAATCCTAATTTTTGAGCACGCCCTGTTCTACCAATTCGATGAACATAATATTCTTCGTCTGTTGGAACATCATAGTTGATAACCACGTCAACATCATCAATATCTAAACCACGAGCAGCAACATCAGAAGCAACAAGGATATTGATTAAACCACCGCGGAAACGATTCATTACTCGGTCACGTTGCATTTGTTTCATATCCCCATGGAGAGCTTCTGTCATAAAACCTCGAATTAATAATTGACTTGTCACTTCATCAACCATTTTTTTCGTATTACAAAAAACCATGACCAATTTATAATCATTGATATCGATTAAACGAGCGATGATTTCTATTTTATCTTTTTCTTTTACTTCAATCATCTTTTGACTGATGGTTGGAACTGTTAATTGACTAGCTGCAACTCTAATTGTTATTGGTTTTTTTAAGAATTGATTTGCAATTCGTTCAATATCTTTTGAAATAGTTGCTGAGAATAACATGGTTTGGTGTTCCAATTTGATATTAGTTAGTATAAAATCAATATCTTCCTTGAACCCCATGTTCAACATTTCATCTGCTTCATCAAGAATAATGGTTGTGACATTATCTAATCGAACTGTTCTTCGTTCCATATGGTCCATTAATCTTCCTGGTGTTGCAACAATAATTTGAGGACGCTTTTTCAATGCTACTATTTGGCGATCAAT
>CAYPLR010000037.1:0-12233 GCA_964411675.1 uncultured Bacteroidales bacterium
CATGGAGTGTTATTACTTTTGTAATAACACTTTTTAATTTAAACCTGCTTCTGCTTCTTTATAAGTAATGTCGCTCATGTTTTTTAACTGATAGAACTTCCCTTGTTTTGCGATTAATTCTTCGTAAGTTCCCATTTCCACACAAGCCCCATTTTCCATTACCAATATTCGATCAGCATTACGAATGGTTGATAAACGATGAGCAACAATAAACGTTGTTCGATTTTTTATTAACGAGGAAATTGCCTTTTGTACATGATATTCAGAAATATTATCTAGGGCACTTGTCGCTTCATCAAGGATTAGAATTCGTGGATTACGAATCAAAGCACGAGCAATGGTAATTCTTTGCTTTTGTCCTCCCGATAGTTTTCCTCCATGCTCTCCAATATTGGTATCTAGACCTTGAGGAAGTTCCCCTAAGAATTCATTGATATTAGCCATTTCTAATACGTTTTGAAGTTCTTCTTCCGAATACTTCGACAAACCATACGTGATATTTTGTCTAATTGATCCTGAGAAAAGAATACTATTTTGAGGAACTACTGAAATGTTATGACGATAATCGCTCAAAGAAATATCTTGAATAGAATTTCCATCAATCAATAATTCTCCTGATGTTGGTTTTAAAAAACCAATAATCATGTTCATTATGGTTGATTTACCAGAGCCAGAAGGACCAACAACAGCAATACATTCCCCTGGAGTAACTTTTAGATTCAAATGTTGAACAACATCCACATCACCATCAGGATATTGATAAGACACATCTTTAAATTCAACATTTCCTTCAATAGAGTGAATACTAGCTTTCCCTGTATTATCTTCAATATCCTCAGACTTCATGATTTCTGAAATTGAACGGATTGATTCCATTCCTGAGGTAAGAGAAGGCATAAAATTAACAAATGATGTTACATATCCATTAATGGTTGCAAAGAGTGATTGATATAATACAACATCTCCAATTGATATTTTTTCCATTAATGCCATGTATCCACAGAAAAATAAAAATAAGAAACGCAATGAATTACTTAACACCCAAACACAAGAACCAAAAAAAGCATTGGTTTTGTCTGCTGTTAACCCTACATTGGTTAATTTTTGAATTTCTGTTTCAAATCCACTAATTTCTTCTTCTTCTAATCCATGTGCTTTAGTTACGGGTAACATCTCAAGCATGGTTGTTAAGCGAGAAGACATTGTTTCTGCTTCACTACGTAATGCTTTACTATTTGTTGCCATTGGTTTTTTAAATGCACGTGCTAACAAGATATTTAATGGGACAACAAAAAGGAATATAAGAGTGATAATGCCACTTTTATAAATAGAGATTCCAATCGAAATGGTAATTCCAATTATATCTGGAATGATGACCTTAAGAAGATGAGAAAACAAACCATCCACATTGTTTACATCGCGTAAAAATTTCGATTGAATTCTTCCGCTTTCCATTTCTTTATGATAAGTTATTGATAGTCGCTGTAATTTCCTCACAACGGTTGCACGAATTCCTGCACTATTATTGCGTAGCATTTTATCGGTTACTTTTGCATATAAATAATGCATCGGTACATTTTGAACCAGTAAAATCGCTAACACCAAAGCATTACCACCTAATTGTTCCCATGTTGCATCATTGAAGCCTACTGTGATGATATCGATAACATTAGCAGTAATGATTGGCATAATCCATACAGGAGAAGCTTTAATGATGAAATAAAAACTACTTAAAAGTAATTTACCGATGTTATTTTTAAATATTTTTTTAAAAAATCCAGTCTTTTCAGATTTACTGGATTCTTTTTTTGTATCACGAAACAAATAATCGTAATTTGGTATTTTATTGACTAATTTTTGACGCTTTTCTTGCATATAACGTACTCCAAAACCACATATAAAGCATTTTGCTTTTTGTATTATTATACCACTTTTTAATAAAAAAACATCAATTTTTCAGTTTGTTTTCTTCATATAAATCAGTGTTTATTTTCACTTCACGGCTTAGAATTTCAAATAATGATGAAGTTATCGCAGCAACAAATCCAGCTGCAAAACCATTATTATAAAGATCAAATCCACCTTGAAAATCAAGTGTTTGCGATACAATTAAAAAGTGTAAAAAACCAGCGATAATACCAGCACCAACTCCAAATCTTCCCGCAATAGGAGCCAAACCAGTTACAAAAATGATGGCCATAGCAGCAGAAATATTGAGTTCCGTATTGGTAATAAATAAGGCTGATAAGGCACCTATTATTACAGGAACGACATTTCGAATATGCTTTCCGAAAGCACCAAAGCCAATTACAGTTAAAATGGCTCCTACTACTGGTCCATTTAATTGAATTTTTAAAACAACCACAAGAATTGAAGTGAATAATCCCAAAATACCAATATTTAAATACGATACATCTTTTCCATGCGTGCCAATAAAATCGCTAAATAAACGTCCTGATTCTTCTAGTAACAAAGGATATTTCTTAAAAACACGTTTGTTGATAAAAAAAGAATAGCCAAGGAAAAATATTGATAAACCAATAATCGAGATTAATAGAATTTTACTATATTCATTATTGATAATCATCTCACGATTAATTTGGTTTCCAAAAGAAGAAATAATTCCTGTTGTAATCATGGAAATAACCCCAAGAGAAAAGCCAGTATTATATAAATTGTATCCTTGGTGAAATTGAATAGTATGCTTGTTGAAGATTGGTAAAATAAATCCAATAAAGACACCCACTACGATTGCTAAAGGGATTGATATAAAATAAGATAATGATAATCCAAACATTAAATAACTAACAAGAGGTGAAATTCCTGAAGATAGTAAAAACACAACGATATTATCTTGTATTTTTGTTTTTGAATATTTTGTATAAAGATATACTCCAAAATATAATGGTAGAGCATTGTATAGATTCTTGCCAAAGAATGAAAAGCCAATAATTGTTAATAAACAAGCAAAAATAGGTCCATTAATCTTTAATCGCAACTTGCTAAGAATGAATAAATTCAAAATTAGGGTAAGAAACGCATTTAATAGTGTAGCAGCTAAGCCACCAACAGCCAAATAATCTGTTAATAAAATGCTTGTACAGGTCAGAATTCGATAGAAGCCTTTCAGTGTCTCGTCAATTGGGGCAAGGAAAAAAATTACGCTTGCAATTGCGATAAAAATCACATACAAACCTATCTTTTTTCTAATCTCAATTTTCTTCATTTTGGATACCCTCACTATTCTTTATTCTGTTGGTTTAATAATAAATAGTTCATTACTACAATTTCTCGTTTTAACCAAGAGAAGTCATCATCACGGCCTATTTCTAAATTTTGCATAAATGCTTGTTTTAAATCAATGAAATCAACATTGTAATCTTCGAGTGGTTTATCAGGAATCTTGTTTTCTAATTCGCAATAATAATATCTAGCAATCATTACGAACTTATCTTCTTGCTTCCCCTTCCGAATTATTTTAACTGAACCTACATATTCCATACTATCTTGACGAATTCTATATCCCGTTTCTTCAATTAATTCTCTAGATAAAGCTTCTTGGTCAGTTTCACCAATTTCAACCCCTCCACCTGGAAATTCATACCCACGATGATGATGTTCCTGAACAAATAAATACTGATTATCTTTCTTTACAATCGCCCTTACTGATGTTCTTTCATAAGTGCTTCCAAGTGAATAATTCTTTAAATCAATGACAATATCAAACATAGTACCTCTCCTAGATATCTCATTTAACCATTTTACCCCTCAAGAAGTCAATAAAAATTTCACTTTTTTCTTCTTCAAATAAAAAAAATCAATAGCATAAATTATCAATCTTAATGGTATACTACTGATTCATTTTATCCAAAAGAAACTAGAACTTATTGAAAACAAATCTCCTTTGGTAAAATCTCTCATCAATACACATCGATTGCTTTGAGGGTATGACGAACCGCACCATGATAATTTTCTTCTCATTCGTAAATTTCTTATTTGAAATAGTTTTCTTTGATTAAAAATTCTAATACTTTTGCTTCTCGCTCTATCATATTCTTAGCTTTTGGCCTTGAAGCACTGTTCCTATTTGTTTGGATAGCAACCTGAGGATTAACAAATTCAAGAGTAAACTGTTCCTCTTCTTCATAACCATCTAATTTTTGAGATATTATTTCTTCTTCAACATCACAAAGGTAATAATAATTATCTTGAATGAATACATCTTCTTTGTTTCCTTTTTGAATTCGGTAAACATATCCATATTCTCTAACCGATTCTAGTTTAACTTTTAAACCTGCTTCTTCTCTTACCTCTCTTATTAAAGCAGTAACTTTATCTTCGCCTTCTTCAATTCCCCCACCAGGGAATTTATAATAATTATATTTCAGTGAATGAATCATGGCTAATTTATTATCTTTTATAATAATCGCTCTAGAAGAAGGGCGAATAAATCGAGTTCCCTCATGATTATAATCTTTGGTGTCTATGGTAAATAATAATCTCATATTTTCCCTCTCTATCGAGTTCATTTTTTACTTTGATTCGGTCGACTCTATATTTTTCCAAAAATAATTTAAAACTTTGGAATTTTATTTTTATGAAAGTGTTTATGGTTTTTCTGATTGAAAAAATGATTGCGTTCATGTTCATGTTCAATCATATGGGTCTCTGTAATACCATTATGATTATCGGTAACAAGATGTTGATGAATATGATTGTGTCTTTTTCTTAATGTATCAATAACAACGAAAATTGTCCCAGCAATCATCAGAATAAGTCCAATAAAGTAAGGAATACCCACCGATTCTTTTAATAATATCCAAGCCAAAAAAGTGCCGATAAATGGATTGATTGAATAGTAAGCACTTGTTTTTGCTGCTCCCAGTGTTGCTTGAGCTTTGATATAAAAGAAAATACTCAATCCATAGGCAATAAACCCAAGAATTAATGCTATCCCAATATATATGAAATTGGGAAATGACTCTCCTATCATAAGAGCAATGATGAGTGCTCCAACCCCAGAAAAAATGCCTTTTAGAAAAACAATCAAATACGTGTTTTTACTCGCAAGTTTACGAGTACAATTATTTTCAAAGCCCCAACTTATCGCTGCCAGTAAAACTAAAATAGATCCCCATGAAAATGTGAATGTTGATAAATCATCAAAGGATAAAAATAGAGAAGATAAGGTAATCAAACCGATTGCCAGCCACATTCTTTTAGAAACAGTTTCTTTAAAAAGTGCAAGGGCAATGATGGAAGTTGCTACGATTTCAAAATTATTTAGTAATGTTACACTGTTTGATAAAGAATACTGTAATCCAATCATCAATAAAATTGGAGCAAGAATATCTAAAGCAATCATTCCTAAAATGAATGGAAAATCTTTCTTTGTTAGTTTCTCTTCTTTTACTTTTGCTTTATTAGATAGCAAAAAAACAAATCCAATTCCAATACCTGCTCCAAGATATAAATAGGAAGCCATCATAGTCGGTTCTATTTTAATTAATAATATTTTAGATATTGGTATATTGATTGCATATAGTATTGATGCAAAGAATGCCATGATTATTGCGATTATTTTTTGATTTTTCATATGCAATCACTCTCTTTTTTAGTTTATCGTATTTATTTTACTTTCAAAAGAAACAACTCTCCCGTTTTCTATCGTTACTTCAACAACTCCATACTCCCCTGTTGCTTTACTGATAGCAATAATAGCACAAGTTCCATCTTTTTTAATCGAGATTGTTGAATACTTGTTAATGGCTAACATTGTTTCATCACTGGAATACCAGTCATAATCGACTCGCATAACACTATAATTTCTTGTAAGAATATAAACTTGTAAATCTCCTTCGGGATTATGTTTCACTTCTAGTTCAAAATGAGTCTCGTATCTATCCCAATCAGGAAGAACTCCAACTTCAAGATAATAATCATAATCGTTTAGACAAAAATGAAATTGAATCGGTCCACATTCTTTAGCGTAGATTTTACCATCAATGATCGTCGTTTTTCCTTCTTCAGGTTCAATATCTACAGATACACTCTCTCCAGTAAGCATATTGGTAATTTTTTGGGGAATTATTATTTCTTCTCCCAAATAATTAATCGAATCCATTGCTACATCATAAAAAGGAATGTAGGTATTATTCATAACCATATCTCGTAATCTATCGGTATATTCGGGGAATGCCCATTGATAGGTTTCTCTATTGATTAATGAAAAAGTGAATTTATAATCGATGCCAATTTTTGCCGATTCCCAGATAAACATTTTTACATTATAATAGTGTGCTAAACTTAAATAATATTCAATCCATAGTTTTCTTTCTTCAGAATAACCTTTATCTCTACTACCAAATTCCCCCATGTAAACTGGAATTCCTTTATCGATAAAGTTTTCTTTTATTTTTTGCATAATATTTAGTAATTCTATTTTATATTCTGCTTCTTTGTCTGTCCACTTACTATGGATATAGTCGGAATCATGAACAAATTCAAAAGGAGAATAAGAGTGAACTCGAACAATAAGATGAGAGTCATCCGGTACTTGATATAGGTTTTGATAAACAAAATCAGGTTTACTCCATCCTGTAGTAATAATAAGGTTACGATATCTATTATTACCTCCTGTAGCTCTTACCATTTGTACATAGGCTTGATTCGCTTCATTTAATATCCATACTGCTTCTTGATCAATTCCATTATCTTCATAATCTCTAGGTTCTACTAAAAATGAAAAAGCAATTCTTTCATTATAATCTTTGAAATAAACCGCTAGTTCTTGTAAGGATGTATGAATAATATTCATGAAACTATCATAATTTCTATAATTTAGGGAACTCCACTCTTGCCCATAATAATCATAGGGAGCGATGATAATGTACATTCCTTTTTCATATGCAATATCAACAATTGTTTTTAAATCTGCAAGTGTTTCCTGATTTAATTCTGTATAATCTGCATTGGTTATATAGGATAATTGAAAGACAATTGAGACTGCATTGATATTACTATCCAGTAGTAAATCAAAAATTCTTCCATGATCATTATCCATTTCTTTGAGACCATTCACATAGCTCCAACCAAAAGTAATTGAGTCGAGCCATTCTTGTGGTTTGACATCTTGGATTGTTAATTCTTGATAATTGGCTTTCATGGTGATCAATCGCTTTTCTTCATCGACTACCTGAGTAAATCCTTGAAATTCTTTTAGATAATTTTGATAAGTAGGATTTATAATATCTTCTAGTCTTTGTACATATTGGATTTCATTACCGCCGATTAACTCTCCCCCATTACCATCAAATACAACTTTATAAACTTCATGATGGTTGTCTTCTGTCTTCTCATAAATTGGATAAATAACCATATCAGAAGTAACTGGTACTATTTGTTGATTCCAACGAATGAATTGATACCCTTCCACCTCTTTTGGTTCAGGGTATTCAAACAAATCATTTTCCTTAATGGTGATTGTTGAAGAGGCATTTCCATCTTTATCTTGAAATATGATATTGTAATAGGTATCTTCGATGATTTCTGGATGATTATTACAAGAAATTGATACAATACTAAATAGGATTGTCAGTACTATGATAATTATTTGCTTCATTTTGTTATCCCTCCAAAAAGGTTTTTTCATTAATAACATTTTACCACTTTTACCTATTTAATTCTAATAAAAAATAGCCTTTTTACGGCTATCGATTTAAAAATACACTTTTACTGGTTTTCTTTATCGTACCCTAATGTAATATTTTATCATTACTATTTCCAAGCATTAGTTTTAATAGTTTATAGACTAATACAAAAAGAAAGAATGGCATAAGCAAGATAAAAATAACAACTTTTTTACTCATTGGTTTTATATTTTTTAAAAAGTATTCTTTATTTCCTTCTTTTTTTATCCAAATATGGGCTACAATTGTTCCTTCGCTAATAACCAGTATAATTAATGTAATCCAACAAGCATTGTTGAACAGATTAATCGACCATTTTGAAATAAACCTAAAACCAGGGCTTTCATTTTGTCCATAATGATTATCGGTATAGAATATTTCACTATAATCACCCAAATAAACAAGTCTTTCTACCCCTCTATTCCCCATCTTGATGAGTTCATCTCTATTTGTATAGATATCACATTCAAACGCACCTTGATTAAGATTCGTTGTATAATTCCCTATCCAATCAGAATAGCCCAATTGTTTTTCGGTTTCAAATTCATCCCCACCAAAATTTAGATTATCGCTAAGAGCATCAATAACTTTTTGTGTGGTATCACCCACATATAATTGATCGATTTCTTCCTTTGTTTTAAAATTCTGAGGAAGTTTATGATAGGTATAAAGATATAATGATACTTCATTCTTTGTATAATAATTTTTATTTTCATTAACGCGAATTCTTGTTGAAAGAGCAAGAGTAAAAATCAACAAGAGAAAGCATAAACTGCAATACATCAATAACTTTTTATTTTGTTGAAGTTTTTTTATCATAGTCATTTCCTTATTAACAACTAGAAAAATTATAACATAGTTTAGTTGTAAAAACAATATTGCTCAGTCATCATCTTTGTAACATAAATAACAATTTCATTTCTGAAATTGTTATTTGTTTCAAATTTAAATGTATTTTTAATATAAAATAACTATTTTATCTCAACAATTCTAGAGTATTCTCGTAATGGATAAGTACCATCATGGGCTTCTCCAGGAAGAACTTTTGACATTTCTTGTCCACTTGTGATACGAACAAGACCAGTTCTTGCAAATATACTTGATAAAGTTTCCCAATCATTAGCTTCCACACATAAACCAACGGTTTGCAAGTGATTCTTATGTGGCTTTAACGTTTGTATAATTTGATTTCTTGGAAGTCGTTTAATCCATACATTACGAAACATATAAGATAATTCTAGGTTTGAGTCTTCTTGGTATAATAAACTACACCCTTCTCCTTTAAAAATTCGGCTTTTAGTTTGATGCTGTTCTAATTGCTCATTATATAAATAAAGGGCATTCTTAGCTCGCATATCATAGGGAACAGGCTTAAAACTCTTATTCACTTTATTAAATATCTCAAAGAAGCGTTTTGTAAATTGGATCTGCTCTTCACGGCTGTCAGTATCAAGGTAGATACCTTGACATGATGAACATAAGAGTTGGTTCGTTTCACAAATATGCTTTGCTAAACCTTCTAGTTGTTCGTCTGTTGCTTTTAAAGTTGCATAAGCAAAAGACAATTTGTGACCCCATGTAATCAACTTTGTTTTCGTATCCACCATATCTCTAGCTGCTTTAACTGCACTATCTCCACCCCAAACAATGACTGCATCAGCAAGATTAGCAAGTTGTTGCAAACTATCGAGTTCGGTTGAAGGAACATCAAATACATAAATATATTCAGTTAAAGCAGGTTCTATGCAAATTAGTTCATGAAGAATGAAAATCGATAGCCCTGCATCGCCTGCTGGAAGTTTTAAAAGATTAATATTACCAACCAATAAACCTTCCAAAACACTATAAGCAGGTAATCCATCCGCATTACCAGCTGCAATGTGGAATAAAACACCCAAAGGATACCTTTGACGTTTGATTTGGCTATCTGATTCTAAAGTGCCAAGTTCTACTTCGCATTTAATAGTTAGAGCTTCTTTCGTGAATAGTTTAACAACATTTAAAAAATCTTCTTGAGAAACATCAAGTTTCCTCAACAAAGGATTTAAAACTTCATCATAGTCTCCTTCTAGAACCTTCTTTGCAAGTTTATCACAAGCATCTATTACTCTATTTATTGTAATTGGATTGGGTTTTTGAAGAGTTTCCAACAAATGCTGAGGAAGATTTTGAATTAGTTGATTTTGTTCTTGATTAGGGAGTATTTGACCTTGATATAGAATCATAAAATCCACCTACTTCTTTAAATATTCCTGAGCTCCTACAGCACAGGTAATAATATCTTTAACACCTACACGAGTAACAATCTCTAACCAAGGAGATTTGTTACCACAAGCGCATGGCTCTTGATGGAGAATTCCTAAATCATCCGTCATTACACTAACGATTGGATTACTATTTAACATTGGTGTTAATAAATTCACTAATCCAACTTGCCCATTAGGAACTTCTTCTAATGTATCAGGATCTCTAATGATGATGCGACTATAAATTGGTACATGGAAATGGTGATGTTTACAGGTCGTGTATACAATAGGATGTTCCACAGCACTAAAGAATTCAACAATATGATCTTCATCAATATCCAATACTTCTTTTACAAGCTGATAAAATGTTTCTTTACTAACTTGTTCATGTTGAAAGTTTTTCCAGCCACCACCAATAGATATCATACTACCTTTAGGCATATGTAAATGAATTCCTTCTTCTTTCATCGATTTCAGTAAGAAATAGGTGTATGCTGGAAAGCCTACCGTTCGAATAGGGAAGCGACCTTTTTCATATTTAATAAGAGCTTCTTTGATTCTATTTAAATCAAGTAGATACTTGTTATCCTTCCATTCGAGTGCATAAGTTCTACTAATTGCTGGTGCATAATATGTAAATCCATACGCTGATTTTGAAATCGCTGTTTTATTTTCCCTCGTTGGTCGATAACTAAAAATTAAATAATGAACGGGTTTGAGTGACAATAAACGATGATAACGCCCCAAATTCCAAAGCATCCAAAATCCTAGGCGAAGGCTGTTCCAATCTAATCCGATTTTTGATGCTTTTCCGCTTGTACCTGAAGATGTCGCTTTAATTATCATCCTTTTTTCTGGTATAGATGTTAAATCATGATGTTTAAAATAAAGTGTTGGTATCAAAGGAATACGAGCTAAATCTTCGTATGTTTCTATTGTACGGGGGTCAAATCCTTTCTCATTCAAAATTCGCCGATAATCAAAGCATCTATAATAATGATGAATGGTATTCTCTTTGATGGCTTCCAAAAAAAGAGATTGTGTTTTTTCAATCTCATAAGGATGAGAATGATGAAATAGCTTAGATCTTGATGACATAACTAATGTTCCTCTCTTCTTCTCACAGCGTAATTTTCCATTTATTTAGAATATTTATAAATAAATTACATATTAGTATATTATGGTTTCTTAAATTATAGCATAATATCATCATACCTTCAATCTATTATCTTTTTATAATGATGTAAAATTTTAACAATAACTGTAATAATCGACATATTTCCAAACAAACAAGTTTGTTAAACACCTAAATCACATACATTCAACCCTATCTCGAGTGTGCGAAAAGTCCCGTAAAAAGTCTATGAATATACTTTTTTAAGAATTGTTGTAGTAAATATTTATCTATTTTATAGATTATATTGTTTAATTAGATTTATAAGTATTTTATTATCCTCTATTTTTGTAATAGCAAAACATTTCTTTCCAGCATCCTTAAGAGATGCTCCAACTAGATATAATGTGGTTCTATCAATGATAATAAATCTGTCGTGAAAATTATTCGAATACCTAACATCTAAAGTTGGATATTGCTTGTTAAATGCTTTAATATCAATTCCAAGTATTTTAGATTTAGAAGGATCAGTAAATATAATCACTTTTACATTTTGTTTTTTAGCCACCAATCTATCTAAAATAGTCCTATCAACGAAATTATCTATAATAATTATTTCATTATTAGCTTGTTCAAATAATTGTTGAAGAAGAGAATAAGCATCGTATACTTCTCCAGAATAAAAAATCTTTTTAGTTGGTATATCTTTATAAATTAGTTCATTTTCGATACTTAAAACTCGATTATTAATACTATTTACTTTATTAATTAACTCAATATAGTTTTCATTTGTAACAAGTGTCCTATTTTCATTAATGACATATCCTCTTAATAAATACTCTTTTAAAATGTTATTTGCCCATTTTCTAAAAATGATACCTTGTTTTGACTTTATTCTATAACCAACAGAAATAATCATATCCAAATTATATAATTTAGTTTTGTATTTTTTACCATCTTTAGCAGTTATCGAGGATTCCTCGACAACTGAATTATCTAATTCATATTCTTTAAATATGTTTTTAATGTGTAAACTAATATTATCTACTGAAACTCCATATAAATATGCCATTTGCTTTTGAGTTAACCATACTGTTTCTTCTAATGGATTTATTGAAACCTCTAATTCAACTTCATTATTTTTAAATCTAACTAATTCATACTTTTTTTCTTCCATATTCTTCT
>CAYPLR010000038.1:0-11537 GCA_964411675.1 uncultured Bacteroidales bacterium
AAAAAATAATAACATTATGGCATTAACTATTTTTATTTTTATTTTCTTTGTGTTATAATATCAATATAAAGGTGAGTATCATGAGAAAAACTAGAAAAAGAAAATATATCATATTTAGTTTGTTGGTATTGACAATCATTTTCTTACTATATACATTTCTATTTAGAGAAGTAAATCGATGGCTAACTTATGGAGTAATTTTTTTCTTTGGTTACTTATTAACAATGGTGTTTTCTGATTTTGCTATTTATAATTATACTAAAAAAATTGAATGGCTGGAAAACAGATTAAAATTATGGAATACCATATCTTATAAAGTGAAACTTGCTGGAGAGAATGCGTTCAATAAGATGCCAATAGGAATTATTGTTTATGATGATAAAAAAGTAGTACAATGGGCAAATCCTTATGCAAAGAAAATTTTTCAAAGCCAACTAGTAGAACGTAGAATTTCAATTATTAATAATGATTTACATAATAAAATTTTACTTTCTAACGAATTTGAAATCATGATTTATAATCGAGTTTTTAGTTGCTCGGTTTTACGGGATGACAATATTTTATATATGGTTGATAAAACGAATTTAAACTCACTAGAAAATAAATATTTTGAGAGAATGCAAGTGGTGGGAATTATTAATCTTGATAATTTAGATCAAGCATTAAGTACCTATGATGCTCAAGAAAAAACAAAACAAATAGGAAATATCATGGGTATTCTAGGAAACTGGAGTAGCCGCAATAATATCTATCTACGTGGGTATAGCGAAGAACAATATTTACTATTAATGAATAGGTTACAGCTAGATAAGATTATAGAAGAACAATTTAAAGTACTAGATGAGATTCAAGAATATTGTTTACGCCAAAATTTACGAATTTCTGCTTCAATCGGAGTAGCTTCTAAAGAAGAAGAAATTACAGAATTGGTTAAACTTGCTGAAGAACAACTCGAACTAGCTATGGGACGTGGTGGCAATCAAGCAGTAGTTTATGATTATGGGCAAGTAAATTATTATGGTGGAAGAACTAGTGGAGTAGAAAATAGATCTCCAATTTATGTTAGAGTAAAAACAGAAGATTTATTAGAACTTGTTAATAAAGCGAATAATATTGTTATTATGAGTCATCAAGGAATGGACGCAGATGCTTTTAGTTCTTGTTTAGCACTCGCAAAAATTATTGATACACAAGACAAACAAGCATTTATTGTTTTTGATGAAGAACTTGTCGATCAAACAATCAAGATAGTATATGAAGAAATTAAAACAGAACACGTTCATATTCTTGATTATATGAGAACATCAAAAGAAATTCTTTCAATCATGAATGATGACACGTTGCTAATCATTGCGGATTGTCAATATCAACATTTATTAATGAACGAAAAAATTTATAAAAAAGCAAAAAAAATAGCTATCATAGATCATCATCGCCGTAGTAATACAGCGATTGCTAATTATAAATTTTTATATAGCCAACCATCCGCTTCCTCAACAATAGAATTAATTCTAGAAATGCTTGATTTTATTAAAGAAGAGGTAAAAATATCACCGATAGAAGCATCATATATGTTAATGGGGGTAATTGTTGATACAAGTAACTTAATGTATCGAACATCTTATCGAACATTTAATGTATTATCACGTTTACAAAAGTTGGGAGCAGAAATGGCGCAAGCACAACGCTACTTGCGTGAAGATTTTGAAGAGTATACAAAGAGAATGAATATTCTCAAGAATCTAGAAATCATTAATCAAGTATATGGTGTTGTGTTGTGTAATGAAGCAGATATTCATGAAAGACAATTTATCGCAAAGATAACAGATAGCATTATAACAATAAGTGGAATAAAAGCAGCATTTTGTATTGGAAGAATTGGTGAAAAAGAAATTGGCATTAGTGCTAGAAGTCTTGATGAAATTAATGTACAGGTTCTAATGGAACATCTAGGAGGGGGCGGACATTTTAATAATGCAGCAACTCAAATGAAAGATGTAACCATCTCAGAAGTGAAAGAACTATTATTAGCACAAATAGGAACAATAATAGATAAGGGAGAACAAAACATGAAAATAATACTAACAAAAGATGTCAAAGGTAAAGGAAAAGCAGGAGATATTATCGATATTCCTTCTGGACATGCTAACTTTTTAATTCGTGGGAAACAAGCCATTCTAGCAACTGCTGATAATGTGAAACATCTAGAAGTTGAAAAAGATAAAGAACGTATCGAAGCAGAAAAACTATTGGAAGATATGAATGAATTAAAAGCAGAAATTGAAGCAAAACCAATTACAATTGCTGTCAATGTAGGTAAAGAAGGAAAACTATTTGGTACAGTAAGTAGTAAACAAATTGTTGAAGAATATAAACTAGAGCATAATATTACTTTTGATAAACGTAAAATGCTTTTTGAAAAAGACATTGATGCCGTTGGAACATATAAAATTGCAATTCAATTGCACAAAGAAGTAAAAGCAATGATGACAGTCAACGTTGTGGAAAAGGAATAGAGTATGGAAAATGGAAAATTAAGAAATATTCCATATAGCGTAGAAGCGGAAAATTTTATTTTAGGAAGTTTGTTGATAGATAATAGACTTGCTTTAGAATATTGTAGCCGCTTGGATGCCAAAGATTTCTATGTACAAGAAAACAAGAAAATCTTTACAGCGATTCAAAATCTGTATCAAACACATACAAAAATTGAGTATCTTTCAGTCATCGAAGAGTTAAAAAGAATGAATGAATTTGATGAAATTGGAAAGGATTATTTAATTGATTTAATGGATGTTCTACCAACCATTGTAAATGCAGAATCCTATATTGAGATTATCTTACAAAAGAGTTTAGAGAGAGAATTGTATTTTGCCATCAGTACGATTAGTGAAGATATTTTAACAGGGCAAGTCGAATTCGAAGCTTTATTAGAAAACACAGAAAAAATTGTTTTTCAAATCGTAAATAAACGAAAGACAACTCCGTTTATAAAAATTGATGAAGCAACTGAAAAAGTAATGCATATTATTGAAGAAAACAAGAATAATCAAGGAAAAGGTGTCATAGGATTAGACACTGGCTTTAAAAAACTAAATGAATATACATTGGGTTTCCAAAAGGGTGAATTGATTATTTTAGCTGCTCGACCTGGTATTGGTAAATCTGCTTTTGCTTTAAACATTGCAGCATATGCTTGTCTAGAGTTAAAAGCTCATGTGGCTTTTTTCTCATTAGAAATGAGTGTTGATCAATTAGTTATGAGGTTATTGAGTTCAAGATCTAATGTGCAATTACAAAAAATTAGAAGCGGTAATATGACGCCAACAGAAATGACAAAGGTTTTGGCAACAAAAGCAAAACTAGACGATAGTAAATTGTATATTGATGAAGGAATTAGCGGCAATCTAGAAGATGTTAAAGTAAAATGTAGAAAACTAAAACGAGAAGGAAAATTAGATATCGTTATTATTGATTACCTACAACTTCTTTCTTTAACTGCGGGACAAGATAAATTAAGTATATATGAACGAGTTACTAAACTATCTCGTGGTTTAAAGATGTTGGCAAGAGAATTGAATGTTCCTGTTCTTGCCTTATCACAATTATCGCGTGCAATAGAGCAACGAAAAGAAGAAGAACAAACACCGCTTTTGTCAGACTTGCGAGAATCAGGCAGTATTGAGCAAGATGCGGATATTGTTATTTTCTTGCATCGCCGTATGACAAAAAAAGAAGAATTAGAACAAAAAACAAGCAATCGAAGCCGTAAAACAGAAATATTTATTTCGAAAAATCGTCAAGGTGAGGTTGGGTCATTTGAATTATTATTTAGAGGGGATTGCTCTAGTTTTACAGAAATAGAGTAAGTTATATAACAAGAAAGGTGTCACATGTTAGAACGATTAAAAATAATTGAAGCAAGATATAACCTAATAGGAGAAGACTTGCAAAAACCAGAAGTAGTAAAAGATATTAAAAAAATGACTTCATTAATGAAAGAGATGCGCTCGTTAGAAAAAATTGTTGTTGTTTATCGCGAGTATGTTGAGGTAATGAAGCAAATTTCCGACTTAAAAGAATTAGCTAGCGACGAAGATGATGAAATAAGGGAAATGGCATCTTTGGATTTAGAGGAAAACCTAGCAAAAGAAGAAAAGTTAATAGAAGATTTAAAAATATTATTAATCCCTAAAGATCCAAACGATGAGAAAAATGTTATTTTTGAAATTCGAGGAGCTGCTGGTGGAGATGAGGCAAATATTTTTGCTGGTGACTTATTTAGAATGTATACTCGTTTTGCAGAATCAAAAGGTTGGAAAATAGAAGTATTATCAGCAGATGCTGCTGAATTAGGAGGCTTTAGCCAAATTGAATTCATGATGAGTGGTGATAGTGTATATTCATTTATGAAATACGAATCAGGAGCACATCGTGTTCAACGAGTTCCTGAAACAGAGTCACAAGGTAGAATTCAAACATCAACCGCAACGGTTTTGGTTATGCCTGAAGCAGATGAATTAGATGTTCAATTGGATATGAATGATGTAAGAGTAGATATTTTCTGTTCATCTGGTCCAGGGGGACAGAGTGTAAACACTACAAAATCTGCTATAAGAGTAACACATATACCAACAGGAATTGTTGTTTCATGCCAAGATGGTAAGAGTCAGCATGAAAATAAAGCGAATGCTTTAAAAGTATTACAAGCTAGATTATATGATAAATTGAACGAGGAGCGTTTGGAAAAAGAAGGTAAGGAAAGATTATCTAAAATAGGCCATGGCGATCGTAGTGAAAAAATCAGAACATATAATTATCCTCAAAATCGTGTTACCGATCATAGAATAGGTTTTACTATTCAACAGTTGGATCGCGTGATGGAAGGAAAGCTTGATGCAGTAATTGATGCGTTAATTACTGAAGACCAAAAAAGAATATTATCTAATCAAAAATAGGTGCCTAGATGTTACAAATGCAAATTGACTTAAAAGCCATTTTAAATAATATTAATAAAATAAATCAAATATCTAACAAAAAAGTAATTCCGGTTATTAAGAGTAATGCTTATAATCTAGGAGATATCGAAGTTGGTAAATATTTATCTGATCATGGAATTGACTATTTAGCAGTAGTGGACACAGAAGAAGCAAAAAGGTTGATTGAGGCTCAAATTACTGCTAACATTTTAGTTTTAAATGGAATTTCTCCAAATGAAATGGAGTTTTGCGAACAAAATCCAAACGTAATCATATCAGTAAATAGTTATAAAGAAGCGTTAGATATTGCTCAATATTGTTTAATTGATCATTTAAGAGTTCATTTACAAATTGAAACAGGCATGAATAGATTAGGAATCAAAAGTGTTGAGGAATGCAAAGAAGTTATCGCTGTTTTAAAAGGAGCAAATGTTAAAATAGAAGGAATATATACCCATTTTAGTAGTTTGAATCATTTAGAGAAACAGGAATCTGAATTTAAAAAATATTTATCTCTATACAAATTTGAAATGATTCATTGTGCGGCTACCTCAACATATAGATATGCTACAATTGGTAATTTTGTTCGCATTGGATTACAAATTTATGGATTTGAGACAAATGATGAGTTCACTCAGGCTCTAACAATCTATACCAAGCCAATCACGATTAACAACATCAAAGCTCAAGAAACCGTTGGTTATAATGAAGCATTTGTTGCACCTAAAGATATCCGTGTTGCTGTTTTACCGATAGGTTATAGCAACGGATATTCTCGAAATTTATCAGGATTTGTTGTTTTTGCTGAAGGAAAAAGATACCCAGTGATTGGTAAAGTCTGTATGAATCATTTGTTTGTAGAGGTAGATAATAAAGTGAATATGGAGACTAAATTTTATATTACATGTAGTGAACTACCAATTAAAGAAATAGCAGCATACCTAAATACCATTGAGCATGATATTTTATGTATGTTTCATATTAAAGATAGGGAATATCTTCGATGACATATCGTGAATTGATTCAAACAAATAGCAAAAAAGCACAGGAATTGAATAAAGAAAAAAGCGCCATTATCATGATGGTGCGAGAGTTAGCAGGATTTTCTCCTTCTGAACTATACATAAATTATGATAGTATGGTTTTTAATCAAGCATTTATTCAAGAAAAAATAAACGCTTATTTAGAAAAGAATATTCCTCCCCAATATATTTTGGGGTATACGTATTTTTATGGAAATAAAATTGAAGTAAGTCCTGATGTTTTAATACCAAGAGCAGAAACGGAAATATTGGTTACTGAAGTTTTGAAGCAAATTGATAAAGATAAAAAAATAAAAATCGTTGATATAGGAACTGGTTCTGGATGTATAGCAATTGCTATAAAAAAACAAAGGCCAAACACTGATGTATTGGCTTTGGATATATCAGCAAAAGCAATTGACATTGCTAGAAAAAATGCTAAAATGAATGATGTTGAAATCACGTTTATGCAAAACGATATATTAACAGGCATAAAAGACAAATTTGATGTTTTAATATCAAATCCTCCTTATATCGACAAAGGTGATTTTGTTGAAGATATTGTTTTGAAAAATGAACCAAGCTTATCTTTGTTTGCTGAAGAAAAAGGACTTTACTTTTATCGGAAAATATTAGAGGAAGCAGCTGCTGTGATGAATAATAATTTTATTATTGCTTTTGAAATTGGTTATAAACAAGCGCAAGAAGTTTTAACTCTAGCAGATAAAAACTTTCCTAAAGCTATAAAAAAGGTGATTAAGGATTTATCTGGTAATAATAGAGTGGTTATTATTCACAATTAGAAGAGGAAGATATGAATAAAATATTAATGTTTTTGTTAGCATTTATGCTTTTATCCACACCACAAGAGATATTTAGGGATAAATTTTTATCTGATGTGGATAAAGCGTATCATGAATATACAGTAATTACTAATTATACAAATGAGATATATTCCATTCAAATCGTAAAAGGAATTATAAACAATCAAGCCACTTATGGAATTTCTTTCTTTAGTAGTAGAGCGGGTGATTATGACTTGTTTTTTGAAATTGAGGATATCGAATATCAAGTTAAACCTGATAGTCGGGGAGATTATCAATTATTAGGAATTAAATGGCGCGATTATGAACAAGTAAAGATTATGATTTATAGTAAAGATGGAAATCTTCAGTCTCCAGCGCACTTAACAGTTCTTAATAAATTTGATAAAAGTACTTTTGTTGGCGAGATTATAGGACAAAATGAAGGAAAAACATTAGTATCACTTAAAAGAACAGATAGTATTTTTGATTTTAATGCTTTTATTATTATAACGCTAGTTATTATTGGTATTTGTGCTATTGCTATTATTATCTTAGCAATTACAAAAAGAGGAATGTTTTCTAAGGAAGTTCGAAAAGAAGGCATTTTTGATTTTAAAGAATTTATTAATAAACAAACTACACCACAAAATAGCGATGACTGGATTGAAGTAGAACCAGAAGCAAGAGAAGTACAAAAAGACATTCAAGAAAATCCTAAAGAAGTATATGATAAAGGACCTCGATATGTCGATGATGAGATTAGTAGTATTGATGTTAAAAAGCATTTGCAAGATGCTGGTTTTGTAGTAGAGTATTCTTTAGTGGGCGATGAAGAAAAGAATTTGATAATGCTAGAATTGATGCATTTAAAGAATGAAAGAAAAATAAGCAACGATGTCTATCTTGAGGAGATATATAAATTATGGAAAAAGTAACATTAAAAGAACTACTATGCTTAGAAAAAGAAGATTTAAAAGGCAAATTAATTTGTTTTCCCACGGATACTGTTTATGGTGTTGCTGCTATTGCAAGCGATAAAGAAGCAGTTGAGAAAATATATGCTATGAAAAAGCGAAGTGAAAGAAAACCTTTAGCTTTATTATGTAGTAGCATTAAACAGGTTGAAGAATATGTTGAGGTTATTGATGAAGCAGTATTGTTTTTAATGAAAAAATACTGGCCAGGAGCATTAACAATTATTTTCAACAAAAAGCCAGGAGTTGGGGACCATTTAGCGAAAGGAACCATTGCTTTTAGAATGCCTAATTCTAAAATAGCATTAGCTATCATTGATCGTTTTTCCATTATGGCAACGACTTCTGTTAACATTAGTGGTGAAGTTGAGATTAATAATATTGAAGAAATTGCAGAAAAGTTTGGTGATTGGATTGATTACATTGTTACAGATGAAGCTTATATCTCCAATGTTCCATCAACAGTTCTTGATGCAACAGGAAAGTCATTAAATATTGTTCGTGAAGGAAATATAAAGGTATAAAAAAACACATCATAGAAAATGATGTGTTTTTATTTTATATGACACCCTCAGCAATCATTGCTTCATAGATTTTCAAGAAACCTGCAATATTGGCACCTACAACTAAATTGCCTTCTTTACCAACATTTTTAGCTACTTTATAACAAGTTTCAAAAATATTAGTCATAATGGAGTGAAGTTTATCATCAACTTCAGCGGCTGTCCAGTTAAAACGCATAGAGTTTTGACTCATTTCTAAACCAGATGTAGCAACACCACCAGCATTTGCCGCTTTACCAGGAGCAAATAAAACGTGATGCTCTATTAAATAGTCAGTTGCTTCTATAGTTGTTGGCATATTAGCACCTTCACAAACCATTATTGTCCCATTTGCTACAATGTTTTTGGCATCTTCAATGCCTAATTCATTTTGAGTAGCACAAGGGAAAATAATATCTGCTTTAACTGTCCAGATATCTTTGTAGTTAGGAACGAACTTAGCCGAAGGTTGAAAAATTGTGTAACTATCAAGCTTTTTCTTTTGCTTTTCTTTTATATCGCAGATATAGTTCACATCAAGTCCATTTTCATCATAAATATAGCCACTAGTATCGCTCATTGCGACGACTTTGGCACCTAATTCAACAGCTTTCATCGCGGTATAGGTTCCCACATTACCACTACCACTTACAATAACGCGCTTTCCTTTTAAACTATCATTTTTCATAGTTTTTAATGCTTCTTCAGCAAAATAGCAAATACCATAACCAGTAGCTTCTTTTCTAATTAAACTTCCACCAAAACTAAGCCCTTTTCCTGTTAATGCACCAGTAAATTCATTTTTTAGTTTTTTATAATAGCCAAACAAATAGCCGATTTCTCTAGCGCCAACACCAAAATCTCCAGCAGGAACATCTAAATCAGCACCAATATGGCGATATAATTCGCTCATAAAACTCTGGCAAAAACGCATAATTTCTTGATCAGATTTTCCAATTGGAGAAAAATCTGATCCGCCTTTTCCGCCCCCCATAGGTAAGCCAGTTAGACTATTTTTAAACATTTGTTCGAAAGCTAGGAATTTCATGATTGATAGGGTAACAGACTTATCAAATCTGATTCCTCCTTTATAAGGGCCAATTGCACTATTAAATTGTACGCGGAAACCACGATTTACTTTAATTTCGTTATGGTCATCAACCCAAGGAACCCGAAACATAATTACCCTTTCTGGTTCAACAATTCTTTCAATAATAGAATATTTTTCGATATTGGGATAATCTTGAATAATCAAGTCGATAGATCTTAAAAATTCTTCAACGGCTTGTAAAAATTCAGACTCGTTTTTTGATTTTGTAAGTAATTCACTATATACTTTATTTAAATAAGAACTTTCAAACATATTGTCCTCCTAATTTTGTATGTTCATTTTACTATCTTTTATTTCAATTGACAACTAAAAAAAAGTAAAAGCGATTTTTTATTGATTATTTAAATAAAAATATTGCATTATGAAAAAATAGTGATATAATGACATAAACTGTTGAGAAGGAAGTAAAACTAAAAATGTATTAATAGAGAGCTAGTGATGGTGGAAAACTGGTAATGGCAATTTAGTAAATGGGCCTTTGAGGGCATGGCGAAGTCATAGTAGTCTTGACGTATTTCCCACGTTAAAGGGAGAAAAACGTGATAGCGTTTTGTAATGAGTGGCTTATTTTAAATAAGCAAATAAGGTGGTACCGCAGGTATATTTTTTGGTAAATACTTGTCCTTAGAAGAGAAATCTTTTAGGGCGTTTTTTTATTTTTATGCTCTAGATTAAAAAGGAGGATAATATGGTATTTACTTGAAGAAAACAAAATAAAGGAAGTCGTTTATTGGCAATGCAAGAGGTAAGAATTAAATATTTTATGAAAAGGAGAAAATTATGAAAATTAAAAATATTGATTTTGAAACTTATTTAAAGAACTATCCTTCACGAGATGGCTTTTTTGGAAAATACGGAGGTGCTTTTATTCCTGAGGAATTAAAGAAACCATTCCAAGAAATTGATAAAGCCTATCAGACAATATGTCACTCAGCTCAATTCATCAATGAATTAAGAAGAATTAGAAAAGAATTTCAAGGACGCCCAACCCCAGTTTACCATTGCGCTAGATTGTCAGAATATTGTGGAGGGGCGCAAATATATGTAAAGAGAGAAGATTTGAACCATACAGGAGCCCATAAATTAAATCATTGTATGGGTGAAGGATTATTAGCAAAATACTTAGGTAAGAAGAGATTGATCGCGGAAACAGGTGCTGGACAACATGGTGTAGCACTAGCTACAGCAGCAGCTTATTTTGGCTTGGAATGTGAAATCCATATGGGAGAAGTGGATATAAAAAAACAAGCTCCTAATGTTGCCCGAATGAAAATTTTAGGAGCAAAAATAATTCCAGTTACTCTTGGAGCAAAAACATTAAAAGAAGCAGTTGATTCAGCCTTTGAGAGTTATTTAAAGAATTATAAAGATTCTATCTATTGTATTGGTTCTGTTGTTGGACCGCATCCTTTTCCTCAAATGGTAAGAGATTTCCAAATGGTTGTTGGAGAAGAAGCAAGACAACAATTTAAAGAAATGACAGGAGAAATGCCGGATGTAATTTGTGCTTGTGTTGGTGGAGGAAGTAATTCTGCAGGATTATTCATTCCATTCTTAAATGATCCTGTTGAAATTATAGGTGTTGAGCCATTAGGCCGTGGTTCTAAACGAGGAGAACATGCAGCAAGTATGACTTATGGCAGCGAAGGAGTTATGCATGGATTTAATTCTATTATGTTGAAGAATGAAAAGGGAGAACCAGACGCTGTATACTCAATTGCTAGTGGACTTGATTATCCATCAGTAGGACCGGAACATGCATTCTTACATGACATCGGTCGAATAAAATACGAAACAATTACTGATGAAGAAACATTAGAAGCATTCTTCATGATGTCAAAATTAGAAGGAATTATACCTGCTCTTGAAAGTGCTCATGCTGTAGCATATGCTATGAAATTAGCACGAACTAAAATGAAAACAGGATCTATTCTTGTTAATTTATCAGGCCGTGGAGACAAAGATATAGACTATGTTATTGAAAATTACGGAAGCGAATATAAAAATAAAGAAGCTATTAAATAGCTTCTCAGACTGTTGACAAAGTTCTTTTAAAAAAGGCTTTTCAAATAATAAAATCAACTATGAAGATGAAACATTTCA
>CAYPLR010000039.1:0-11534 GCA_964411675.1 uncultured Bacteroidales bacterium
GGAACATTCAATCAAGCTTTGATGGAATTAGGGGCAACTATTTGTATTCCTAATGGTAAACCAAAATGTGGTGTTTGTCCCATTCATTCTTTTTGTCTTGCTTTCAATCATCATGAAATAGAAGATATTCCAGTAAAAAAGATAAAGAAAAGTCGTTTGATTCAAAACATGGCTGTTTTTTTAGTAAAAATAGAGGCTGGCTGGCTCCTTCATAAACGAGCCAAACAAGGATTACTGGCTGATTTGTGGGAATTCCCTAATTTACTAGGAAATCCATCGGATCAGGAAATCAAAGACTACTTATTCAGTCATCATATCCAGGTCAGTCAATACAAGCAAGTAGCAAAAGCAAAGCATATTTTTACTCATATTGAATGGCAGATGAATATTTATTTGGTAGAAGGGATATTACTTCAAGAATTAGAAAACAATGTTGTGATTGCTACTAAAACACAAATGAAAGACCAATATTCCATTCCTACTGCATTTTCTCATTGTATCAAGATAATTTATTAAACTATGATTAAAATTGAAATAATCGAATTCTTACAAGATAATAAAAGGTAAGGATTCTTTTTTATGTCTAAATAATGATCCTATTAGATTGGCTTTAATAGGATGATCGTAAGCGAAAAAGCGATTTTTAGATTGCAAAAATAAAATAGAGTAGTATAATATAATCAGAAACGTAAAACGTTTTCAAATCTAAAAGGAGAAAAAAATGAAATTAAGTAAAATTCTAGCACTTTTGTTAGTAATGGTTTCGTGTTTTATTCTAGTTGGCTGTTATACTGGCTCAGGAAATAAACAAAGTGAAACAGAAAAAATTATCTTACAAGCTCAAAAGATGGATTTCGATGAGTTATGCGAAAAGGCAATTGAGGAATCAAATGGTAAGAAATTTTATGGCGTTGGTAACTCAAGCCGTGGTAAAAAAGCACTTCCTTTGTTTATTGCGTATTTACAAACTTTAAATTCAAGTTATACCTTAGAATTTGATTGGCAACAACCTAAAAACAATAAGATTTTTGACCAATTAACTACGGATGGACGTAAAGAGGTGGGAACCTTTGCGATGACATTAATTCAAGATGGTAACCAAATTCAATCTAAGATGGTTAATACAGGTGTTTTAGACCGATTTGTTCCAAAAGAATGGGCAAAAGCAAATGATATTAACGTTAACGATTATGAAGGATTCTTACCACTTCAAACTTTAAACAAAATATTTATGTATAACAACACAGGCGATAAAGTATTCGATAATTGTTGGGACTTTGTTGCTGCAGGGGAACATGGACTATACATGGATATCGATTCTGAAATCGTTGGTAAAAACTTCTTGTATATGTTAACACAAGAAAAATATGCAACTTATTTAAAAGAAGCTTACCAAGCATTATCAGCTACTGAAAAAGCATATTTTGATACAACAATCAATGCTATGACGCAAGATGCAGTTGATCTAGGATTAGGTCCTAATGGAAAATATGCTTTAGCATGGATTAAACTATGGGTTGAATCTTACAATGCACAAACAGATGATGGACCAATTTGTAATACATTGGTACAAAAATCTGCTACTGACAAATTTGGTTTATTAGTTTATTCAAAACTTCGTTCAATAGAAGAAACAACAGAAGTATCTAAAAACAATATTACAGTTGCTGCCTATCAACAAGGAGAGAATCTTTACAACAACATAACTTATCAAGGAATCGGCGGATTTGGATATTGCCATTACTTATTTGTTACTGACAATTCACCACTTCCTTGGACAGCATGTGCTTTCATTGCTTATATGACAATTATCAATGAAGGAGCTGCCGATGATGCAGGTAAAATCGCTGGTTTCTCAGCATGGGGTGCTGATATGGGTGGATATTCATCAAATCCTGATTTAGCAGCATTAAATGAAACTGTATATAACCATAAAACTGCTGGCGGACTTCAATTTGACTGTAAGAATGATAGAGGATATGAATGGTGGACTACAACTGGTAAACTAGTTCTTGAAGATCCTGAATATTGTGCAGAAGTAGCCTTTACAGTAGGTAGCTGGATAGAATTATTAACTAAATATACACCAGCATAAAAATGAATTACTCTTAAAGGTGTTTTGCAATTGTGAAACACCTTTAATTTTATATAAAGGAGAATAATATGGAATATACTCCCCAATCTAGTTCAATGAAAAGAATTATTCGGAGAAATAAAGCAAAAACATTTTTTTCCAAACCACAGAATGTCATTCTATTGTTATTTGGTATCGTTTTAACATTTACAACCATTAGTCCTGTTATTGCAATTTTAGCTGATACGATGAGAATTCATCCAGGTACCATTGATGCAAACCTAACCAATAGAGTAGAGGGTTTTACATTAATAAACTATGTCGATTTGTTTACAAGTAGACTGGTGAGGACTAATTTATTGATACCTTTATGGAATACAATAAAATTAGCAATTCTTTCATGTATTATTTCGATTCTATATGGTGGTATTTTTGCTTTTTTAGTAACAAGAACCAATCTTAAATTTAAACAATATTTGAGTTCCATTTTTATTTTTCCATACATTATGCCACAATGGACATTAGCAGTTGTATGGCAAAATCTTTTTAACAGTAATGCTATTACAGGAACATCGAATGGCTTGCTAGCTTCCTTATTTAATATCACGATGCCAGCTTGGTGGTGTGTAGGTTTATTTCCTTCAGCAGTTGTATTAGGACTTCACTATGCTCCCTTTGCTTATATCTTGATAGGTGGTATCTTTAGGAATATGGATGCCAATCTAGAAGAAGCAGCTACCATTCTAAATACACCGAAAACAAAAACGATGTTTAGGATTACCTTACCAATGATTAAACCAGCCATTTTATCTACTGTTTTACTGGTATTTGGTAGTGCTGTGGGAAGTTACCCAGTTCCTCATTATTTAAAACTTTCAACATTATCAACGAAATATGTTTCAATGAATGATAAGTATACGGGGGAAGCTTCTATTCTTGCTATCATCATGATGATATTTGGGATTGCCATTTTAATATTTAATGAAATGGGACTGAAGAGTAGGAAGAATTACACAACGGTAACAGGAAAATCTGGACAAATTAGTAAAATCAATTTAGGAAAAATTAGTAAATATACCATTGCCATTATTTTTATTGTAATGACCTTCTTTACTAGTATTTTCCCAATTATTTCTTTTGGATTAGAAACATTCCTACCAAATCCAGGAGATTATAGTTTCTTATATTCCGGGAATCTAAGTAATATCACAACCAAATGGTGGATCACAAGGGACACCCTTGATACTTCCCTCTTTGGTCAACAAGGAATTTTATATAATCAGATGATCTGGAAAGCCTATGGCGGTACGATGTTGGTATCTGTGATATGTGCTCTTTGTGCCGGTACCATTGGAACATTAGTTGGTTATGCCGTTTCGAAACATAGAAGAAGTAAATGGGCAAGTTATGTCAATACGATGGCATTCTTACCTTATTTAATGCCTTCCATTGCTATTGGAGCTGCTTTCTATGTATTATTCTCTAATGAATATTTTAATTTGTTTAATACTTATTGGATATTAATTATTGCTGGTACCGTTAAATATATTCCATTTGCCAGTCGAAGTTCCTTAAATTCGATGCTCCAACTAAGCTCAGAAATTGAGGAAGCGGCTTATATTCAAAATGTTCCTTGGCATAAACGAATGCTTCGGATTATTATTCCAATTCAAAAGTCATCCATTATTAGTGGATACTTACTACCTTTTATGACATGCTTACGAGAACTATCGTTATTCATGTTATTATGTACCCAAGGCTTCGTTCTTGCTACATCACTAGACTATTTTGATGAAATGGGACTAACTGCCTTTTCTTGCGGTATCAACTTAATTTTAATTATTACAATATTAATCAGCAACGGATTATTAAATAAACTTACGGGAGCCTCACTAGACAAAGGAATTGGAGGAAAAGCATAATGCCGAAAATTGAATTAATTAATGTCACCAAAAGATGGAAAGATTTTTATGCAGTTGAAAATTTAAATCTAGTTATTGAAGACAATGCGTTTGTTACTTTACTTGGACCATCGGGATGTGGAAAGACGACAACACTACGAATGATTGCTGGTTTGGAAACCCCAACAAGTGGTAAAATTATCATAGGAGACAAAGTTGTTTTTGATAGTGAAAAAGGAATTAATATTCCAGCGAATAAAAGACGAGTTGGCTTTTTATTCCAAAACTACGCATTATGGCCAAATATGACGGTATACCAAAACATTGCTTTTGGTCTAGGGAATATCAAGGAAGAATTGCCAGTAATTGATTTTGAAGTTCAGACCTTGAAGCAAATCATTCAAGCACTAAAACATCAAGATAAGATCATCGAGCTAATTGATGATTGTAAAGATAAAAATGGAAAAGTTGATTCTCAAAAAGTATATTTAAAATTCATCGATAATTATTCGATGTCGATCTATACCGCAAAACGACTTTACCAAATTGATGTACCTAATGTAAAAGAGAAAATCGATGAAATTATTGTTAAATTAGAAACAGAACTAAATAATCTCATTCAAACTCATAGTAAAAAAGGCGAAACACTGAATGAAAAGAATGAAATAGTGATTCAAAATGAAGTTGTTTGTAAAGAACGAAAATTACATCAAGAAGAAATTGACTTGCTCGTTCGAAAAGTATCAAGAATTGTAAAAGTTGGAATGTTTATGGATCGTTATCCTGCTGAATTATCAGGAGGACAACAACAACGGGTAGCTATTGCTAGAACACTCGCTCCTGGTCCAACTGTACTTTTCATGGATGAACCCTTATCAAATCTTGATGCAAAACTTCGCTTAGAAATGAGATATGAATTACAGCGATTACATGTTGAAACAAAATCAACCTTTGTCTATGTAACTCATGACCAAATGGAAGCCATGACTTTGGCTACTAAGATTTGTTTGATTAATAATGGTGTTCTTCAACAATATGATGAACCATTAAAAGTATATAATTATCCATTAAATACTTTTATCGCTGACTTTGTTGGAAATCCATCCATTAATTTTATTGAGGGTAAGGGAAATCAAAGCACAAATGGTTCGATCTCACTATCAATTTTAGATAATTTAAAGGTGAAGTTTATTCCTAATCAAGCGATGGACCTTGAAAAATGGTATCAAAAACGTGATCAAAGGAAAGAAATAGAACTGACGAATAAAAAAGAAAAATTGGAAGACAAGAAGTACGTCGAAAAAGGAAATAAAGATACCAGATTTAAATATCATATTGCAAAAGTAAAGGAAGAAGACGATACTTTACAGAAGAATTATATGCCAGTCAATGGTGATTTTGTTTTGGGTGTAAGACCTGAATTTATTGAAATCACTAAAAATGGTTCGATACCAGGAGAGATCTTTGGAGCAATGCCAACAGGAATGGAATCAACAATGAAAATTAGAGTTGGTGACTACCTGCTAACGAGTGTTGTTTTTGGTGGTGTAACATTCCCAATTGGAACTATTACATCAATACAATTTAGTAATAACTTAATTCTTCTTTTTGACCGAGTTAGTGGAGATATTATCACTACTGGTTCTCTTGTTCTAGAAGAATGAGAATGAGAAGTGAATAAAAGCATTCATTATCATAATGAATGCTTTTTTTGTTACCATCTTTTCCTTTACTTTTACTAGAAGTTTTGTTACGATTTAAATTAAGGAGAGTTTAACAATGAAACAAAAACTTAGTATACTAATCATTATTGCCTTCTTGGGTTTGCTTGTTGGTTGTCAAGAAAAGCAAGTTCAGATTCGCTTTGTTGATTGGGACAACACCATTATTTTAGAAGTAGAGTTATCGCAAGGAGAAACAATTGTGGCTCCCGAAATCCCTATTCGTGAAGGATATATCTTTACCGGATGGAGTGAAGACTTCACGATTGCTACTCAAGATCTTACTGTAGCAGCACAATATGATGTTAGAGCATGGATCGTAACATTTCAAGGAATTAACCAAGAAATTTTAAAAAATGAACCAGTTAATCATAATATGAATGCAACAGCTCCTGAAGTTATCGCTCCATTAGGATATCATTTTACTGGCTGGGATAAGGATTATTCGCAAATTACTAGTGATATCATTGTAACAGCTCAATTTACAATCAACACTTACCTTGTTCGTTTTGTTGATGACCAAGGAGTATTATTGAAAGAAGAAACTGTTTCCTATCTTGGAGCAGCGACAGCACCTGAAGTAACTACTCCAATTGGATATCATTTTACTAGTTGGGATAAAGACTATTCAAACATCAGTAGTGATATGACCATTACTGCTCAATTTGAGATGAATCAGTATCAAGTACGTTTTTTTGATGATCAAGGAACGTTACTAAAAGAAGAAACGGTACTTCATGATGCCAATGCAACAGCACCCATTGTATCCAATCGTGGAAATGAAAACTTTAGCCATTGGGACAAAGACTTTACTCATGTTCATGAAAACATGGATGTCATTGCTATTTTTATTGAAAAAGAATACAACATTTCCTTTTACGATGGATCTACTCGTTTATCACTGGGTATATCAACCTATCGACCTTCTGAAGAGATCGTTCTTCCTATACCTACCAAAACAGGCTATCAGTTTTCAGGATGGTTTTTATCGGAAATATCTTTATATGAAATTACTCAAATAGATCACACTTTTAAAGGTAATCTTACTTTCTATAGTCGATGGGTAAAAACAGATCAAAATCAATTCACAAGTCCCGCTCGGGGAGTAGAGTTTGTTAAGATCAATAAGAATCCTCATTCTAGTGGAAAAGGCTATGTCTATCAACCTCAATTTCCATCAAATGCAGTCTCAACATCCGTGGCTGACTATGATTGGGTAAGTTCTAATACTAAAATAGCCACGATTAGTATCTATTCATCGATATCCATTGTTTCAGCTGGATATGCAATGATTACAGCAACATTAAAAGCAGATACTAGTGTAATTTATTATTGTATCATCCAAACTTCAGCGGATGGGATTGTGAAAGCTACTTTAGCGGAAGCAAATGCTCCTAATTATGTGGTTGCAAGTTTTCGTATGAGTGAAACAGAAACCATGGAGAAAATTGTTCAAAAAGGGGGATTTGTAATAGCCCCAACAGCACCTAATAAAGAAGGATACATTTTTACTGGATGGATTGGTGAAAACGGGGAAACTATTTATAACATTACTAAAAATACTACCTTTGTTCCTACTTACACAGAAGGTCAAAAATCTTATGCAGGAAAAACCATTAGTGTTTTAGGAGATAGTATCACTACGTATTTAGGGTATATTCCTAGTGGATTTGCCTATTTTTATCCTTATCCAACCGCTGATTTGGCAGATGTCAATCAAACATGGTGGATGCAATTTATTAATGCTTACGGAATGAAACTACTGGTTAACAATGCTTGGTCTGGAAGTGCAGTTGCAGGAAGCGCAAGTTCAGCCGCTCACACGATGGCAAGATTACAACATTTATATATTGGAGAAATCAAACCAGACGTCATTTTGATTTTCATGGGTGCCAATGATGCTCCAAGTCCTTACATTACTGTGAACCAATTTGATACTGCTTACGCAGAAATGATTCAAAATATTAAAACAAGTTCCCCTAATTCAGAAATTATTCTTTGTACACTACCATCAATTCCTTTGTATACAGAGACGGAACAAGTAGATTATAGTACAGTGATTCAAAAATATGCTACAGAAAATAATTTTACTCTCTTCGATTTTAGTACTGCTTTTTCTCGAACTAGTAGTAGTCAATATCTAGTTGATTCTGCCCATCCTAATAAAGCAGGAATGGATAAATTAGCAGAAGTAGCAATTAGAAATTTTATGGAAGCAATTAAATAATAAGGTGATTAGATATGGAAAACTATTACAAAGAACTTCCGTTTGGATACAAAGAAATTAAGGTAATTGATGCCAAAAATAGAAAAACAATAGTACTATTCAATGTAGTGGCGATACTAATGATGGTGCTTGCTGCTTTTCCTTTTTTGTTATTGAAACCTGTAGAACTACCGATGAAAGTAACATTACCATTCTTATTAGTTTTGATGATTGGAATGGTTTCCTATATTATTTTACATGAATTGACTCATGGATTGGTGTATAAAATCTATACAAAACAAAAATTAACTTTTGGCCTAACCTTATCCGTGGCATTTTGTGGAGTTCCAAATATCTATGTTAGTAAGAAGGTGGCATTACTATCTGTGCTTGCTCCCTTTGTCGTGTTTTCTATCCTATTAATTCCAATATTAATAGGAATCCCAGCAAATTCAATCTATTTAGCGCTAGTTTTCATCTTCGCCATCCATTTTAGTGGTTGCGTTGGTGATTTATATGTCACTTTTACTTTGGTGAAATTAAAAGGAAAAGTATTAATGAATGATATGGGACCAAAACAAACATTTTACCAATTAGAAGAAACGGATTATCGATAAATTAGTTACGAAATCATCAAAATGGGGCATAGGCATATGACAATAGAAAAATTAATAGAAAAGCAGCAGCAAGATGGTAGTTTTGGTATGTTTCATAGTATGAGTCAAGATAACTCAATTACGACTGAAAAAGCTTTACGACGATTTTTATTTCTTGATCTTGATAAAAAGATTCCTATTGTTCAAAAAACAATAGAATACTTGAAAAAGTGCTTATATCATGAAATTACAATTCCAGATAGAAGAGAAAAAGTGATTAACTGGGATGCTTTTGAAGAATTAATGTTTTCTGCTTGGTTAAATTTATTTAAAGTAGAAGATTGTACAGTTTATAAAGTTCAACTTGTTTGGAAAAAAGTAATCGAAGACTCTGTAATCGATAATCAATTTAGTATGGAAGAATATAAAAAGCAATATCGATGTACTTTTGGTGTAAAGGGGCAAAGAGAGATTGATCCTTCTTCCTTTTATATGGCATCTTTATTAGTGAATCAATTATCGCCAAAAGCAAAACAAGCCTACTTTCACTATCTTATGGAACAAGGTATTTTCTATATCTATGGGAACCCTCTTACTGAAGTCCCCGTTTTATTTGATTCAAAAAACACAATATATTATTTAATAGCGATTAAGATAGTCTCTAGTTATGCTAGTAATAAAGAGGATTTAAAGTTTATCCTAGACTGGTTAGAGCAAAACAAATCTCTAGATGGGGATTGGCATATGACCAATTTGAAACCAGATGGCATTGTGTTTCCAATTAGTAATAATTGGAAGCATCATCAAGATAAATTAAAAGACATTAATCAATTCATTGATAGTGTTTTCGTAAAACTAAAAATCAAATAGGAGGATAGAATATGGAATTAGTAAGAGCTTTGTGGGAAGAAAAGGATATCCCAGAGTTTCAAGAGTATTTGAAGACGTTTTGTAATTTTGATAAGATTGAATGGAGTAAAAATTTATTAAATACAGAGATGCCTGTTCTAGCAATGAAAACTCCAGATATTCGAAAAATTGCGAAGGAAATAGCCAAAGGAAACTATTTATCTTTTTTAGATTTAATGATTTGGGAGTATTTTGAAAATACGACCATTAATGGATCTTTAATTTGTATGATAGATGATTTTGATTTACACGTAAAGTATTTAAATATCTATAGTGCGAAAGCAGATAACTGGGCAACATGTGACCTATTATCCTTTCGAGTAAAAGGAAAAGAAGAACAATATTTTAATTTGGTATTAAATTACATTCAAAGTGAAAAACCATTTGTTCGAAGAATCGGGATGTCTATTTGTTTTAAGTTTGTTGAAAAAGAGGAGTATATTGAAAAAATATTTGATTTATTAGATCGTTTTACGAAAGAAGAGCATTACTATGTGAATATGATGAATGCTTGGTTACTTTGTGAGTGTTTTATCAAACAAAGAGAAAAAACACTTTGCTATTTAGATCGTCATCATTTAAATAAATTTACTATTAACAAAGGCATTCAAAAATGTCGAGAGAGTTTCCGCGTTAGCCTAGAAGATAAAGAAATGCTTTTAAAGTATAAAATCAAAAAGTAATGAAAGAATTAGAGAAAAGCATGAATATAAAATTAGTGAAGTTATCCTATGAATACAAACAACACTTATTTGATATGATGGATGAGTGGCTTTCTTTAGAAAAACGCTTCTCGCCTTATATGATTAGACGAAATGATTACCATGACTTTGATTATTACTTAAGCCATCTTGAAATAAAAGAAGAAGAAAACGGCCGTGTCCCCGATTCAACATTTTTTTGTTTAGATGTTGATCGCAATATTTTTGTTGGAGCAGTGAATATTAGACACTATTTGAATGAAAGTTTATTGTTTGATGGAGGGCATATCGGAGATGGAATTAGACCATCGGAAAGAAGAAAAGGATATGCCACTGCTATGATTGGCCTTGCACTTGAAGAATGTAAGAAATTAGGGATTTCAAAAGTACTGATGGTTTGTGATAAAAATAATATTGGTTCATCAAAATCCATTATAAAAAATGGCGGTGTTTTAGAAAATGAAATAGAATCAAATGGTGTATTACAGCAACGTTATTGGATTAACTTATAATTTCTAATTAATGATTTAATAAATCTATCAAGGTAAGGGAGATGAGAAATTATGATTGATATCATTGCAAAATTACAAGGGAAAGATGAAAAACAAGCATGTGATTTTATGAAAGAAATAGGGTTGGCATCCAGTGAATCAAATGTATATTTTCATTTGTTTGATGATTTTTTAGGACTATTATCAAGTAAAAATTCATTCGTGAGAACTCGGGGATTTATCCTTTGTTGCCAACAAGCAAAATGGGATGAAATAGGAAAAATAAATGAGAGTCTTCCTCAATTATTACCCATGCTTCATGATGAAAAACCAACAGTAGTAAGGCAGTGTTTAACAGCTTTGCGAGATATGATAGAGCATAGACCAGAACTTGGTCATCAAATTCAAGAAGAACTTAATAAAATTGACTTATCCAAATATAAAGATACCATGTCTCCCTTGATTGCAAAGGATATTGCTAGTCTTCAAAAAGCAATAGAAGGAAGATAAAACTATGGAACCTAACGCTATGAAGAAAACAAGGATGATAAAAGATGGACTTTTAGTCACTTTGGGAAGTGTGATTGCTTATATATTATCTTTTGCTTTCTATTATTTACTATTCTTTCTTTTAAGGCGAATAGTGAATGAAGAAGGGTCTTATCCGTATGTATCAATTCTAAGAATTGGATATGGAATCCTATGGATTATCTTTGGAATATTGGTATTTCGATCTCGTTGGTTTGCTCCACTGAAAGCAAGTGTCATGACTGGGGCTCTCACCACCTTTTTTGTTACGATTGGAATCAATTTGTACAAAACTCCTATGATAGCGTGGTTGATTATCGCATTTTTTACTGTTTTTGTGATAATTATTCTATATAAACTAAAAAAAGAATGGATTTACTACTATTCTATTGGCCTTTCTATCATAG
>CAYPLR010000040.1:0-11038 GCA_964411675.1 uncultured Bacteroidales bacterium
TATATCATAATTATATTTTTTTTCCAATATTCAAAAGGATTAGGAAAATGCCATGCGCAAATTAAAGTGTGGCAAAAATTTACGCACGGCATTGTTATTAAAAAATGATTTTAACTTAAAGGAGTTAAACTTGCAGATGAAAGATTGACTACTGCCATTTGATAATATGTTGAAGTTTCAGCTGATAAAACAACATATAAGGTGCCTGTGAATTTAATTGGACCGACAGCATCTTTAGGGCCTACAAATGGTCCAGTAAAACCAAATAGAGTTTTCCACCAATCGCTACCCGCATTGAAATCATTGATATCGCTCTTCAAGGCGAATGTTTTTGAATTATACTTCGTACCATCATTATCTACTGCATCTTTATTAAAGAATAGTTTAATATTGAAAGGAAGTTTTGATGAAGAACCACCCGTACAAATTGGATTGTCAGCAGTTCCTACTAGTTTAATCAATTTACCAAATTGTAAATTATTGGCAAATTCTTGCATTTCTGTGTTTGTTGAAATAGTGATTGCTTGTTCAACATCCCATGTAATTGGATTACTAGAACTTGAAACAGTAATTGTTGATGTTGCTGCAACCTCAACACTCTTACGATTACCCGATATTGCAAATGTTGCTCCTTCAATAACAATCTTATCTCCTACAGCCAATAAATTACCATTACTAGCTTGATATTGACCATGAGTACTTGTTCCAATTAATTCCATTGCATCGATTAAAATGGTTTGATGAGTTACATCATCCATCAATACAACTCCCCGTAATACTCCACTTGTATTACCATCTGCATGATAAGCTACAACTACACCAGTAATACCTAAACTCATACCCGCAACTCCATCTTCTAATGCTTTTGACACTGATAATGGTGCCGCTGCTGGAACCGGTAATACTGTTACAGTATGTTCATAAGCTCTCACTGCTCCATCATAAGTAAAGGATGCTGTTAATTTCACATCAGTATTTGCAGTAACTATACCAATTGTCCATGTTGCTGGATCAATTAATGTGTTGTTTTCTGAAGTCCAAGTAATTGGACCAGCAACTTTACTATGAGTTGTTGGTAAAGAGAAATCTGTACTTTGAGAAACAACAGAAGATGATAATGTACGAGCGAATAATTCAGTTAATTGCTCATATGTTAAAATTCTTGACATTGTACAATTTTGAGAATTGACAATACTCATTTGATAATAAGTACCCGTTGTGTATCCAAGAACAACATAAAGGTCACCTGTTACTAATATAGATGGAACTGTTTCAGAAGGACCTACAAAGGCAGTAGGAATACTAAACATCGTGTTATACCACTCGCTACCCGCATTTACTTCATTCGTATCGCTCTTTAATGAGAAAATCTTACCATTATATTTAGTACCATTATTATCAACTGCTTCTTTATTATAGAATAGCTTAATATTGAAAGGTAATTTAGAAGATGATCCACCTAAGAATAATGGATTTTCTTCTGTACCTACTAATTTAATGATTGCTCCATAAATTAAATTATCAGCAAGAGCTTGCATTTCAGTCTGATTTGTCACTACTAAAGCATTTTGATAATTGATTGTTTCTGTTTTTCCTAATAATGTTATCGTATTATCAGCAGTAACTTCAATATAATTACGGCCTGTTTGTTCTGGACCTGTTCCTATTGCGGCAGTATTTAAATAATAAGTACCAACAACAAGAATTTCATCTCCAATGGTAAGTAGGTTGCCAGCACTATCTAGGTAAGCCCCATAAGTACCACCTAAACTACTCAATCCATTCACTAACACAGTTTTACCCGTTTCATTATCTAGAATAACAACACCCAATCTAGTATCGACTGTGTTACCATCAGAAACATACCCAATGATAGTACCTCGAACCTTAACTGCTTGACTATCAGTACCTGAAGCTAACAATTCAGTTACTGACATTGCTTCTGCTTTTAATACAGATACTTTATAATCACGTGTATAGGTTGTACCTTGATATTTAAATGTTGTTGTTAAGGTAACTTCTGTATTTTCACTAACTTCAGTCACTTTCCCTGTTAAAGAATTAATAACATTGTCATCAGATGAAGTCCAAGTTACATTCCCTTCAACAAGTTCATGAGTAGTTAATAAGTTGATTGTTCCATTTTCAATAGTTGTAGGTAGTGATCGTGATAAAGCAACACTAATCGCATCTACACCAGAAACTTGGTAACAATCCCAATCAGGAATTACAAAAGCAAAATAAGTTTCTGAAACATATAATACATACGCATAAATAGTGACATCAAATTGTTTTGCACCTGCATTATAGAATGGAATATCGTACATTGTATGCCAGATATCACTACCTAAAGATTCATTTTGTGCTGCGATTAAGAACGCAAAGTAATGAATATTAGTTCCTGTACCATGTCCAGCATCTCCACTAATTGCATCGTATCCTAAGCGAACCCAATTTGTTGCTGAAGGTGTACTTGATGTTGAATAATTCATAAATGGATTCACAAATTTAACTAATTTATTTGCATAAGCATCATAGTTGTTTGCTAATTCTAAGTATCCAGTTGCACCATCTAGTGTTAAAGCGTTTTGATAATCATGACTATAAGAATTATCTTTTGATACAACTTGCAATTGAGTAACATCCATTATTGTAGTACGACTAGCAATACGGAATTTTCCAGTGACAAGAATTTCATCTCCAACTTCAACTTCCTTATATTGTTCATCTGTACTTAGAATAAGTTTATCCCCAGTTTTACCAAAATCAACGGTAATGGTTTCTTGGGTATTCATGTCTTTTACAATGTATGAACGAATGCTTTCTGATTGATTACGAGCAATTCCTACAACAAGGCCACGAATAATAACAACACTCATTTCTACTTTTGGAGTATCTGAGAATAGCTCTGCTACACTTCGCTCAACAATTGCTTTTGAAGTAATAACATAATCCATTGTTTCAGATTCAGTTCCATCAGAAATTGTCAACTTTAATGTAATCTCATGATCAACACTATCAATGTTTACTGTTACCAAACCAGTTATGGTATCAATGCTGACATAATCGTTAGCTACTACATCCCAAGATATGGTGATATAAGATTGAGTAGGATGCGCTGTTGGTAATTCTAAAGCTCCATAAATTTCACTTGGAACAACAGAATTAATGTAGGTCAATGCTGATTCCTTGATACTTGCAAATGTTAATTTATCATCTACGATATCACTGGCTGATCCTGTAAAAGAAACAATCCAAACATTATCAGAAACACTAATTTTGTGAGTAATCACTGATAATTTTACTCTTTGATTTAGCTTAGCCTCTAAAGCATCCACTGCTGAGCCATCATTAATGAATAATTTATTTCCTTCATCATCAGCAATTTGATAAACTCCAGCTGTTGTTTTAGAAATAATACCTGTTATTTGATACAAATTAGCATAATTACCTGTTTTTGCTGTTGCATCAAGAGCATTGATTTCTGTAACACTACTATTAATGACAGAAACAAATGATTCATTACCACTACTCAATGGTGTCACTTCTTCAACATTCTTAATCTGTGGGAAATTAGCAACATAACTAAATTGTCCTTTGATTTTTACTTTATCACCATTGGATACATTTTTAGTCCATTCACTACCCATAATAACAAATATTTTCCCTTGAGCAGAATCTGCTACATAGAAACCATTTGTTAGAACTCCATAGACAACACCTTCTATGGTGACGCTATCGTTGTTCTTTCCTTGATTAAGAACGTCAATGATTGGTGTTGCATCGCTTTCTTTCTCCTTGTCACATGCTACAACAAAGATAGAAATTAGTGCTAAGCCAAACAATAAACATAATTTTTTAAAATTCATTTTTTCTCCCTTCTAAGGTCATTTTTAAAATGCCAAATAAATTTTAATACTCATTTTCCTTCGCCAGTTTGAAAAGAATCTCAATTAAAGTACATTGTTGTTCGATTCTTCTAGATAAATCTAATTGGCGATTTGTCTCAATTGTTAATACAATTGCATCATAATTATTGCCACAATAATTATTAAAACTACCCTCTGGTGCACTACTATCAACTGCAAATTTTATATCTCCTACTATAAGATATTCCTTGTTAAATAAATCAACCATATCATAAGCAAAAAATGTGCTTTGTGAATTTCCATAAATGATTTCATCCCCAATCAACGGGCTATTTTTATCCGCATAGCTTCTTCGCGATTCATGAAGATCAATAATATAATCAGGTTGATATTTTTCTACTTCCTGGATAATGGCATAGGCAATTTGTTCTGTTGCCGAACCATTTTCTTTACCCGGAAAGATTCGATTTAAATCACTATAGGTGATTCCTTCATAAATTCCTTTGGTATCTTGACCAGGATATCGCTTTTGTAGAGCTGTTGCTAATATATTTGCTTTTGGAATGAGTATCACGGTTCCTGTGTAATCATTTTTTGTAACAAGCGTTTGTGCTGCTTGCCAACCCGCGAGTTCATCCCCATGGATTCCCCCAACAATCATAATTGTTGGACCAGGTATTGTACTTGTAAATACATAAACGGTTGTTTCATAAATCGTTGATGGTAAGATTTCATAACTTGTCTTTGAAATGTTATTTTCCAATTCTTCTTCTGGTGGTTTGCATCCTGATAACATCGTAATCAATAAAAAACTTATCAATACACAAACAAATTTATTTATTATTTTCATACAAGGAACATTATTCAATATCGAATAATGTTTTAAATGCTGATACCATTTTTGCTTGGCGGGAATATAAATGTAGCGTTACATTATATTCTTCTGCTGAATCAGTAAAGTAATTGTCAAAGTTTCCTCCTTCAACAACCAACATTAAGCGAGCACTTGGACAAACAGCATCTAAGATTGGATCTGTCGTTGTTCCACGACGCGCTTCTCCACCAACATGAAGAACGATTAGAATCATTTGATTGCTATCAGCTGCTAAAGCAAATGCTTCACCCCGTGTTTTTTCAGCTTCCCAGTTAGTACCAGCTGCTCCTAATCCTTTTCCTGATGAACCTGTCACTAGTAAAACAATTGGCTTTTCATCTCCATTTTTGTCTACTTCGCTAGCAGTCAAATCATTTTTACGACTTACTGCATTTACTACAGCATCACTACCTTGATCAATTTCATTAACAGGAATTGATTCTGATGTTGCTTCGATAATGTTAATCACAGTATCGATATCACTTTGCCCTAAAGTTGTTAGATACACTTTACGATCTTTACATAAACTAGCAAAATCTGCACTTAACTCTAAATCTAATTCAACATTAGGTGTTTCTTCTTCTGGATCTTCCTCTTCTGGCTTACAGCCAACAAAGCTAAAAGCCAATACTACAGTAAAAATGAATAAAAATATTTTTTTCATGGTTTCCTCCTTATAACAATGAATCCAATAAATAATAACCAATCCCATTGTTCATAATATCTTCATATTCTGGAATATTATTCACAATAAATTTTCCTAATTCTCCATTCCCATAAATATCATTATAAGCCTCTAAAATAGAGAGAATAGATAATGAATGACGTGCAACTCGTTCATTGATATGAACTGGAGCTGCATATAAGACTCCTAATTTTTCTGCTTCTTGATAGAACTTATCATTACCACTAAGGATTAAATCCTCGATAAATTTACCTCTAATTTTTCCTTGTGATGCGTTCGATGTTTCGCAAAGAAAAGCTAAGGTATCAGTAAAATCCCCTAATTCACGATGTGACAAGCCATGAAGGTTGGTTGGCGATACCTCTACAGAGATCAAAACACCTTCCATGTCCATTTTAAATGCTGCTTTTGCAGCAACAGATGTTGCTCTTTGATGAGCGACAATCGCATTGATAGTTAAATACTCTGGCGATGCTTCATGTAAATCTATCGTCACATCAATTTTATTTTGAATAATACATTGTGTGATTGCATAGGCTACTTTTTCTGTATAAGTTCCATCTTCACAACCTGGATAGGCTCGATTCAAATTACGAGTATCAACATTGGATAATTTTTGTCCCGATGTACGATGAACATAAATATCTGGATTTGGCCATTGCTCGGTATTATTCGTTGCTCTTGAACCAAATTTGAAGGTTCTTTGCCCATTAGCAGTTGCAATATGATAATACATGGACGAAGCTTCCTGAGGTTGTGAATGGGTAAATGCACTTCTATTTGCTTCTGTAATAATATAAACTGTTCCTTTTGTTACTGTAATATTTTCTAGTAATAAGGTTGCTGTTAACTGACTAGATGGTTCATTAGGATGGGTTCCGCCAATAATTAATACACTGGGACCTGGTTCTTCTCCTTTGATAATATAAATATTGCTATCGCCAACAGTATTAATCAGTTTGGGAGAGTACTTACTGAACTTTTCAATTCGGGTAATTACATCTTCACGAATTACAAATTCTGTTTCATAATCAGCGAATTTCTTAAAATCCAAACCACAAATTACTGTTAAGACAACGGTTAAAAGTAGTAACAATGATGAAATCACAATATTTGTTTTTCTAGTTAACTTCATAATTCACCTACTTAATCAACAATAATCTCAATATAAATAAAATTAAGATAATTGCCCCTGTGATTTTTTCAGTGATTTTTTTTGTTTTATAAACAAAAATAACAATCATGGTACAAATAATGGCAATGAAAGCAAGGTATAAAATAGTAATAATTGTATTTAGCATCCTATATCACCTACCATATTTTGGCTATGAAAATAATAAAGATCATAGCATAGACTAGACAAACTCCTAAAGGAATCAATGCAGCTTTTGTAATTTTCAAATGCTTTTCTTCTCCTACAACATTGCTTGCGAAGGTCGCTGACATTGCCGTTGGAGGTAAAAATTCACCCAAACCCGCCATTAACGAAAGGGCAGAAGCCACGATAATTTCATTTGAGGCAAGGAGTGCCATTACAAATGGGCCTCCTAAAATTGATGCCGATGCAAATGCACTAATTCCCCCAAATATTGGTAATGTAATGACCATACCAACATATTGCCAAGCATCAGGTAAACTCAATGCGTTCACAACAAAATATCCTCTTGCACCATTTAAGGTTAATATTTGGACGAACATTCCCACACCCATTAATAATGACATTGCTGAGAAAGATTTAATAACTCCATCATAAGCTACTTTAAATGGTTTTGGTTTGTTCCCTACAAAAAATGTAATAATCGTAGCAATTATAAAAATCAATGGCATACCTAAGCTACCAAATATTCGTGGTAGAATGTTTTGTAAAATAATTAATACAACTAAAACTATTAAAGGTAATACGACAGTCCACTTTGTTGTTTCTAGTACTTTAAAATCAAGAACTTCTTTTATTTCTTCTAAATCAATGTTTTTAACATGTTTTAATCCTAAGAATAAAACACAAAATACAGCCAATGGTAATGTTAAAGCTAGCAATGGTAAGACAAATCCCGTATAGGGGATATCAACAACATCGCAGATTAACATAACAGGAATATTAATCGGTGGTGCTATCATTCCAAGAATCGATCCAAATGCAACAATAGCACCTGCCTTTGCTTTTGGAATTCCCATTTTCAACATGATCGGTGCAATAATCGCACCTGTACAAACAACTGCTGATAAACTTGAGCCTGTTATCATCGCTGGAAACATAATGATTAGCATAAAAAAGATTAATAAAATAACCGGTTTTTTATGAAATGCCTTCACAAGAATAACACTAAAATAATTTAGGGCTCCACTAGCTGTTAATCCTGCCATAAAAATCATGGCTGCTACAATCACAAGTATATTATCTAAATAGGCGAATCCGCCTTCTATAAAATGCCTTAACGCAAATTCCGTACTAGAAAAAATAGCGGACAATACTGCACCAACAATGGCTGATATCATCAGAGAAATTCCAGCAGGAATCTTTACAACCAGTAGCAATATTACAAATACCGCTAACATTGCTACAAAATATAATAATTCAATCTCCCAGAGCATTTAGATCACCTAATTAATAACCCAATGCTTTGCCATCACGACGGGGATCGGCACCTCCATGGAGTTTACCCTCTTCATATATAAATCTAATTCCTTGAACTCCACCAAAATATAAATCAATATCACCACTACCCTCAACAATGACATTGTAATTCATCGCTTGTAATCCGTCTTTTACTGTATTATATAGTGCTCTTTCAACATAAATATCTTTTGATGTAGATGAAAAGTCAGTACTTGCACAAGCATAACTATAAAATCTTGGCATGTTAATCGCTGTTTGGATATCCATATCAAAGTCAATCATATTTAAAACGACCTGTAATACAGCAGAAGGAATCCTCATACTTCCTGGAGATCCTAGAGTTGCATATGGATTTCCATCTTTCATGATGATGGTTGGCATAATATGACTTACTGGTTGCTTATATGGTTTAATATAAGAAGCACTTGTTGATGTTAATGAAAAACTACTCAATTGATTATTTAAGAAGAAACCAGTTCCTTCAGGAACAATTCCATTACCAAAGAAATGGTTGATTGTCTGTGTTACAGAGACAATATTTCCATCTTTATCTGCCGCTGAAAAGGTTGTTGTTGAAAAATGCTCATCATATTCCGTCTCAGAAAAAGCAGTGTTTAGATTATTAGATTGATATGCCCATGGATCACCAAAGTCATCATCACCAATAAAACGACCTAAATAAGCTTGATTAGGATTGAATTTTTCCCAACGTTCTTCTGCATATGCCTTAGATAGTAATCCTTGAATAGGTACCTCAACAAATTTTGAATCTGCGATATATTTACGCTTATCGCCATAAGCTAATTGCATTGCTGTTGCTACAACATTAATGTATTCTAAACTATTGTGTTCTAAATTACCTACATCGCCATAAACTTCTAGCATGTTTAAGGCTTCTAATAGAATAATTCCTCCCGATGATGGAGTAGTCGCGGAAATAATATCGTATCCATGATAGGTTCCTTGAACTGGTGTTTCAACAATCGGATAATGATTCATAGCATACTCTAAATCGTCCATTGTGATGATTCCCCCTTGTTTTGCCAAGGTATCTACGATTGATTGAGCTACTTCTCCTTTATAAAAACCTTCATTTCCAAGCTCTGATACTAGTTGTAAGGTATGAGCTAGGTCTTTTTGTATTAATAGTTCACCAGTAGCTAATGGTGTAATTCCATCACTGGTAAATACATCTTTTGTTTCACTACGAGAATCCATAATAATGTAAAAACAATCACTGATATTACTTGCCAATTCTGGTGTTACTGGGGCTCCATTTAGTGCCAAATCAATAGCAGGTGCCATCACTTCTTGCCGAGTCTTTACTCCTCGTTCTTCTTGAATTGTTACCAATCCCGCTACTTGGGTTGGAACTCCACATGATAGAGGACCATAGTCTAAATCAGCTGAACCATTAACATATACTGATGCATTTCCAGCTGCAGGAACAAATTCTCGAAAATTGTAAGAAATATATTCTCCTGCACTAGCATCATAAGCCACCATGATACCACCACCGCCTAGACCTGTCGCGTTTGGTTCTACTACTCCTAATGCAAAGCTCATTGCTACAGCAGCATCAAAAGCGTTCCCTCCAGCTTTTAAAATGTCTAGTCCAGCTTTCGCAGCATATGGATTTGCCGCAGCAACGGAACCATTTTCACTAATGTAATCTCTTACTGATAAATCAGTATAATCATAATCATCGGGATCTTCATTTGGGGTTGTACAACCAACCAAAGAAATAGCGATAAAAACAATAACAAGTAATAAAATAGATCTTTTTGTACTTTGTAAACGAATCAATGTCTTTCCTCCTCATTTTATAATTCTTGTAAGCGTTTGTAATCAATTGTCTAAATAAAACGGTATTTACTTGACAAGTAAACTCAATCAGTAAATATCGTCCCCTTCCCTATATTTTAGTCCTGATATAAAGCATAACTCTCTAAATGGCTCTTATTAACCACCATCAATTATCATTCGTAAAACTAGTAATCTTACAATCTATAATACCATTTTTTCACTTCATGTTTCTATAAAGGTATTGTAAATATTTGGTAAATATTCCTTTTTCAATGAAATATCTGCTTCTATTATTCTGCTTTTTCCCAAATAAAAATAATAACTTATAATCATTCATAAAATTTTATGATACAATAAAGAATAGGAGGGAAAAGCGATGAAAGAGTTATTGAATACCATTTACAAACGAAAATCAATTAGAAAATATGATAAGAATCAATCGCTAAGTGCTGAACAGTTGAATCATATCCTCACATATTTTAATCAAATACAGCCTTTGGATCCTGATATTAAAATCCATTTAGAGATTGTAAAGAGAGAAGAAACTTCATCCAAATATGGAGAATACTGTCTTTTGTTCTACAGTGAAAAAAAGCCATTCTATTTATTAAATGCTGGTTATATTTTAGAACAAATTGATTTATTCTTAGAATCCCATGATATTGGTGTTTGTTGGCAAGGAATGGCTCACCCTAAAAATAAATCCTTTGATGGTTTACAGTATGTGGTTATGATTGCTTTTGGACAAAGTAATCCCCTTGCTTTTCGTCAAAGCATAACCGAATTTACCCGAAAGGATCATAGTACTATTTGGTCGGGAACCTTTGATGAAGAAATTAAGGAAATGGTTCGTCTAGCACCCAGTGCTTGTAATACTCAAACGTGGCGATTTGTAAGTACTCTTGAAACTGTCAGTATTTACCGTGATTCTAATGTCAGGTCAATTATTCCTAAATCAACATTATCCTATCTCAATCAAATCGATTTAGGAATTGTCCTTTGTTTCTTCGATATTGCTCTTTTATCTAAAGATTATCATTTTAAAAGAACACTCATCGACAAGAAAATAGAAAGAGAGTTTGTGAAAATAGCGGAATATCAAATAAAAAAGTAAGAGATTTCTCTCTTACTTCATGGAGTGTTATTACTTTTGTAATAACACTTTTTAATTTAAACCTGCTTCTGCT
>CAYPLR010000041.1:0-10556 GCA_964411675.1 uncultured Bacteroidales bacterium
CCTTTTAAACTGTCTACTTTTATTATATCACTTTATTTTGTATTGAACCTTTTTTTATGAAAACAGGGGAAAGTTAAAAAGATATGTTTCATGATTTCTAGTATAATGCTAACAAAACTCGCTTATGAATTTTGTTAAAAACTAAATATATTTATTGTTTTGGCGATTGGTTTAACATTATCATTGCTATGGATTATCAAAGAAAAAGACTATTTCTATGGATTTGTAATGATTTGGGCTTTCTCAGGTATCTTATTACGTCATCTCAAACAAGAAAATTTAACTCAACTATATCCAAGCATTTATATAACTGTTGTTATTTGTATTGCTTATTTTATTGTAGTAAATGATATTGTGTTATTTAGAAGCATTAAGTAGTACAAATAAGGAATGAATGATTATTTGATATTCATAATAACTTTTTATATATTGCTTTTTAAAAAGAATTCTTGAAAAAAGGGACTAAAAACTTTATAATAATTCTATGAGGTGTTCTATGATTGTATTTCATAACCATTGGGATCATTTATTGATGGAAGAATTTCAAAAAGAATATTATCGCAAGTTACGAGAATTTTTAGTGGAAGAGTATCGGACAAAGGTAATCTATCCTTCGATGTATGATCTTTTTAAGGCGTTAATATTAACTGACTATGAAAATGTGAAAGTAGTTATATTAGGACAAGATCCTTACCATGGACCAGGACAAGCCCATGGTTTGTGTTTTTCTGTACCAGAAGGAACTCTTTTGCCTCCTTCCTTACAAAACATTTATAAAGAAATCGAAAATGATTTGCAAATTAAAATGAATTCTTCTGGGGACCTTACTTGCTGGGCAAAAGAAGGAGTTTTACTCTTGAATACAGTTCTAACAGTAAGAGCAAATCAAGCAAATTCTCATCGAGGACAAGGGTGGGAAATATTTACAGATAAAATTATAGAATTATTAAATGCACGGGAGAAACCAATGGTATTCATTTTGTGGGGAAACAATGCGAAAGCAAAGATGGAAAAAATTAATAATCCTCGCCATTTAGTCTTAACAGCACCACATCCTAGTCCACTTTCTGCCTATAATGGATTTTTTGGATGCCGACATTTTTCAAAAACAAATCATTTTTTGAAAGCATGCAATATCGCACCAATCAATTGGCAAAACTAATGATAATAACCAAGGCTTTTATTACAACAAAGATTTGCCGTAAAATTACTTGATTAAAATTTGAAAAAGATGTATAATAATTATAATGAGTTAAAATAGGTAAACTCAAAGGTATAGTTTGTCAGAAAGATTTATAGGTGGATTTATGGGATTGAGAGAAAGAGTTCAGGAAGTGAAGGATTTTTTAAAAGACTATCCAAATGTTAAATTAATCGCAGCAACAAAATATATGACTTTGGAAGAAACCAAAGAACTAATTGATGCTGGAATTACTGAAATTGGTGAAAACAGAACAGACATGTTTTTAGAAAAATACAACGCTTTAAAAGATTATAAACAAATTGGATGGCATTTTTTCGGTGTGGTTCAAAGCCGTAAAATTAAAGATATAGCTAATAGAATTAATTGTCTACACTCGTTAGATCGTTATTCATTAGCCGTTGAATTAAATAAAAAGTTAAATGAACCTTTGGATTGTTTTGTCCAAGTAAATATATCAGAGGAACCAAACAAACAAGGAGTTCCAGCAAATAAAGTGAAAAGTTTTGTTAAACAATTAGAAAATTGTCCAAAAATAAGAGTAATTGGATTGATGTGTATTGCAAAAATGACTTTTGATGAAGAAATTATTCATAAATCATTTAAAAAGATGAAACGATTGAAAGAGGAAATTGAGGAGATGAATTTAGAATATGCTCCTTGCCATGAACTTTCAATGGGGATGTCTAACGACTACAAAATTGCGCTACAATACGGAACAACAACGGTAAGATTAGGGCGAGTTTTTCTAGCATAGGGAGGGAAATATGGGATTGTTCAAGAAAAAACAAGTAAATACCATTCAATTCAGTGATTATAGTAATAAAAATAAAAACACTAAAAAATCTGGTGGATTATTAACTTCCTTTGATCGCTTGCAATATTTTACTGTTGCTAATAGTTCACAAGAACAATTAATGGAAATGTGTGATATCATCTTGGGAGGAAAAGCAATACTTGCAAATTTTGATCAAATTAGTTCTGACGAAGCAAATTACATGTTGTCCTTTATATCAGGAGTTGTTTATGCTACGCAAGGAGAGATCTTCAAATTAGATAATAAATTATTCTTGTTTGGACGCAAGGAAGAATTTGAAGATGGTTCCTTACAACAATATGTAGAGGATAGTAGATGATTTTAAATTATTTGATAAAAGCCCTCTATTATTTATTGACAGGGTATGGATTTATTATGATGTTGGGTGTGATTTTATCTTGGCTACCCGGGTTACAACAATATAAAATTCCTCGATGGATTAGGAAAGCAACCAATTGGTATTTGTGGCCATTCCGTGGTTTTCTAGTGATTGGAATTCTTGATTTTACTCCCGCCATTGGACTTATTCTATATGAGACAATAGTTGGTTTATTAATTGGTTTTATTTAAAAATAGGAAAGACAAAAGATATTAAAATAGTTAAAATATATGTGGAGGAAAAATAAATGGCTATCAATATACACTTTTTTAGAGAAAATAGTTTAGGTCGATTGGATTATGCAAAGCTGTTAGAATATTTTGATAATTATCCTAACTTTAAAACTTACTATTCAGAAGACGAAGTAGAAATTCGCTATGTAGACAAGGAATTTAAATCTTCTTATCGTTATTTAGTTACTAAAAGATGTCGCGTAAACCAAATATATAAGTTGGACCCCGCTTATACAAATGTAAATTTTCTTTTGGAATTACCAATTTTAATACCTACTTTCATTGCAAAAGAAATTTTAGGATTTGCTCAAAAACTTTGTAAAGAATTTGAATTGGTTGTTTATAGTGATACTTTTGAAGATGTTAGACAATTTAATTTAGTAGAATTATATAGTTTATTTGATAAAACAAGAAATGCTTATATCGATGAATTTGGGTTACAAAATAAAATTCCAATTGATACGGAAAAACTAAGTGAAATTTGTAAATATCAAAGAACAGTGGATAGTTTAAGAGAATATTATCACAATGAAGTGGATGTAAATTATTGCGAACCAATGATTGATAAAACAACAAATGAACATGGAATTAGTTGTACATGGAATTTTGGTATCCCAACAGTTTTTCCACCTCATCTAGATTATATTTGTATTAATGATGAAGAAAATGTTAAATTTATGGTAAGAAGAGCTGATTTCTATGCGATTGTTGGTAAATATCTAGAAGAAATCGTTGGTTTTTTACCAGATATGTATATATTAAAAGCGAAAAAAGCGCGCGCTGCACGTAAAACAATCAATAAATTACGTAAATTTGCTATTGTTGACCAAAACTTCAAAGAAATACGTATCAGCGATTTCATTGATCGATAGGGTTTACTATGGTTAATAAATTAATTGATCATACTATTCTAAAAGCATTTGCTACTGAGGCCGATATTAAGAATTTATGCGACGAAGCATGTAAATATGATTTTGCTAGTGTTTGTGTTAATCCAACTAATGTTGCGCTAGCAAGTAAATTATTATTTGGTTCTGATGTTTTAGTTTGTACAGTAATTGGATTTCCTTTGGGAGCCAATACTATAGAAACAAAACAAGCAGAAACAATTGATGCAATTAATAATGGTGCAGAAGAAATTGATATGGTTATTAATGTAGGTAAAGCCAAAGAACATAATTTTGACTATATCTATGAAGAAATCAAAGCAGTTGTTACGAGTGCTCAAGGTCGTTTAGTGAAAGTAATCATTGAAACTTGCTATTTAAGCGATGAAGAAAAAATAGAAGTGTGTAAAGCAGCCGCTTCAGCAGGTGCACAATTTGTGAAGACATCAACAGGTTTTGGTACTGGTGGAGCAACAGTTGCTGATGTAGCCTTAATGCGAGCAAGTATTCTAGCAGACATGAGCGTAAAAGCAAGTGGTGGAATTAAAACCTTAGAAGATTTAGAAAAAATGGTTGCTGCTGGTGCTAATCGAATAGGAACTAGTGCTGGTGTTGCTATTATGAAAGAATACAAAGAGAGGAAAAAGTAATTATGGCTACTCCTCACATAGAAGTAAATGATAAGAATCTAATCGCATCGACGGTGTTAATGCCTGGAGATCCATTAAGAGCTGAATATATTGCCAATACTTATTTAACTGATATAGTAAAAATTAATAGTGTAAGAAATATGTTTGGTTTTACAGGCTTTTATAAAGGGAAAAAAGTTACTGTGATGGGATCAGGAATGGGAATGCCAAGTATTGGAATTTATTCTTACGAATTATTCAATGTTTATGGAGTTGAAAATATCATTAGAATCGGTTCCTGTGGTGCTTATTCACCAAAGATTAAGATTTATGATGTCATCATAGCAACCAGCGCTTTTAGTGAATCAACTTATGCAAAAGTTGCTTATGGATACGAAGAAAATATCTTAGATGCCAATCCTTATTTAAATCAAAGATTAAATGATAGTGCTATGAAACTGGGATTTCCTGTTTATAATGAAATCATTCATTCAGCAGATGTCTTTTATCGCAATTGTGGAAATGTTTTTCATGATGTCCGTGATAAATATGGTTGTGTTGCTGTTGAAATGGAATCCTTTGCGTTATTTGCTAATGCTCGTTATTTACATAAGAAAGCAGCTTGCATTTTAACTGTTTCTGATTCATTAGTTACTCATGAAGCAACATCATCTGAAGAACGACAAAAATCTTTCAATCGGATGATGGAAATAGCTTTAGATGCAGCAATATAAAGCGGGTGACCGCTTTTTTATAAGTTTGGAGAATATTATCAATGGAAGTAATAAGAAGAAAAATAAATAATATAGAAACATTTCTAGTGAAAACAAATAAATTTAAAACAATCACAATGCAAATTGTTTTTGCAAATGTCTTCACAAAGGAAAATGCCACTATTAGAGCATTATTGTCACGGGTATTAGGAAACTCAAGCAAAAAATACAATACAAAAAAGAAAATTGTTGAAAAATCTTGTGATTTATATAATGCAGAAGTTAGTGTAGGTTATACTAGATATTATCGGACTAGTTTAATTGCCTTTACATTAGATATTGTTAATGAAAAAAATCTAGCAAATACAAAAGATCTAACAAAAAAAGCGATTGATTTTCTTTTAGATACGATTTTTAATCCTAATATTATAAACAATGCTTTTTCCATTAAGGAATTTAATGAGGAAAAGCGATTATTAAAAGAATCAATGCAAAAAGTATACAACAATAAAAGTCGTTTTGCTTTTCGTCGTCTAATTGAAGAAATGTGTAAAAATGAAATTATCGGTGTTCATTCCACAGGAACTATTGCTAATTTGGAAAAGATTACACCAGAGCAATTATATCAAGAATACTTAGCCATGATGAAACAGGATGAAATTTCTATTTATATCGTTGGCGATATTGAAGAAAACAAGATTATCAATCAACTTCAAGCATTCCAACAAATAGATAATCACCCCCTACAACTTGAAGTCGTAAACTTTGAACCTAATGAAATTAAAAAAGTTAGGGAAATAAAAGAAATTCAAAAAATTAAACAAGCAAAGTTAGTTATGGGATATCGTTTAGATATCAATAGTTTAGATCCTCTTTATCCGGCTTTATTGGTTTTCAATTCCATGTTTGGAGGATTATTCTCTTCCAATTTATTTACTGCTGTAAGAGAAGAAAAAGGATTGGCTTACGATATTTCTTCTCATGATATTGCTAATAACAAATTATTTGTGATTACAGCAGGAATTGATAGCGATCAATACCAACAAACAATTAAGATTATTGCCAATGAATTAAATAAATATTGCCTTGGTGATATTGATTCTGAGTTAATGGCAGTTGCAAAAGAATCAATACTAAACGAAGTACAAGAAACAGAAGATAGTCCTGAAAATTTGATCGCTCATATACAAAACAATTATTTTACTAAAATAGAAAAAACTATTGCTGAAGATATTGAAGAAATATCAAAAGTTACTGTTGATGATATTAAACAAGTTGCAATGGGAATAAAACTAGATACAATTTATTTACTTAGTGACAGGTGAGAGATGGAAAAAAAGACATACCCTCAAATTAATGAAGTAGTATACCATTACAAAATTGATAATGGTTTACAAGTACAGATTATTCCAAAGCGTGATTTCTTTAAGACATTTGTCTATTTAGGAGTTAATTTTGGTTCTCTAACCAATCAGTTTATTCCTATTGGAGAACAGGAGATGATAAAAGTTCCCCTAGGAATTGCTCATTTTCTAGAACATAAACTCTTTGCAAATGCTGATGGTACAGATGCTTCTAATTTATTAGCAGAATTAGGACTAGAAGTCAATGCTTATACAGACTATATTCAAACAGTATATTTATTTAATGGAGCTAAAAATATTAGCGAAGGCATAAAAATATTGCTCGATTTTATTCAAAATCCTTATTTTACAAAAGAAAATGTTGATTCTGAGAAGAATATCATCATTCAGGAGTTAAAAATGTATTTGGATATTCCTGGTGATCGTCTTCATAATGGATTAATGAAGAATTTGTTTAAAGAATATCCTATTCGTTATGATATTGGTGGAACAATACAAGAAGTTAAAAAAATAACAAAGGAAGTTCTTGAAAAATGTTATCAAACGTTTTATCATCCAGCAAATATGAAGCTTGTTATTGTAGGAAATGTTGATAAGGAAAGCCTTATAAAATCAATTATTGACCACCAAAAAGAAAAAGTATACCCTCCATTTAATTCAATTACAAGAGAGATACCACTTGAAGATAATACTATTTATAAGAAAAGAAGTAGTAGTAAAATGGACGTTACGTTAGCAAGTGTAGCTGTTGGTGTTAAAATACCTGCTCAAAAATTTGTAAGAAACCAAGCAATTATTGAAGAAATTTTATTAAAAATCATTCTTGCAGCTGCCATTGGACCATCAACAAATTATTATCAAAAATTATTAGATAAAGAATTAGTTGCGAACCATCTTCATTATTCTGTATACTTCGATAATTATTGTGGTTATATTAAAGTAAATGCTGATTCTCATAGCCCTAAAGCCTTAATCAAAAGCATTAAACACCGATTACAATCTCTTAATAATTTGGTGTTAAGTGAAAAAGTTTTTGAGCGCTTTAAAAAAGCAGTTTTAGGTAGTTTTATAAAATCGTTGAACAATTTAGATTTTCTTGCATCATTAATTGTTGAATATGATTTGAAAAATTGCGATATCCTAGAATCTATCTCTCTATTAGAAAAATTAGAGGTGGTAGATATTAATCGTGTACTAAAATACTTTCAAAAACAAGCATTGAGTAGTTATCAAATTTTGCCTAGTGAAAAAGCATTATTGCAAGCTGAATGAAACATAGTAGGTGAAAGCAAGGCCAAAAAATCGTTTTAAATCGTTTTTCATGTTTATTGTGAGTATTTACTAATACGAGAAATATGCTTACCATAAATCAAAAAACGCTGTATCAAAATTATAGTAAAAAAAACAAAAAAATAATTTAAATTTACCAAATCATGTAATTTTTTTCATTTATTATGTAGAGTAGTTTTTATCGAGATTAAATAGCCAAAATTTACTGAATGAAAGAAAATATGATTTGAAAAAAATAAAAATGGCCTGTTTTGGTCATTTTTATTTTATGAAAGGATAGATTATAATGATGCTATCACTGGTGAAGGAAAGGAGGATATATAGAGAATGCTCAATAATTTAATCCTAGTGGGTCGTATTGTCGACGATGTTAAGATAACAACGATAGAATCTGGCCAGAAAGTTGCTAATTTTACACTTGCAGTACAAAGACCATTTAAGAATGAAGAAGATGAATATGATACCGATTTTTTTCCTGTTCAACTATGGCAAGGTGTTGCAGATATTGCTCGTGATTATTGCACGAAAGGCTCCACCGTTGGCGTAAAGGGTCGATTATCAGCAAAGACAATTGATGTTCAAGGAATTAAAGTAAAAACTTTGGATGTGATTGGGGAACGAATTGCCTTCATTAATATGAAGAGAGAAGATGAGACGAAATAAAACAATGCTTTAAAATACAACTTGACATTTTTTACACGTTAAAGCCTAATTTTAGGCTTTTTCTTATGAAATAAAAAAACTGTTAACTTACATGAAGTCAACAGTGATTTTTAAAATGGAGCAGGTAACGAGGATCGAACTCGCATCTTAGCCATGGCAAGGCCACATAATAGCCATTATACGATACCTGCATCAATTACTATAGTATTATACCAAAAATAATCTTCAATTTCAAGGTTTTTTTGAAAAAAGGTATTGAAAAAATTAAATATTTCATTCGAATATTAAATATGCTATAATGAATTAAAGAAATAGGATGGGAGAAAAAAATATGCAACTACCATCGAGAATTGAAGAAATATTAAATATTTTTAAAAAAGAAAATATTGATGCTTATGTTGTTGGTGGAGCCATAAGAGATCTTGTTTTAGGCAGGAAACCGGGTGATTTTGATATTGCCACACCTGCTTCTCCAGAAATAGTGCAAGTTCTTTTCAAAGATTATCATTTGGTTTTAATTGGTGTGAAGCATGGAACCGTGGGTATTTTCTATCATAAAACTTATGTTGAAGTGACAACCTTTCGCAAAGAAGAAGACTATTTCGATCATCGACATCCAGAAAAGGTTTCTTTTATTAGTGATTTAGAAACAGATTTAAGTCGTCGCGATTTTACAATCAATGCTTTAGCCTACAAAGATAAAATATATGATTATTTCCATGGATTAGAGGATATTTCTAAAAAAATAATTAGAACAGTAGGAAATCCTTTTGTAAGGTTTGAAGAAGACGGGTTAAGAATTCTTAGAGCATTAAGATTTGCATCAACACTTGGTTTTACCATTGAAGAAAATACTGTAAAAGCAATTTTTGCTTGTAAGGAATATATTTTATATGCTAAATATGAAAGAATAAATACTGAATTTAGTAAATTATTAATGGGGAATGGGGTATATAAAGTATTGTTAAATTATTATCCTATCATAGCTACTTTTATCCCCCGTATTACCCAAATTATTAAAACTGACGAGGATGCTATGATATTAGCTCATACAGTTGATTGTATGGAATTTGAAGTAACTTCCCGATTAGCAGCATTTTATTTCATCCTTGCTCCTCATGACTTTGATTTTATCTATTTGGACCTTCAAAGACTTCGCTATAGTAAAAAAATCAGCTATCAGGTAAAGGATATTGTATCCCTGATTCCTCAGCTCAATCAAATAAATGAAGTGCAAATTAAAAAAATATTGAAAACATATTCAATAAATGCTATACTGACAGCAGTTGCAATCAAGGAAACTATAAATCATGAGGATTTAAATGATTTGAAAGCGATGATAAGAAAATTAGAAAACCAATGTTATCATTTAAAACAAATGAAAATTAAAGGAGATGATTTGATTACCCTAGGAATTACAGATCCAATCGAAATAAAAAGAGATTTAGAATATTTGTTAAATGAGATTATTGAAGAAAGATTACCAAATGATAAAGAAATTTTATTAAAAATTATAAAAGAAAAAGGAAAAATCAAAAAAGAACATGGGAAAAATTGATATTGCAATCTTAATTATTTTAGGTATTTTCGCTCTAATTGGCTTTGCCAAAGGATTCATTCGTCAAGTATTGTCCTTTGCAAATTTATTAGTCGCTCTTATTTTAGCGTTTGTAGCTGTAAAACCAGTGAGTGTCTTTTTGTCTGGTACTAAATTAGCCCCTCTTATTAATGAGAAAGTAGTTGAATTTCTTGCTTCAAAAGGAGAAATATTCACGACTCCAATTCCTAGTGGCGCAACAAGTGAAGCTTTAGCACCAATCGTGGATCAATTAGGACTACCAGGTTTCATTGATAATCTACTGATTAATATGATTACTATCGATGAAACATCTTACGGACTAACATTTTCAGAAATATTAGCTGAAAAAATAGGACCAACATTATTAATTGTTATATCTTTCATCGCATTGGTGTTAGTTATTTTTATTATCATGAAAATATTAGTTCACTTTATTGATTCATTTGTAAAGAATAGTAAGGCAATTAGTGGAATTAATAAATTATTGGGCTTTGCATTAGGATTTGCAAAAGCGGTAGTGATTGTAAGTTTATTAATGTTAGCATTATCAGCATTGGGTGGATTCTTCCCAGCAATCAATGAATTCATGATAACGGATATGAAAATAGGTGTTGAAGGATTTGGAGTAGGTAAGTTTATCTATGAGAAAAATCCAGTCTTATGGGTTTTTGATAATTTAATTGATTTGAATAAAATTATTGAAAGTTTAAAACCGATTACAAACCAACTAATTGGTTAACAATTAATTGATTAACAAATAATAAACTAATAAATAAATTAAAAGCCACCAATTTCAAATTG
>CAYPLR010000042.1:0-10532 GCA_964411675.1 uncultured Bacteroidales bacterium
TTTAATTGTGAATAATGTACTAGGATTGACAGATATACTTGATTTGTTTAATAAATCTTTAATCATAGAAAACGTTGATTATATGTCATTAATCATTATGATAGCAATGTTTCTTTTTAAAATGAAATTTAAGAAGCTAAATCCGATTTTTATGATCATCATTTCAGCAATCCTTGGGATTCTTATTTATGGTGTAATGTTATAAATAAAAATAAAAAATATCGTGAAAACCACCTTTTTATAGGTGGTTTTTCTTTTTTATCTATCATATAAAGGCGAATAATACCGCTAATTTTTTCTAAAAGAACAATAAAAATCCAATAAAAAAATGAAAACATTTCTTGTGCTGAAAAAACAACTATAGTATAATTTAAGGTAAGTAGGAAAAAAACGCATAAAAAAGAAAGGAGATTTATGACACTACTAAGTTTTTGGAGTACACTTATAAGCGGAATCCTTAAAATTCCAATGCTAATTGGTTTTTTTGGTGGATTAATTATTTTTATTTTAGCACTGGGATTAATCATCGTGTTTAATTATTTTACAGTGACAATGTTCTTACCATTCTTTTTAGATTTTATTTACAAATTAAAACGACAAATGATTTATCGCATTGGCTTTTTATTGCTGGTCTTTTTAAATTTTTTATTAGCAAAAATAATAGGATGGATTTTTCCTTTTATCGTTTTTGATATTGTAGGAGTTATTTATTATATAATTATTATTTTAATTGTGGCATTTACTGCAATTTTATACACATTACATTTTGGTAATTATTGTTGTTGCCGATGTAACAAATGGAGCCATATTGTTACAGGTACTAAATTTCTTCGTTCTTTTATGAAAAGAAACGTAAAAGAAGTAGAAACAATTGAACATACGACGTACGCTGATACTTCGATGAACACATCAAAAGTTGTGAAAACAGAAACATTTGTACGTGATGATGAATATGATGAATATGCAGATACTATAGTTTGTACAAATTGTTTCTATGAATGGGAAGTAGAAAGAACGGTATTGACGAATATGGGAGAGGAGGTAAAAAGGTTTTTTTAACCTTTAGAAAACAGTTATGGGATTTATTAAAAAGATTATTGTTTTTGGACTTGCCGTGTATAGTTATCATGATTATGTAATTGGAGGTAATATTTATTACTATACTGTAGGAGCATTACTATTATTTTTACTATTCTTTGTGTTTGGTCTAAAGAAGTTTTTTAGATTTTTACTTTACATTTTGATGGTTTTTATTTTTTTAATGGGAAATGCTCTCGATCCATTAGTTATATTAATTGTATTTGTGCCATCAATTATCCTATATTTTATTTTATTTAGAAAGAAAGCGACTATGAAACTTCATTTATTTAGTATTGCTGTTGCTATGGTATTTGGAGAAATAATCGTGCTATTATTTTCAGGTGGTTGGTTAGGTTTTGTTTCGGCAGGAGCATTCTTGTTTTTTATTAATTTAGAAGTTTTAGATACATCGGAAACATATGAAATAATTATGAAACATGAGCCAATAGAAATTGATCTTCTTGAACTTGAGAAAGAAAACGCGTAAAACAGGCATATAAAAAGCGCTAGCATAAAGCTAAGCGCTTTTTAATTTATAAATTTTTTATAGCCGTTACCATGTTGAACACACTTGGAAACACGACTTAAGGTTGTAGAAGAAATATTAGTTAACTCGATGATTTGTTCATAGGTCTTGCCATCCATTAAATACTTAGCAGCAACAATTCTTTGTGCCATAGCATCAATTTCTTTTTTTGTACAAAGATCTTGGAATAAATCATTACAATCTTCTTCCGTCTTTAATTTTATTAAAATTTGATACAATAATTTAACATCTGAATCTGTTTTCTCTTTCTTCATAATTGCCATCCCCTTTTTCGTATATTATAACATAAAAAGATAAAAAGCAGAAAATTATTAATTATTTTTTAAAAAAGAAATCAGATTTTGACTACGAGGATTCTTGAAAATTTCATCAGAAGTTCCAGTTTCAAACACTTTACCTTCTGCCATAAAAATCACTTTATCAGCAATTTTACTAGCAAAATTCATCTCATGGGTAACAACAATCATGGTTCTATTTTGTGACTTTAAGTGATTAATTACTTTTACTACCTCGTTTGTTAATGCAGGATCTAGGGCACTAGTGGGTTCATCAAAACACAAAACTTCTGGTTTTAGAGCTAAAGCTCGAGCAATGGCGACGCGTTGCTGCTGCCCCCCACTCAGTTGATAAGGATAAGCATTGATCTTATCAGATAAGCCTACAGTTTCAAGAAGAACAAGAGCATCCTCTTTAATTAAAGTAAGCTTTTGTTTATAATCTTCATGATTCATCGCTTTTTTATCAAGCGATAGTTGGGGAGCCAACATAACATTTTTTAAAATACTATAATGAGGAAAGAGATTGAACGATTGAAAGACCAAACCAAAATTCATACGGCTCGATCTTATTTCTTTATCCGTAGTGGGATAATTATCACTAATGATTGTTTTTTCTCCAATCTGAATTAATCCAGAATCAACTTTTTCGAGGAAATTCAAACATCGAAGTAGTGTTGTTTTCCCGCTTCCAGAAGAACCAATAATGGCCAATGTTTCTCCTTTTTCTAAAGAAAAACTGATGTTATCTAAAACTTGTAGATTATTGAAACTTTTATTAATGTTTGTAACTGTTAAGTAAGCCATGGTCTACCCCCGGTAATAATCCAATTTTTTCTCGATTTTAGTAAATAGGATGGTTAATAATCCATTAAAAAGCAAGTAAAAGACACCTGTATAGAATAATGGCCATAAAATTCCTTCTATTCTAACTACTTCCTGAGCTATCATGATTACTTCAGAAAGAGCAATGACTCTTGCGAGAGAAGTATCTTTTACAAGTGTCATCACTTCATTACTGATAGGTGGTACAATCCTTTTTAAAACTTGAGGAAAAATAATCTGAAAGAAAATTTGTAATTTCGTCATACCTAGAACTTGTCCAGCTTCTTTTTGTCCATCAGGAATGCTTTCTATTCCAGAACGATAAATCTCTGAAAAATAACAAGCGTAGTTAATCACAAAAGCAACAATAACAGCAATTAATCGAGATTTGATTGGATAGTTAAACCATAATCCTGGTCCATAGAACACAATAATTACCTGTAGCATTAAAGGAGTTCCGCGAATAATCCAAATGAAACCACGAATCAATACTTTAAGCGGTTTAAACTTAGATAATGAACCAAAAGTAACAACGAGTCCTAAAGGTAAAGAAAAGATTAAAGAGTAGAAGAATATTTTAAAGGTAACAATGAAGCCTTCTAACAGCTGATAAGTAATCTCGCTAAAAGAAGAAAGGATCATTATTCATCAACCCCTGTTACAATACTTTGAGCAGCAGAGCCAGATTCAACAGCAATAGTTGCATACTTCATATCATCTATTGTTGCATATTTTTTTGCATCTTCTTTACGAATAACGGCAATTTGACGATTCGTAAGATAAGGAATGGAGATTGACATATTTTCTTGTCGCTCATCATTAATAGTTAATCCATTCCAAATAATGTCGATGGTTTTAGAATTTAACTCAAACTCTTTAGTATCCCAATTGATGATTTGGAATACAACTGAAAGCCCTAATTTTGCAAAGGTAGCTTGGGCAAGTTCAATATCGAAACCGATTAATGTACTATCTTTTTCATAAGCCATTGGAGCAAATACTGTGTAGCCGATCACTACAAATCCTTTATTTACGATATAATCCCAGTCTTCTTTTCCGGTAACAGTGTTTAAATCAACATTGTAATCTTCATCGATACAAACTTCACTAGTAAGTCCATATTTTGCAGCGATAGTAGCAACACTACCATCTTTCGCTAGACTAGCAATGATGTTGCTGATGATAGCTGCTGTGTATTTACCTTCTTTACGAGCGGCAATCCCGTACTCTTCTTCAGCAAGAACTAAATCATTGATGATCATTAGCTTGCTAGCTAAAGAAGAATCTTGATTGATATAGTAATTTGCCATAATGGAATCCATAATTCCAACATCACTAGTTTTAGCGTTTAATTCTGTTAAGATATCTGTCATCGTGTTGTTCTTTACTAATTCTTTTCCAAATACTAAATCGCTTTTTGCACAACCAGTCATTGCTAATGCGAACACTAAAATAATTGTTAATAATAATTTTTTCATATAATTTCTCTCCTATACTTTATTACACTAAAGCGATGATTGTAAAAAAAATACCACTAAAGTGTTAATGTAATTGTATTATACTTTATTATGATAAAGTATGGAAGAGTTTTTTGTGTGAAAATGTTTTCAAGATGAATAGCTTGATCATATTATGTGATAGTGTCACATAAAAAAACTATAAATTAGCACTCAAATATTGACAGTGCTAATAAAAACGTGTATAATATATATAAATATAAGGAGGGATAATATGAGTGAAGTTAGAGAGTTTAAAACGGAATCAAAGCGTTTGCTAGAACTCATGATCAATTCAATTTATACAAACAAGGAAATATTTTTGCGAGAATTAATCTCCAATGCATCAGATGCCATGGATAAGCATCATTACTTATCATTAACTGATGATAAACTAAATAAGGTGGATGAATATCAAGTCTTTATTGAAATTGATAAGAAGAAGAAAACATTGAGTATTATCGATAAAGGTATTGGTATGACCTATGATGAGGTTGTGAATAACCTAGGAACCATTGCTCGTAGTGGTTCATTAGAATTTATGAAAAATATCAATGATAAGAGTGAACAAGAGAAATTAGACATCATTGGTCAATTTGGTGTTGGCTTTTATTCAGCATATATGGTAGCAGAAAAAGTGGTTGTTGAGACATTCTCTCCATTTGCTACTACTGGTTATATATTTTCTTCCAATGGAACAGAAAACTATGAAATTAGTGAAGCAAAGGATTTAGAGTATGGAACAAAGGTTACTTTACATCTAAAAAAAGATACAGAAAATGATAAGTTTAGTAAATATTTGGATGACTACGAAATTCGTTCACTAGTAAAGAAATATTCAGACTATATTCGTTATCCAATCAAAATGGAAGTAACGAAAGAAGTTCCTAAACTAGACAAAGAAGGAAATCCAATTAAAGATAAATACGAAAAGAAAACTGAAATTGAAACGCTAAATTCAATGACTCCAATTTGGAAAAGAAAAAAGAATGAAGTTAGTGATGAAGAATTAAACGATTTCTACAAGCAAAAATATTATGATTATCAAGATCCATTAGCAACTATCTTTGTAAATGTGGAAGGAGCTTTAAATTATACTGCTTTAGTCTATATTCCAAAGAAAGCTCCCTATGATTTGTACTATGATAAATACGAAAAAGGATTGCAGTTGTATTCTAAGGGTGTATTTATCATGGATAAGTGCAAAGAATTAGTCCCTGATTACTTGCGCTTTGTAAAGGGATTGGTTGATTCTAGTGATTTATCGTTAAATATTAGTCGTGAAATCTTACAACAAACTCATGAATTAGATAAGATTGCAAAAAATGTAGAAAAGAAAATTGTTTCTCGTCTAGAAAAAATGTTGAAAGAGGAACGAGATTTATACAAGGATTTCTTTGAAAACTATGGATTAAACATCAAATTTGGTGTATATGATCAATATGGCTTGAAGAAAGATATGTTACAAGATTTATTACTATATAAAACAGTGAATAAATTAGAAATGGTAACATTAAAAGAATATGTTGATAGTTTTGTTGAAGGTCAAGAATATATTTATTATGCTTCTGGAAAAACAAAAGCAGCGATTATGTCTCTTCCTCAAATGGACTTGATTAAAAAGCAAGGATATGATGTACTAATGTTAACCGATGACATTGATGAATTTGTGATTAACATTATGCAGGAATATAGTGGTAAGAAATTTAAATCGATTAACCAAGGAGATTTAGATTTATTATCAAAAGAAGAAAAAGAAAAGATTGATAATCTAGCTACTGATAAAAAGACTTTACTAGAAAAACTAAAAGAGATTTTAAAAGATGAAGTAAGTGATGTCGTTTTATCAAAACGATTAACAGATTCTCCAGTATGTTTGGTTAGTGGCGATGGTATGTCATTTGAAATGGAAAAAGTAATGTCAGCAATGCCAAATGCAAACGATGCGAAGGCAAGCCGCATTCTAGAAATCAATCCAAATCATAAATTGTTTGAAACGATTGAGCATCTATACAATGATGATAGTGAAACACTAAATGATTATGCTTATTTACTGTACAACCAAGCATTACTAATCGAAGGATTTAGTTTAAAAGATCCAGTAGAATTCACTCAAAAAATGTGTGATTTAATGATTAAAAGTGCAAAATATTAATAAAAGAAGAGTACTGATTGCAGTACTCTTTTTTTTGTAAAAAAGAAAAATCTACATTTACAAAAATCTTAGTTGATGTTATAATAACTGAGTGGTGATGACAATGATTGAACGTTATACAAATACTAAAATGAAAGCAATTTGGACGGATGAATCCAAATTTTCTAATTTCCTAAAAGTAGAATTGGCTTCCCTACAAGCATTAAGTCAGTTAGGTCTTGTACCATCGGAAGCCGTTACTTTAATTAAAGCGAAAGCTAAGGTTAATGTAGCTCGTATCCAAGAGTTAGAAGAAATCACAAAACATGATGTGATTGCTTTTACACGTTGTGTGGATGAAACGTTAGGGGAAGAAAAACGTTGGTTTCATTATGGCTTAACGAGTACTGATGTTGTTGATAGTGCTAATGCTTTGGTATTAAAACAAGCAAATCAAATCATCATGGAAGATTTAGATCGTTTTTTAAAGTTATTGAAAGAAAAAGCAATCCTATATAAAAATACCCCATGTGTTGGTAGAACCCATGGAATTCATGCGGAAGTAACGTCGTTTGGTTTGAAATGGGTCAATTGGTATGACGAGTTACAAAGAAACACGAAGAACTTTAAACAAGCTTCTAAAAACGTAGAAGTTGTAAAATTAAGTGGGGCTGTTGGTAATTATACAGAAATTCCTTTTGAGGTTGAAGCTTTGGTTGCTGAAGATTTAGAACTTGGAATTGCTGATATCTCAACACAAGTATTATCTAGAGATCGTTTTAGCGCTTATATTTATTCTTTAGCGGCAATCGCTTCAACAATCGAAAAAATTGCTACTGAAATTAGAGGCTTGTCACGAACCGAAATCAGAGAAGTAGAGGAATTCTTTGCTGGTGGGCAAAAAGGCTCTAGTGCTATGCCACATAAACGAAATCCAGTCGCTTCAGAAAATATGTGTGGAATCGCTCGAATAGTTCGTAGTTATGTTGCTCCGGCTATTGAAAATAATGCTTTATGGCATGAACGAGATATTAGTCATTCCTCTTGTGAACGAATTATTTTACCAGATGCAACGACATTAGTCGATTATATGCTAACAAGATATCATAAAGTTTTAGACAAACTAACGGTGTTTCCTAACCAAATGATCAAGAACATTTGGTTAACAAAAGGACTAGTATTCTCTGGACAAGTGCTAGCTTGCTTGATTAAAAAAGGACTATCACGAGAAGAAAGCTATGATTTAGTTCAAAGCGCTGCTTTTATCAGCCATGAAAAAGAGATTGATTTTATTGAGATATTAAAGATTAGTAAGGTAAGTAAGTACTTAGCGATTTCAGAGATTGAAAAGTGTTTTAGTATCGAGCATGCTTTACAAAATGTTGAAAAAATTTATAGAAGGGTATTTGGACATGATGAATAAAACAGTAGTAGTAATAGGAAGTCAATGGGGCGATGAAGGAAAGGGTAAGATTACCAATTTCCTTAGTGAACAAGCAGATTTTGTTGTTCGTTATCAAGGCGGTGATAATGCTGGTCATACCATCAAATTTGATGGAGTTACTTATAAATTACATTTGATTCCTTCTGGAGTATTCAATCCGAATATCAAAAATATTTTGGGAAATGGAATGGTAATCAACCCAATTAATGCTTTACAAGAAATTAGTGAATTAAAGAAACAAGGATTTCCATGCAATAATTTATATATTAGTGATCGAGCTAATGTGATTTTAAATTATCATATGGAAATCGATGCACTAAAAGAAGAAGCCATGGGTGAAGGTAAGATTGGTACCACAAAAAAAGGAATTGGACCCGCTTATACCGATAAAACGGCAAGGGAAGGAATTCGCATGGTTGATTTTATATCTCCAAATTTTCCTAACTTATACAAAGAAAAATTAAAGGGTAAGAATGAAGTTATTAAGAGCATGGGAGGAAAACCGATTGATTATGAAGCTTCGCTTGCTACTTATTTAGAAGTAGCAAAACAAATCGCTCCTTATGTGACTGATACGATTACTTTATTAAATAAAGGAATCAAAGAAGGAAAGAAAGTGGTCTTTGAGGGAGCTCAAGGAGCATTGCTAGATGTTGATTTCGGTTCTTATCCATTTGTTACTTCTTCCAATCCGACGAGTGGTGGAGCTTGTACTGGTAGTGGAGTAGGACCAACAAAGATTGATGAAATTATTGGTGTGGTAAAAGCCTACAGTACTCGAGTGGGTAGTGGTACTTTCCCTACTGAATTTGAAGATGAAATCGCCAAAGACATTCGTGAGCGAGCTCATGAATATGGTACAACAACAAAAAGACCTCGTCGAATTGGTTGGTTAGATTGTGTTGTATTAAAATATAGTGCTTTGATCAATGGTTTAACAGGAATCTCTTTGATGCTACTAGATATATTAAGCGGCTTAGATACCATTAAATTATGCTGTGCTTATAAATTGGATGGAGAATATATTGATTACATTCCTGCCGACAATCAATTACTAGAGCGTTGTCAACCCGTGTATTTAGAAATGGAAGGTTGGCAAGAAGATATTACTAATGTGAAGAGTTTTAAAGAACTACCCATCAATGCTCAACGATATATTGAGAAAATTGAAGAATTGATTGATGTAAAGATTAAAATATTTAGCGTTGGGCCAGATAAAACACAAACAATTGTTCGCGAAAATATATTTTAAGGAATAGAATATGGATAAAAAATATGATGTAATCATTGTTGGAGCAGGACCAATGGGTATCTTCACGGCCTATGAGTTTATGGAAAAAGCTCCCGACAAAAAAGTATTGTTGATCGATAAAGGAAATGATATTTATGATCGGAAATGTCCTATTTTAGGAAAGAAAATTACCCAATGTCCAAAAAATGGCGATGGACATAGCGGCTGTCGTCCTAGTTGTTCTATGACCAGTGGATTTGGTGGCTGTGGTGCTTATTCTGATGGTAAATTTAATATCACTCAAGAGTTTGGTGGTTGGATGCAAGAATACATTGATTCTGATGAAGTGTTAGATTTGATTAAATATGTTGATCAAATCAATTTACTTCATGGTGCACCGAAAGAATTAACGGATCCAACAACCAAAGAAGTGTATGAGATTGAAAAACAAGGAATTGCCATCGGTTTAAAATTATTAAAAGGCCAAGTACGTCACTTAGGTACCGAAATTAATCTAGAAGTCTTAAAAAATATCAATAAAAAATTACGAGAAAAAGTAGATTTTTTATTCAAAACCGAAGTAAAGAATATCATTGTTGAAGATGAAGTTGTAAAAGGCGTTGTCATTCATGGTGGCGAAATCATCCATTCCGATTTTGTTGTTCTGGGTGTTGGTCGTGGTGGAAGCGAATGGCAAACAAACATTCTAAGCGCTCATGGCATTAAGTTTAGAAATAATAAGGTTGATGTTGGTGTCCGTGTTGAAACCAACGATATTATTATGGATAATATCAATAAAAATTTATATGAAGGAAAATTTATCTATACAACCAGCTTAGGAACCCAGGTAAGAACCTTCTGTTCTAACCCTAGTGGTCACGTGGTTGTTGAAAATCATGAAGGAATCATGGTTTGTAATGGACATTCCTACCATGATACTAGTTTAGGCTCGAACAATACCAATTTTGCATTATTAGTCTCTCATGAATTTGATGATCCATTTAAGGACCCTAATGAATATGCAAAGTCAATTGCTCATCTTGCGAACAAATTAAGCAATGGTGGTGTCATTGTTCAAAAATTTGGAGACATCCTAAAAGGGCGCCGCTCTACGAAAAAACGTATCGATGAAGGATTTGTAAAGCCAACCCTAAAAGAAGCTGTACCAGGAGATTTAGCCTTAATATTGCCATATAAAACAATGAAATCACTGATTGAAATGGTTCAAGCACTGAATTATGTAACACCAGGCATTGCTAGTGATCATACCTTGTTTTATGGTGTAGAAGCCAAATTTTATTCCGATCGAGTTGATGTAGACAACACCTTTCAAACAAAAATTAAGAATTTATATGTAGGTGGCGACGGTGCTGGAATCACAAGAGGTTTAGCACAAGCGGGAGCTAATGGAGTGAAGATTGCACGTTCTATAATCGAGCGATAAGAAAAGAAAACGTATTCAAGTGTTTTTATAATAAAAACACTTGTTTTTATTTTGGA
>CAYPLR010000043.1:0-10441 GCA_964411675.1 uncultured Bacteroidales bacterium
TATCAGCCCCAGTTGTTGAACCAACATTAACAATAGATAAAAATGCCGTTACCATTGAAGTGGATAAAACTGAATCCATTGTTGCTACTGTTGAGAATAGTACAAATAACTTAGTTTGGTCAACAAGCAATGACAGTGTTGCTACTGTAGCAAATGGCGTTATTACGGCGGTTGCTCCTGGTACAGCTGTTATCACCGTAGCATTAGAAGGTACTGAATTGAAACAAGAAATTACAGTAACGGTAGAAGCAAAGCCAGCGGTTAAGTTATCAGCACCAAGTATTTCTTTAAGTAATGGTATACTAACAATAAATGTAGTAGCAAATGCTGTTAAATATGAAGTTTATGATGGAACAACTTTAATTGCAACATTAGATTCAGCAAGTACTCTAAGCTTAGTTGATTTAAATCTTGCTGTAGGATCTCACGATATTACAGTTAAGGCTATTGGTGATGGAACGACAACTCTTACATCTGATGCATCAACAAAAGAAACGTTTACGGTTGCTGAACCAGAAGAGCCAGTTGAAGAACCAGAAGAACCAACTGAAGAACCAGAAGAACCAGAAGAAAAAGGATGCAACAATAGTGCTGCTTTCCAATTTGTTTTATACTTATTTGGTGTCTTCACATTAGTATTCTTTGTAAGAAAGAAATTTTTCTAAAAGTTAAATCACCACTTATTAGGGTAAGTGGTGATTTTTTTATTACATTGACAATAGTTAAGGGGTTTGCTATAATCAAAGATGTAAATTTTATATGTGTTGGGTGCGAAATGCATAACAAGGAATTAGGTTAAATGCCTAAGCTAACCCAGTAGCCGTAATGCGGATGAACATCGCTTATTCCACTGTAAACAACGGGAAGGATGATAAGTAAAATGAAGCAAAGCCGGAAGACTTACCTAACACTGTATAAATTTCTCCTGGGTAACGAGAATAGGGCAAGTTTCTTATGCACCTATTTTTCCCAAATTTTTAAGAAAGGATGTGTGAGAAATGAAAAGAAAATTTACAATGTTATCACTAATTATTGTTTTAGTGTTTGGTCTTTTTGGATTTAGCGGATGTAAGAAGCAAGCAGAAGGCGAAGGTTTTATCACAGTACAAATTGTTGATTTTGAAGGAAAAGAGTTATTTAATAACAAAATTGAATTTGATACTGAGGATACACTGATTGATTTATTGAAAAATCACAAAACAATCAAGATGACAGGAGAAACTTCAGAATATGGTTTTTATATTGTTTCTATGTGCGAGGTTTCTGCAAGCAATGAGAATCAGACATATTGGTCCATTGAAGTAAATGGTGAATATTCTTTGGTAGGGATTGCGGATATTGCTTTAGTTGATGGAAATGAAATTGTTTTTTCATTAATTGGTTGGTAAGGGTAAGAATTATAAAACAAAAACAAGCAAGCGATAAAATGAAAGTCGTTTGCTTTTTCATTGACTAAAATGGGGTTTTATTGTATAATAAAAGACGTAACATCATTTGTTATATCTTTTTATATAAAAAAATATATAAATAAAATTTAAAAGCGGAGGTAAAATAATGTACAGTACATTCTTAATGGGTGGCTTGGACGTGTTTTTTTATTTTATTGCTCCTATTTTATGTATAAGTTTGGGTGCTGGGATTGGAATTATCTTATTTCGTAATTACTATAATAGAACGAAAAAGACAGCTAACAAGATAATTGAAGATGCCAAAAAGCTTGCAGAAGAGAATCGCCGTAAAGAGGTTCTTGATACAAAGCAAGAAACACATTTGTTAAAACAAGAGGCTGAAAAAGAAATTCGTCAATTGAAACAAGATGCTGATAAAGAAATAAAAGAAAGAAAAAAATCAGCGAGTGACTTAGAACAAAAACTATTACAAAGAGAAGAACGTTTAGATAATAGAAGTAATAATTTAGATAAACGTGAGGAGACTTTAAATCAAAAAGAACACAAGATTGATCAACTAAAAGCTGATGCAGAAAAGCAATACAGCAAAGTAGAAGAATTGATCGAAGAGCAAAACAAAAAATTAATTGAAATTTCAAACTTGAATGTCGATGAAGCAAAGAAGCTAATTTTAGAGCGAGTAGAAGAAGATATGTCTTTGGAAATCGCTGTAATAATTAAAGAAGCTGAAGAAAAAGCAAAAAAAGAATCGGGACGTAAAGCGCAAACATTGCTTGCAAATGCAATTCAACAATATGCAAATGAAGCAGTCAGTGAAAAAACAGTATCTGTAGTACCACTTCCTAATGATGAAATGAAGGGTCGTATTATCGGTCGTGAAGGCCGTAATATCCGTGCCATCGAAGCGTCAACAGGAGTTGATTTAATTATTGATGATACTCCAGAAGCAGTAGTTCTATCTTCTTTCGATCCAATTCGTCGAGAAGTAGCAAGAAGAACTTTGGAAACTTTAATTTCTGATGGTAGAATTCAACCATCAAGAATTGAAGAGTTGGTAACAAAATTTAATAAGGAACTTGATGTTGAGTTAAGAGAAACTGGTGAGAAAGCTGTCTTTGATACTGGTGTTGGTAAAATGCATCCTGAACTTATTAAACTAATAGGTAGATTAAAATTTAGAACAAGTTATGGACAAAATGCTTTATCACATTCTCTAGAAGTAGCTTATCTTAGTGGTAAACTTGCTGTTGAGATTGGTGAAAATGAAATGTTAGCTCGTAGAGCTGGCCTATTGCATGATATTGGTAAAGCAGCAGATCATGAGATGGAAGGTAGCCATGTTGATATCGGCTTAGAATTAGCCAGAAGATATCGAGAAAATCCTACTGTAATTGATGCGATTGGTTCTCATCATGGCGATGTGGAAGCAACAACAATTATTGCTCAATTGGTAGCTGCAGCTGATATATTATCAGCAGCAAGACCAGGGGCAAGAAGCGAATCATTAGAAAACTATATCAAGAGATTAACTCAATTGGAAGATATTTGTAATGAATTCAAGGGAGTTGAAAAATCTTATGCGTTACAAGCAGGACGAGAAATTAGAATTTTGGTTAAACCAGATGAGATTAACGATGTTGAGGCATATAAATTAGCTAGAGATATTCGATTAAAGATTGAAAATAATTTGAATTATCCTGGAACAATTAAAGTAACAGTCATAAGAGAAACAAGAGTTAGCGAAACAGCTAAATAACAAATTTGAAGATTAAGCACTGTATTCAATATCATTACTAGTACAGTGCTTTTTTTAATTGAAAAAATCAAATTAATTGATATCAAAGATAGTTAATGATATAATACGCATAGATGGAGTAAATTATGAGAATATTAATAATAGGTGACATCTTCTCAAAACTTGGAAGAGAATCAATAGAAAGAAATATAAAAAGAATTCGCAATACTGAAAAAATCAACTTTTTAATTGTCAATGGGGAAAATATATCTCATGGCAAAGGGATGAATCAAGGTCATTATAAGTGGCTTTTAGAACAAGGAGTTAATGTAATTACTTTAGGTAACCATGCGTTTAACCAAAAAAGCATCTATAATTTTATTGATGATGTCAATAATGTTGTTCGTCCAAATAACTATCCAAATCCAGAACATGGAAAAGGCTTCACCACTGTAAATTATAATGGTCTAAAAATTACTGTTTTTCAAATGATGGGAAGAATTTTAATGGATAATGATTTCTTATGTCCTTTTAAAGAAACAAAGAAACTTTTAGAAGAAGTAAGTAGTGATATTTATATTTGTGATTTTCATGCAGAAGCAACGAGTGAAAAAATAGCGTTTGGATATGCTTTTAATGGTAAAGTGCAAATTATTTTTGGTACTCATACCCACGTGCAAACAAATGATGCTCGTATCCTTGATGGAGGAACAGCGTATATTACCGACGTTGGTATGACAGGACCTCTTGATGGAGTTATTGGTGTAGAAAAAGAAGTTATTTTAGATCGTTATTTAAATGATGGGAAACAGAGATTTAAACCTCAAGAAACAGGAAAGAGTCAATTCAGTGCAATTATCGTAGATATTGATGAAAGTACTAAAAAAGCAACGAGTATTAAAACAATAAGCATTATTGAATAAATAAAGTGTAATATTGTAAAATGTTACGCTTTTTTTATATAAAAAGCTCAACTTTACAAGTTGAGCTAATGAAACAAATATAAAATTATTTATCCAATAAATAAATATTACCTACAGGAACAGTAAACATAAAACCAATACCAGGTTTTTTCTCATCAAAAATATTTCGAATCGCCTCTACTAAGTCTTCCAAAATTTCTTCTTTCACAACTGAAAAAATGGTTTTATTATATGGATGCTTTTCGTTAACCAAATATCTTAAAGCACCAAATAAGGGAATATGTTGGTAGTCCCCACTAACAATTGCGCTTCCCATTCCTTGAGAATCAATAATGGTAGCTCCCTTTACTTTAAACTTGACCAGTGTTGATAATATCTCATCGAGATATTCTTCTTTGTTTAAAATGATAACAAGAGTAATCATAATACCTCCTTCTTATTGATATATAGATGTAATATATTGATTTAAAAGATTATTCGGCCATCTCTAAACCATTGATTTCTCCAGATAAAGAAATTGCTAGTTTAGAAAAAATAGGGCCTGTTGTTTCATAGATTAGAACACTAAACATAATAATTGTATTAATAATCGCTGCATACTCAGGTAATTGAGAAGCAACTATTATCGATAAACCAATCGAAACGCCTCCTTGAGGAAGAAGACCTAATCCTAAATAGTTTGTTACTTTTTTTTCTGCTTTTGCTAGTTTTCCACCAAAGAAAGCGCCTAGATATTTACCAAAACCCCTAGCAAAAATATAGAGAATACCGATACCACCTACGGATAACAATACTTTTAAATCTAAACTTGCTCCTGCAAAAGTAAAGAATAGTACATAAAATGGAGCAACAAAATCATTTACACTATTAAAAACATGGTTTGATTTTCTCATTAAATTTACCAATGTCATCCCTATTACAATATTAGTAAGAAGGGGAGACAGTTTTAATAAATTAGCAAGTCCTATTCCTAATAATATCGCTATAATAGAAATAATTTGGAGATCATCTTTATTATGCTCTTTTTGTTTCTTGGCAACAATAGTCAAGATGAAACCCAAAGTGAAACCAAGTAAAAAAGAACCAAAGATTTCAATGATAGGACCTAAAATGATTTTCGAGAAAGTAATAGCTTCGCTACTAACGGAAATCTTTGCGAGCGATAAAGCAATACCAAAAGCAATGATACCTACTACATCATCCAGTGCAACAACGGAAAGTAAGGTTTTAGTAACAGGACCATAAGCCTTAAATTGACGCATTACTAATAATGTAGCAGCAGGGGCTGTAGCAGCAGACATGGCTGCGATAACAATACTAAATGCAAAAGGCTTTTCTATTATAAAAAACATCAAACTAAAGACTAAAATAATTGCCCCAAGTACTTCTGCAATGGTAATGATAAATATTTTTTTCCCGTATTTAACTAAATCTTTTGCAACAAATTCACTGCCAATACTAAATGCAATGAAAGCTAACGCCAATTCACTAATAAAATTTAAATTTTTAAGTTCATTAAAACTTAAAAGTGCATGACCACCAAATAAGGCAGGTCCAACAAACAAACCTGCAATCAGATATCCTGATACACTAGGTAGTTTCACAAGTTTAGCTAATTTGCCCCCAATAATACCAATTGCTAGGGCAAGACCGATTTTAATAAAAATGTCCAATCCATTCCTCCTGAATAATTATTAATTTCGTAGACTAAAAGATTGGCATTTAAAATAAAATGCGCATGCTTAAAAAAAAGTCATACGCTTGGCGTGCTCCTATGAGGTTAGCTGACGGGTTAGGGCATCCAAGTAGCCCTTCAAAAAGATTCACCCCAAAGTTGGTTCCCCCACTAATAAATTATTCGGAGATATTACTTAGGATTATACAATAAATTGGTCATTTTGTCAACAAAACTCGGTAGGTAAATACTAAGTTTAACTCCTAAAAACGACCAATACTTTAACATATTTGTGGTTTCATTAATATGATATTGTAATAGTAAAAAAAATCGTATATAATGAATGTTAGGTGGAAAGCATGCAAAAAAATTTACCAGTATTAGAAACAAAAAGATTGTTTATTAGAGAAATAGAAGATAGAGATTGCTATGATATGCACGAGTATGCTTGTCTTCCCTATATTGGTCCCTCTGCAGGATGGGAACCTCATGCAAATATATCACATACAAAAAATATCATTAAACTATTCAAAGGAAAAATCGATTATGGTCAATTAGGTGTCTTTGCTATTGTTCTAAAAGAAAACAGCAAGATGATAGGAACGATTGAGCTTCATTCGTATACTAAAGGATTCAAAGCGGAATTAGGGTATACCATTAATCCCAAATATTGGGGAAAAGGGTACGCTGTTGAAGCTTCAAGAGCTGTCATTGCTTGGGGGTTTGATTCTTTAGAATTAAGAAGAATAGAATGTATGATGTTCTGTGCTAACCAGCAATCAGTAAAAGTTTGTGAGAAACTTGGTCTAACATTTGAAGGAAAAAGAAAAAAAGGATATATGCTATATGATGGAACAATCAATGATGTACTATGTTATTCCATTATTGATGAAGAATTTTATGAAAGAATTAGAGATCATACCTGGGATAAGGAGTAATTATGAAAAAAGCAGAAAGTATTTTTACATTTATCATTTCATTTATAGCATTTGTAGCAATTGTTGCTGTTATTGTTATTGGAATAAGAAATAAAGAAGAAGGAAGTGACAGTACTATGCAAAAGGAAGTAACCAAAATTGAAACAGGGGAATTTAATAAAATTAATATTAGTTTATTAAACAGCAATATTGAAGTCTTAGATAGTGAAGATCAAACGATAAAAATTGTTTATTTTGAACGAGAGGCAAACACTTATACTTATTCCATTGAAGAGGGTTTCTTGCAGTTAATAGAACGCTCGCGTTTTTCACTTTTCTCTTGCCAAGGATTTAATTTTCGTACGGAAACTGCAAAACTATATTTACCAATTGGTTGGGAAGGTATGTTGAAGATTGAATCAACCAATGGATCTTTAAAATTAGAAAATCGAACCGGATTAAAAAGATTGTCAATGGATAGTACCAATGGATCTATTGTATTATCAGATGTAGAGATTGTAGAATATGCAGAGATAGATACTACTAATGGATTTGTTCAAGCAAAAAGTGTAAATGTTGGAAAATATGTTAATGCAGAAACAACAAATGGAACCATTATAGTAGATAACATAAAAGCAGTAGAATCCGTTTTGGTAAGAACAACCAATGGTGAAATAGAAGCAACTAATGTTGATAGTACAAAGCTAGAATTTGCTACAACAAATGGGGAAATTACAGTTAATAATGCAACCTTTGATACCATTAAAGTACACACTACAAATAGTGGTATTAATGTGACTGTAAAAGGAATAAAAGAGGACTTCAACATTGAAATGGATACTGTAAATGGTAGTGTTTATTTGAATGGTGAAAAAACAAGCAAAGGAACAATTAGTATAGGAAAAGAAAAAGACATCACGCTAACAACAACCAATGGATCGGTTAGATTGAATTTTATAGAATAACTTAAAAAACGAGTCAATTTTGACTCGTTTTTATTTGATATCATTCTATCATTATTTTTATATAATTACATCAGCAATTCCTAAGATGTTGAATGTTTTAAAATATAAGTTTTCTTTAGGAATCCATTCATTAATAAAGCGTTCTAAAATAGGACCAGAGTTTCGTTCTATCAATCGTTTGTTTTGCTCTTCAGGAAGTACATCAACAAAAATCAAGTAATCATAGTATTTTGTTAAATGCTTATTGTAAGAATATACTCCTTCAATAATGGCAATTTGTGTGAGTTTTGTTGTTTTTAGTTCGAATTTGTTTTCATGGCAATTGTAACGATGATAAGTTACACTATTAGCACTACGAATTTTTGCCATAACTTCTGTTTCTAATAATTTATAATTAATATAGTCTCCGATTGCAGTTTGTACTTCTTTTTGTTCATCGGTTAAGAAGAAGTCATCAGTAGTGATAACAGAAGCATTCATTGTAGTTTGTAAATAGTTTGATAAGTAGCTTTTACCAGAACAACTCTTACCTTCAATTGCTAAAACTAAGCGCTTATCTTTTGATTGTACGGATGACACAAATCGGTCTAATTGCTTTTGTTTCATCTTTTGAGTAATAAAACGTCTATTAACAATTCGATATGCTGGATGATATGCTTCAATATACTCTTTACTATGATGTAGAGGTAAAAAACCTAAAGATTCATATTCAGAAATAGTAGATAAGGTTTTCTCATAATCTAGATTGATTAGTTTGTTTTTAAGTAAATTCTTTAGATATTTTAAATAATCCTTTATTTTATTTTCATTTTTTTCATGTTCGTTTGCAGATTGTACAAAGCTATCATTTAAATAATGTAAATCAAAACCAGCTTCCATATAAGGACGAAGATTGATTCTCACTGTATCATGAGAAATATACTCATATAATAATTCTTGAGGCATTGCTTGTTTTTTTAGGTTCTTACATTCTTCTTGTAAGAAAAGAAAACTTTTTTCTGAGTCTTCTATCATATGTCCACCGCCAAAAGAAGCTTGATAAATCAGCTTCAACAAGTCTTGAATAGTAGATTTTGGGTATCTTAAATAACATCTAATAATAATATCATCCATAATTTGTTCACCAGTATTATTCTAACATGAATTAAAATAAAAAGAAACGTTAACTTGAAAAAAACAATCTTTTTTGGTATAATATAAAAAAGATTTATAACGAAGGTGAATCAATGAAAAAAGAATACAGTAAATATTTTGCGCCATCATTAATAGATGCTCGTAAAAGAATGAATAAAAATGTCAAGAGCATGATATTCCATGTTCCTGATGAATTAATAGGCTTAGGGAATAATTTAAAGTATCATATAAAAACATATGGTTGTCAGGGTAATTTGTCTGATAGCGAAAAAATTTCCGGTATTTTAGAAAAATTAGGCTTTTGTCCTATAGATGATGTGAGAGAAGCAGATTTGATTTTGTTTAATACTTGTGCGATTAGAGAAAATGCTGAAGAAAGAGTTTTTGGAGAATTAGGTAGAATAAAAAGTTTAAAGAAGACAAAACCTAATTTAATCCTTGGAATATGTGGGTGCATGCCACAAGAAGAGAAAACTGTCGAGACAATCAAGAAAAAACACCCTCAAGTGGATATTGTTTTTGGAACACATAATATCTATAAATTACCAGAATACTTAGCGGATGCTTTCTTAAAACACGAAAAAGTGGTTGAGGTATACTCAAATGAAGGAAGTGTTGTTGAAGGAGTACCAGTGAAGCGGGAACATTCACGAAAAGCTTGGGTTGATATCATGTATGGGTGTGATGAGTTTTGTACGTATTGTATCGTACCCTATACTCGAGGAAGAGAACGCTCGCGACAACCAGAGGATATTCTTAGAGAAGTAGAAACACTAGCTGATGAAGGATATGTTGAAGTGACCTTACTAGGACAAAATGTGAATGCATATGGAAAAGATTTGGATTGTGAATATAAATTTGCAGATTTATTGGATGATTTAAACAAAACAAAAATGAAAAGGATTCGGTTTACTACTTCTCATCCAAGAGATTTAGATGATGAAACAATTCAAGTCATGGCAAAAAGAGGCAATATTATGCCCCATTTGCACTTGCCAGTTCAATCAGGAAGTAACACCATCCTGAAAAGAATGAATCGAAAATATACTAAGGAAGAGTATTTAGAAAAAATAAATAAATTAAGAAAAGCAATTCCAGATATTTCTCTTACGACGGATATTATTGTTGGCTTTCCCGGAGAAACAGAAGAGGATTTTCAGAAAACATTAGATTTAGTTACGGAAGCAGGATTTGAAGGAGCCTATACATTTATATTTTCACCACGAGAAGGAACACCAGCGAGTAAATATGAAGACGATATTACAAGTGAAGTAAAAAAGGAACGACTTCTCATGTTAAACAAATTAATCAATGATGGATTTGCTGCAGGAAATAAACGTTTCGAGGGAGAAATTGTTGATGTTTTAGTAGAAGGGAGATCGGATAAGAAAGAAGAAATTATGACGGGATATACTATTCATAATAAACTTGTTAATTTCCCAGGTGGATTAGAATTGGTTGGAAAAATTGTGAAAGTAAAAATAGAAAAAGCATATACCTGGCATCTAAAAGGTAAAATGATAAAGAGTGAGTAATAAAAAAAAGTAGCAAATGCTACTTTTTTTATTAGAGAGTCTTTTTGATACTAAAAAATAATTCTACCAGCAATTGGGCGTTTACTTTTCTTAATTGCATTTTGTGGGCAAACTTCACTACAGCACCAACATCTGATGCAATGTGATT
>CAYPLR010000044.1:0-9318 GCA_964411675.1 uncultured Bacteroidales bacterium
AGTCTTAATCGACTTGCTTTTTATTTTATTATGGACTGAAAGAATAAAAAATGATATAATAGTTTAGAAATTAACGTATGAGGGTTCAAAATGAAAATAAGTAAAAAAGTATTTATAGCACTTATCATTAGTATTTTACTAATAACAAGCTTTCTCAAAGTAAAGGCAGAGGAAGAAGAAATGACAATACCTTTAAGTGATGGTAGTGGAGATTTGGTTTATTTGGGAACAACCACAAAAGTAGTCATTCCTAGTCAATATTTAAAACCAGAAACAGAATTTCGTGCAGTTTGGATTAGTGCTCTTGTTGGGGATATTGCGACCTTTTCTACGGAAGCACAGTATAAAAAGGAAATTCTTAGTGTTTTCTCTACCTTAGAACAATATCATATCAATGTTATGATATTTCATGTGCGTATTTACAATGATGCTTTTTACCAATCAAAATACAACGCGTGGAGTAAGTATTATCATACAGATCCTACTTGGGAAGCTCTTCCTTGGATTATTGAAGAAGCTCATAAAAGAGGAATTGAGTTTCATGCTTGGTTAAATCCTTATCGAGTTAGTACCTCAACCAGTCAATCATTAAGCGAAATTGCTAGTAAATTTCAATCCAATAATCCAGCATCGAATCCCAATAATTTACTGAAAGGTACCAATGCAGTTATTTTAAATCCTGGAATTCCAACAGTTAGAACATTTTTAGTGAATACTTGCATGGAACTTGTGGAGAATTATGACATTGATGCTATCCATTTTGATGATTATTTTTATGATAGTGGAGTTGATGATAGTTTTACTCGTAGTGTGTACAATACAGAAGGATTATCAATTGATGATTTTCGTCGGAAACAAGCTAATTTATTCATTGAATCATTGAGCAAAGCAATTAGAAATTATAATACAATTAATCAAAAACGAGTTCAATTGGGGATTTCTCCTTCAGGTATCTGGAAAAGTGGGGATGGAATTGTTACTTACGATCAAAATGGAAATGCCATTACCAATGGATCGAATACTACATCCACGTTCCAACATTATGGATCTTATTTATACGCTGATACTTTGCGATGGATTAATGAAGAGTGGATTGATTATATTTTACCTCAGACTTATTGGGCATTAGAACATAGATTATGTGCTTATGCCGATTTGATTAGTTGGTGGGATAAGGTCGTAAAATATAAAAATGTTAATTTATATTCAGGAATGGGACTTTATATTCGTGATTTATCAGGAGATGGTTCTTCCTGGCAAACGAGTAATTTAGAAGCTTACTATCAAATGATGGTAAATCAATCACTAAAACAGGTAAAGGGAACTTCTATCTTTTCTTATCGGACCCTAAAAGGAACCTTAACAGATAATCGTGCTTTTTATCGAATGAATGATATCTGGAATACCCCAGTCATTCATCCAGAGATTAGAACCATGGCACCTATACCCATCAATCCAGTTAGTAATTATCAGGTAGGTATTACTAATGGCGGCTACGGTTTATCTTTTTCTCAAATACCAGAAGCGAAATTTTATGTAATTTATCGTAGTACTCAAGAAATTACTTATTCGCCAACAGAAATCATCGATGTGATCGGTAATGATAGTAAAGATGGAACCATTACCTATATTGATGAAACGACCTCGACAGGAAATATCTATTATGGAGTAAAAGCTCAATCAGCAAGTCTTACCTTAAGCGAAGGGGTAAGTGCTCTAGTTGACCCTAATCTAAATCTAGATAACGTGTTCTTAGGAGATATTGAACAAGTTGTTGTTTCTGATAATACCTTTTTTCAAGAAACAGTGAATATTCAATGGGATCAAATAGTTAGTTCATATGGAAATGAAATAGCTTATAACTTTCAATATTCTTATGATCAAGTAGAATGGATTCCACTAAACTACACGATCAATAAGGAGGATAAGGTGGTTGTCAATCTTCCCATTACCAAAGAAACAGGAGAAGTGTATTACCAAATTCAAGCTAAGAATAATATTGGAGAATCGAGTCTATATCATTCTTCATTTTCTATTCTTTCTTATTTAGGAGAGATTAACAATTTTATTGCCATTGGGGATTTCATCGCAGAAAATAAAGTGAAATTTATTTGGAATAATGTAAAGATGGATGATGTTTCCTACGAGCTTCAACTTTCTAACGATGGATTACATTGGAATGAAGTAACTACTATTGAGAGACTAGACGGAGTCAATAGTTATGTTGAAATGAAACTACCTAATTCTTCCAACACTTACTATTTCCGTATTAAAGGAACATCAGGCGATAAAATTGGATATTCTGCTGTTCTTTCTCAATTTGTTTATGCCTATTTAGGAGATTATCGTGACTTAAAAATCAATGGGCAATCAGTATCAGGTCCTAGTTATATTTATAATCAGGATTATGCAGATATTACTTGGAGAGCCATGTCTTATGGTGGGAAAACAATTAACTATTTTGTAACAATCTCTTATGATATGGTTAATTTTATTCCAGCTCGTAGTAGTAATAGTTCTAATTATCTGACGGATCTCGATGGTATTGTTACCCAAAGAATTTATTTCAACAGTACAATCTCTAAAATATACGTTTTACTAGAAGCAACCGTTGACAATGCCTATGCTCATCATGATGTGATAGAGATTTATATGCGACCCGAATTTTTATTAGCGGATGAAGTCGTAAAATATCTGATCAATGAACAAAAAGCAATGGTTACCCAAATGGGAATCTTTAAATAAAAAAAAGCGGCTAAATCCACAAGTGGCTAAATCCGCAAGCGGCTAAATCCATAAATGGATTTGTCCGCTTTTTTTAAGGAATAGATCACGTAGATTTTTCCCTCTTTACTCTTTGAAAAAATGATAAAGAAAATGATAAACGCCATTGTTCATTACATCTTCTGTTACAATGCTGGTTGTTTCTTTTAAATCAGGATGGGAATTTCCCATGGCAACAGCGATTCCTGCTGCTTGTAATAATTCAATATCATTATGGCCATCTCCAATGGCAATGATTTTATGATGAGGAATGCCATAGTATTTTGCAATTAATTCTAATCCAAATCCTTTTGTAGCTTGTGGATTATAGATTTCTGAAATAACAAATTGGTCATTATCCCAAAAACGTATTTTAAGAGTGTCTAAATAGTAATCATCAATAAATTTTTTTAGTTTTGCTTCAGAACCTTTTTTTGAGATGACAATGGCACCATTGGAATCTGATACAAGAATCTCTTTGATTTCACCAATATGTAAATTACCCCCATCAAGATGAAGATAAGGTCGAATCACCTCTTCATCCTTCCACAAGTAGATGTCATCTTCAATCTCACAAAATAGATTAATCAGAACATCTCTATTTTGTTCGATCAGATGATACAATGACTCTTTTGGAATGGTAATCATATATTTAGGGAAAAGAGCATCATGAGGATTATGAATTAAAGATCCATTATAATTAATTAGTGGAGTTTGAAGTCCTAATAAGTCATAGTAATATTTACTAGAGCGATAAGGACGTCCTGTTGCAATCACCACTTTATGTTCATTCGATAGTTCTTTTAGTAGAGCAAAGCTTTTTTTGTCATAGTTATCAAATCCAGTGATAACCGTTCCGTCTAAATCGACAGCAATTAGATAGTCTTTTTTCATCATTTTCACCTAAATTAGGATATCATAATTCAAGTGAAAACACAAGATGAAAACATTTGAGGAAAAGATAAAATAAATAGTTTCTTGTTTTATTGAACAAATAATAGTAAAATAACAAATGGGATTAACAAAAATAGAAATAATAAGGTGATTCGTGTGAAGGAAATTAAGATTGCTTACTTAGGTGGTGGATCAAAACAATGGGCTCGTGTTTTTATGAACGATTTAACATTATCGGATGGATTAACAGGGGAAATAGCACTTTATGATATTGATAAAGAATCTTCTATCATCAATCAAAAAATCGGAGAACGGCTAAACAAGCATCCTCTAGCAAAGACTAGTTGGACTTATGTCGTTTACGATCAAATTGCTGATGCCTTAAAACAAGCTGATTTTGTTGTCATTTCCATTTTACCAGGAACCTTTGATGAAATGGATAGTGATGTCCATGCACCAGAAGCCTATGGAATTTACCAAAGCGTAGGAGACACAACAGGTCCAGGGGGTATTTTACGGGCGATGCGAACAGTGCCGATTTTTGAATATTTTGCTGAAGAGATAAAAAAGTGGGCTCCCCATTCTTGGGTTATTAATTTTACCAACCCAATGAGCCTATGTGTGAAAACTTTATATGATGTCTATCCAGAAATTAAAGCGTTTGGATGTTGTCATGAAGTATTCCACACTCAAGATTTTCTTTGCAAGGTATTGAAAGAAATCAAACAAATCGCTGTAAATCGAAGACAGATCTACACTGATGTAGCAGGTATCAATCATTTTACTTGGATTAGTGAAGCAAAATATCAAAATATTGATATCATGAAATTGCTAGATCCCTTTATTGCTCGTTATTATGAATCAGGTTATAATGAAAAAGGCGATGTTGATGCTTATCAAACAGATTGCTTTGCTTATGCCAATCGTGTGAAAATGGATTTATTTAAAAAATATGGAATATTAGGAGCAGCAGGAGATCGACATTTAGTTGAGTTTTTTAATCAGTCCTGTTACCTTGCATCTCCTAAGATGGCTAATCATTGGAAATTCGCCCTTACCAAAGTTGATTTTCGTAAAGAACGACAACGAGAAAGAATCACGGAGTCAAAATTAATGGCAGACGGATTGAAAGAAATAGAACTAGAAAAATCATCGGAAGAAGCGGTGGAATTAATAAAAGCTATTTTAGGATTAGAAACGAAAGTTTCTAATGTTAATTTTCCCAATATTGGACAAATTGCTAGCTTTCCTTTAGGAGCAATTGTTGAAACAAACGCCCTATTTACTCATGATACAGTAAAACCAATTATGACAAAGCCTTTACCACTTCCAGTTCAAAATCTAGTTTTAACCAATCTTCATAATCAAGAAAATTTATATCAAGCAATTAAAGAAAGGGATTTAGAAAAAATATATTTATCGCTAAAAAATGATCCGTTATGTAGCAATCTAGGGGAAGAAAAATCCCTTAAGATGTTTATTGAGATGATTAAAAACACAAAAAAATATCTCGAACCATATTTTGCGATTGATGATTTCTTATCAAGGTAATCAAATGGAAAGTTTTATATTTGCTATTAATGCAGTTTTACCCCTGTTATTGTTAGTAGTTTTAGGATATTTATTAAAAAAAATCAAATTATTTAGTGAAGATTTTCTTGCGAAAGGAAATAAATTTTGTTTTTATGTAGCTTTACCAGTATTGCTATTTAAGAATATTTATGACTCTACATTCGATAATATTGATTGGAAATTAATCCTTTTTGTAGTTGTAGCAATTATTTGTGTTTTTATAATTGGTTTATTAATGGTAATGTTATTTTGCCATGAACGAGATAAAAAGGGAGTCATTTTACAAGCGGTTTTTCGTAGCAACTTTGCCTATATAGGAATCCCTTTAGCAACTAGTTTGTTTGCTTCAGGTTCACTGGAAGCAAAAGAAACACTGGCTTATGTTTCTTTAATTTCTATGTTTGCAATTCCTTTGTTTAACATTCTTGCTGTTGTTTCATTAACATTATTTCAAAATGAAAAAAAGATTGATTTTAAAAAGACATTTTTGGGGATTGTTAGGAATCCATTAATCATCGGTACCATGGTAGGAATTCTATTTATTGCTTTTCGAACCCTTGTTCCAAATGCAGCTTTCTTTGTTCGAGACCAACTTAGTTTTTTATACAAGGTGGTTACGAACATTGCTAGCATTGCTTCCCCACTTGCTCTTATTGTCTTAGGTGGACAATTCGAATTTAAAGCGACGAAGGAATTATGGAAATACATTCTCCCAACATCAATTTTTAGAATTGTAATTGTTCCCTTGGCCATTCTTACCATAGCCGTTAGTCTAGATATCTTTAATAGCGCAAAAATAGCAGCATTACTTGCTTTGTATGCTTCTCCCGTTGCTGTTGCTAGTGCAATCATGGCAAAGGAAATGAATAATGATCATATTCTTGCTGGTCAAATTGTTGTATGGACAACCTTAGCGTCAAGTATTACCATCTTTTTATTCATTTTTGTTTTTAGATTATTGGGATATTTATAGGGGGTTTATATGAAACTAGGAATTCGGGGTCATGATATTGGGAGATATAGTAGTCAAGATTTTGTTGCTACACTAAATAAAAATAAAATAAAAGTAATTCAACTTGTTTTAAACAAAGCATTACTAGATTATAAAAGCCCCATCACAAAAGAAAAAGCAAAGCATTTAGCAGACCCATTTATTAAATCAGGAATTGATATTGCCATGTTAGGGGCTTATTTTAATCCTGTTCATAGCAATAAAAAAATAAAAGAAGAGGCTATTCGTAATTTCAAAGAGCATTTACAAGTAGCAGATATTTTTCAGACTGAATATGTAGGTAGTGAAACGGGCTCTTATAATGATGATAAATGGACCTATCATCCAAAAAATGAAACAGAAGAAGCGTATCTTGAAACACTCATAGTGTTTAAAGAGCTAGTAAAAACAGCAAAAGAGGTAAATAAAACTGTAGCGATTGAAGGAGCATTTAACCACGTTATTTATACTCCACAGCGATTAAAAAGGTTAATTGATGATTTAGATAGCAGTCACGTTAGGGTGATTGTAGACCTTTATAATTATTTAAATAACCATAATCATGGGGAGTATAAAACAATATTTAAGGAATGTATTGATCTTTTTAAAGACAAGATAGTGATTTTTCATTTGAAAAATTATCTTGTTGTAGAGGATAAACTGGTACAAGTATCATTAGAAAAAGGAAATTTTGATTATCCTTATTTGTTATCATTGATCAAAGAAAATTGTCCACAGGCTACTTTAATCCTTGAAGGGATTACCGGAGAAGACATTAAAACAAGTATTGATTTTATAAATGGAATTTTAGAAAAAATATCTTGAATAAACGAATTTAAAAGCACTATTCTATCTAGTGCTTTTTTTAGTTTATTCTTTAAAAATATAGACAAACAAATAATAGTGTGCTAAAATATAATTACGAACAGAGTTCGAGTATACGTATTAAAAATATAAGGAGTAGTTATGGCATCAAATAAAACAGTTGAAAAAACACTTAAAATTTTACAATTGATTTCTAAATATTCGGAAGGAATCACATTATCTGAAATCCACAAAAAATTGAATTTACCAAAAGCAACCGTTTTTGACATCTTACAAGCTTTATATAAAGAAGATGCAATTTATTACAAGGATCAACATTTAAAAACTTATGTTATCGGGTCAAAAATATTTGCTATTGGCCAAGCTTATACAAAGAACTCTAATTTTATTAATTTTGCTAGTCAAGGATTGAAGGACTTCGCTAATAAATATAACTTGACTGTTTTTGCTTGCAAACGATTGGGTGAAAAACTAATTTATATTTATAAATATGAATCACCAAGAACAAGAATAACAACCAACGATATTGGTGTACAAATGCCTCTTCATATCAATGCTGCTGGAAAAGCCTTTTTAGCGTTTGCCAAAGGAGCAAAGAAAGAAGAATTGATGGAAAAAGTGCTTACTTCAGAATTTGAAGGTTTTGCTAGTGAGAAGTATCAACAATTAGAAAAAGAACTACTGGAGTACGAAAAATTAGGTTATATTCTTGATAATGGAATTACTGAGAATTATATTTGTACCTATGCAGTTCCAGTATATAATTTTGAAGATAAAAATGTAGGTGTGTTAAGTGCTGCAAGAATTGCCAACAACGAACCTGATGATCATATTATTGAAGAGATCAACGAATTAAAAGAGATAGCAAAATATGTATCAATGAGACAAGGATATCACGAACAAACAAATAAATAATTGAATGGTGGGAGGAACCTTTAATGAGAGAATTTATGGGGAAAAAATTTCTGTTAGAAACCAATACGGCCATTTTGTTGTACGAAAAATTTGCGAAGAAAATGCCAATTTTTGATTTTCATTGTCACTTAAATCCTCAAGAAATTTATGAGAATCGTAAGTTTAACAATCTTACAGAAGTTTGGTTAGCAGATGGTACTTATGGAGACCACTACAAGTGGCGTGCGATGCGAACTCAGGGAATTGGTGAAGAGTTTATTACTGGTGATGCATCTCCGGAAGAAAAATTTATGAAATGGGCAGAAACAGTTCCTTATACGATAGGAAATCCTTTATTTCACTGGACATATATGGAATTAAATACTTTCTTTGGCATCAATGAAATTTTTAATCAAGAAACGGCTACAAAAATATACAAACAAGCAAATAGCCACTTGTCTCATCTACCTGCAAGAAAGATGATTGAAAAGTGTAATGTGAAAGTTATTTGTACGACCGATGATCCAACCGATGATTTAAAATGGCATCTTTTATTGAAAGAAGAAAAGAAGTTTAAAACTGTTGTTTTACCAGCATTTAGACCCGATAAAGCAATTAATATAGAACTAGATTGGTTTAGTGATTGGGTAAAAAAATTAGCATTGGTTTCGCAAATAGAAATCACTGATTTCTCTAGTTTTCTAAAAGCCTTAAAACAAAGAATTACATTTTTTAATAGTGTAGGATGTAAGATTTCAGATCATGCTCTAGACGAAGTGGTTTACCTAGCTGCTGAAGAAGATCAGATGAATGATATTTTCTTAAAAGGAATGAATAAAGAAAAACTAAGCCATGAGGAAATAGCACAATATAAAGGATATCTTTTAGTCTTTTTGGGAAAAGAATATGCCAAACATGGCTGGGTGCAACAATATCATATTGGAGCTTTACGTAACAATTCTAGTAGAGGATTCTTTAAACTAGGGCTTGATACGGGCTTTGATGCGATTAATGATAAACCAATTGCTGTTCCTCTAGCCAAAATACTTGATAAACTCGATAGCACGAATGAACTACCAAAAACAATTCTATATTGTTTAAATCCCAACGATAATGAAATTCTAGCAACGATTGCTGGTTGCTTTCAAGGTGGAGTAAAAGGTAAAATTCAATTTGGTTCTGGATGGTGGTTTAATGATCAAAAAGATGGCATGATAAAACAAATGACAACGCTATGTAATATGGGATTGATTAGTAATTTTGTTGGAATGTTAACCGATTCTCGTAGCTTTATGTCTTATCCACGTCATGACTATTTTCGAAGAATTTTATGTAATCTTTTTGGTAAATTAATTGAAGATGGAGAATACCCTAACGAT
>CAYPLR010000045.1:0-9302 GCA_964411675.1 uncultured Bacteroidales bacterium
TAAACGGGTTTTTTATAAAGATTTTTTTATCGCGAATTTACATAATTTAAAATACAGAATATTTATTAAGAATAAATGATAAACCTTGTCCTTGATAAGAGAAATAAAAAAGCTCATAATTATTTGATAATTATGAGCTGAGATTATTTATTTTCTTTCATTTTTTCACGAATCTTTTTCTCTATTTCATCGCTAAGATTTGGATTTTGTTTTAAGAAGTCTTTCACGTTTTCTCTACCTTGGCCAAGTTTTTCACCATTGTAAGAGAACCATGCACCACTCTTGACAATAATATCTAAATTAACTGCCAAGTCTAAAATTTCTGCTTCGTGAGACACACCAAAGCCATAAATTAGATCTACATCAACAGATTTAAATGGAGGAGCAACCTTGTTTTTTACAACTCTTACTCGTGTTAAGTTACCAATAATATCGGTACCTGATTTGATTTGTTCAACACGACGGATATCTAAGCGAATAGATGCATAGAATTTTAATGCTCTTCCTCCTGAAGTTGTTTCAGGGCTTCCAAACATAACTCCTACTTTTTCTCTAATTTGATTGATGAAGATAACAATTGATTTACTCTTACTGATAGCTCCACTTAGCTTTCTCATGGCTTGTGACATCAAACGTGCTTGCGTTCCTATATGAGAATCTCCCATATCACCATCAATTTCTACTTTTGGTACTAAAGCAGCCACAGAGTCAATTACAACAATGTCAATTGCGTTACTTCTAATTAGATGTTCTGTAATTTCTAGAGCTTGCTCTCCGGTGTCTGGTTGTGATAAAACTAAATTGTCAATATCTACCCCTAATGCTTTTGCATATTTTGGATCTAATGCATGTTCTGCATCAATAAATGCAGCTATTCCCCCTGCTTTTTGCGCTTGGGCAATAGCGTGTAAAGCAAATGTAGTTTTACCACTACTTTCTGGTCCAAATATCTCCACAATTCTTCCTTTAGGATATCCACCAACTCCTAGTGCAATATCCAAAGATATAGAACCACTTGGAATTACTTCCATTTCTGTGTAGATTTTATCTCCCAACTTCATAATTGAGCCTTTTCCGTATTGCTTTTCAATTGCCTTAAACGCTTCTTCTAAAGCTTTTAACTTTTCGTCTGCCATTTCTTTCTCCTTCGCTTTAATTGTCTGTATTATCTTTTAAAACATTTTTATTTTTAATTACATAGTCAACACCACTAACAATGGTCATTATTGTAGCGAATCCAATTAATATTACTGCCGTGATATCTTTGCTGATTCCACCTAACCAAGTAATTGGATAGCAGTTCAATAATAAAAGAATAATCATTAACATTTGGGAACAAGTTTTTAACTTGCCTAATTTACTAGCTGCGATTACAACGTTGTTAGTAACGGCGATTAGTCTAATTCCTGTGATTGCAAACTCACGAGCAAGAATTAATGTAACTGCAAAACCCAAGTTAATATTAAATGCTACTAATCTACCTCGCTCCAAAAGAACAATTAGTGTTGCTAGGACTAGTAGTTTGTCAGCTAATGGATCCATAAATTTTCCGAAGTTCGTTACAATATTGTTTTTCCTTGCAATATGGCCATCTAAATAATCTGTAAACGATGCAGTGCCAAAGACGACCAACAAAATTAAATCTTCTAGTGTTACTGTTGCAAAGATAATCACTTCTTGTAAAGGTTTGATTAAAGAAATGATGATAATAATAGGAATTGTGCACATTCTTGCAATTGTTAACTTATTTGGTAAGTTCATAAACTATCCTCTTTATTTTCTTTTTATATATTAGTATTATACTATAATCGCTTTATTTAGTAAACAACTTATCGCTTTTTTCAAAACGTTAAATATTCTCACCAACAATACTGCCACTCATCCAAGCAAACATGAGATTATATCCCCCACATTCTCCATCAACATCTAGTACTTCACCAACGATATATAAATTCTTTATTATTTTGGAAGCGAAATCTTCTTTTATCTCTGCCATATCGACGCCTCCTCTTGTTATTTGAGCAAATTCAAAATCATATAAATCTTTTACTGTTAAACGATAGTTTTTAATTCTAGTAGCGATTTCTTCCGCTGTGTTAGCATTTTTTAGAATATCTAAAATTAACATCTTGGGAAGTAATCCTCGTAACACGATCGACAAATCACGATTTTCTAATTTTTCGATATACTCTTTTAATTCAAAAAATGATTTTTCTGGAGCTAAGTCAAGAATAATCTCATCCTTTTTATTGACATAGCGAGAAAGATTAAGTGCTAGAATTCCTGATAGTCCTTCTTCTTTAAATAAAATCTCACCATATTCCTGAAAGCCATTTGTTTGAGCTAAACATTTTACTCTGATTCCTTGTAAAGACTTTACATTCTCTTCTACTTTTATCGGAACCAGTCTTGGTGACAAAGGAGTAATATGATGCCCAAGTTTTTCTAAAAGTTGATATCCATTAGTTTTTTCTTGAGCAAGAGATCCTGTTGCAACAACAATTTTTTCTGCTTCAATACTCTCTTGTGTCCCCTGAATCATAAAATTACTATCCTTTACAATATCCGTAACCCTAAAAGAGCATTGTACTATAATTTTTTGCTTTTCTAATTCATAGCGTAAAATATCAACAACCGAGGACGCCGTTTCACTATAGGGATACAACCTTCCTTGTTCATCCTGTTTAGTTATCATTCCTATTTCTTTAAAGTATTTTATCACATCAAATTGTTTCATTTTGTTTTGAATATAATTCCAATTGTAATAAGAAGTTTCATGAATATGAACATTCCCCAAATTACACTTACCATTTCCTGTTTTTAGAATCTTCTTACCTATTCTATCATTTTGTTCTAAAATAATGATTGTTTTATTTGGATTCTTTTGCTTATAAGCCAAAGCACAACTAATTCCTGCTGCTCCTGCTCCAATGATTGCTATATCGTATTTTTTCATCATTATCACCGTTATCAGTATAACATATTTTTTTATTTTAATCTAAAAATATTTAAAAAACCATAAACAAAATGTTTATGGTTCAGAAATGGTTTGTCCACTAAAGTATTGAAAAAGTTGTTTTTTAATTGTTAAACCGACAATAATACAAAGGATTGTTGAAGCCGTAATATAGGGAAGATTATAGTAGATAAACGAATAGAAGTATAACCAAAATACTCCTGAACGAGATGGTCCAAATAAACCTGCTAAGAAATTTGCATCATAGCCCCAAATATTCGCATTGATAACTCCACTAAAACCAGCAAATATCCAGCGCAAGCAACTAGCAACAAGAAATCCAAGTACAAATGAAACATTGTTTCCTGCTAGTGATTTCTTACGAGTAATAGCAGCAAGCCCCATTACTCCAAAGCCTAAAATGTAATCTAAGAAAAAGGAAAAGATATTAAATCCATAACCATCTAAAACAAAACAATCAATGATACCATAGGCTACTCCAGCAGTAATTCCATACCGAAAGCCAAAAACATATGCGATAATTACCAGTGGTAACATCGCAAGAGAAATCCCTCCTCCATTTGGCATCTTTAAAAAGGGAATTGCTTTACATACTATTTCCAAAACAATTGCCATACTTAATAAAATTGCAGAAAAAGTCAGTTTGAAAACTTCATTATTTTTTTTCAATTTCAATCATCTCCTCTACTGAAAAATAAAAAAAGTTTTTTGAATGCCAAAAAACGAAAAGAAGATATTGATCTTTCCTACGCTAGCATTACCTAGTTCAGGTTTAAGGGTCGTTGCCACAAGCAACCTCTCAGCCATAGCTCCCCTGTTGAACGGATATATTATACACTATTAAAAGTGAAAAGACAATATTCATTTATTTCCTATTAATAAATAAAATATTTTTTACTTGCTTTTTATAAAGTTTTTTGGTAGAATAAGTAGTGTGAATTTTGGAGGTATAGAACATGGCAAATATCAAACAACAAGCTAAACGTAATTTAACTAATGAAAAACGAAGACTTCAAAATGCTGCTTTCAAATCTTCAGTGAAAACCGCTGTAAAAAGCGTTGAATCTGCAGTTGCAAATAAAAATTTAGAACAAGCTCAAGAAGCATTAAAGCTTGCATGTACTAAGTTAGACAAAGCATTAGCCAAGGGTATTTTTCATAAGAATTTCGTAAGCCGCAACAAATCTCGTCTTGCAAAGCTTCTTAATAGTTTAGCATAAAAAAACATCTGTAATATCAGATGTTTTTTTTATTTATAGTTGAAACAAGAAAAACTCGAATCCAGTTCTTGCATCAATTTGTCCTGATTTTATTTTATAGTCTAGTTCTCCTAGCTTTACTAAATATTCTTTTGCCGATTGAATATCAAAGCTCTTGGCATTACGAATCAAATAATAAGCGCGATTCGTTGATGTCCCCATTTTCATAGCAATATCATTTTGCTTTGCACCCTCTTCTAACATATAATTTACTAATAGTGTATCCCGAATTGTTCTAGTGACTAAGTTAAATAAGCGATTAACATCATTATCTACAGCAATCAAATCACGATAAATATTGATTGTTTTTTCAGAATCCCGTTCAATAATAGCATTGGATAAGGCAAAGATATCTTGTTGGATTTCCTTTACAACAACAGAAGATACTGTTTTACTTGTTATGATATTCCCTTTTCCTACATAAGCAACTAGTTTATCAATTTCGGTTCTGGCACTAATCATGTTTCGCCCTACCAAATTATAAAATTGCTTTACAGCATCCTCTTTAATTGTGATGTCCTCTAGTTCAAATTGGCGTTTAACCCAGCCACAAAATTCTGTTTCACTAATTTCTCTTGTTTCATTAATAATTGCTTTTTTGCGAAGTTGCTTTACCACTTCGCTTTTTTCATTTAATTTTAAGCCTACAGCATTGATGATAAAATAAGTAGTATCCATTGGATATTCAATATAATCCATTAAGGCAGAAATAGTATGGTTGATTTCACTTTTTTCTGCTGTTAAAAATTTAGGATTTTTGATAATCACCGCTTTGTTTTCACACATAAATGGCGGTGTCAAGGCATCTCTAACTGCTTCTTTGATATTTACTTCATCCATATCATAAGAAAATGTATTGTATTGATCAGCTTTTGATTCTGCGATTAGCCGTTCAATTTTATTGTGAATCAAATACTTTTCTTCTCCTAAATAAAGATAGACGTTAGCCATAGTACCTCTTTCTAATATTGACGCTTGCTCACGTCGTATATTTCTAATTTATAATTTCCTTCTTTTTGAACAATTCGAATGGTAATAAAATGATATTTCAAAATGTCATCAGGAATACTCCACGTTTCATTTTGAACATCAAAAATCGCATAGTTTCCTTCGAATTCTTCTTGATCAATTAATTCTAAAAAATAGTTACTTTCGGTTAACCAAATAGCATTTGCCAAGATTGTTTGATATTCTTCCTCTGACAAATTATAACCATACATGACTACTTTATATCCAGTATCATATCCAAAATCAATTTGATAGCTAATTGCTTTTTGTGATGGAATCCCAATGTCTAGAATTTTTTCATATTGTTTGGCAGCAGTCGCTTTATCCAGTTCCTGTGAAATATATTTGATGGTAGAAATTCCTGTTAGAAACAACCCCAACAAAGAAATAATTCCTGCTAATGTAAACCATTTTTTCTCTACTGACTTTAAAGCGCGAAAAGAAATCCACGCTCCTAAAATACCAGTAATAATCCCCAAAAGTAATACTTGATTAAAGTAATTAGATAAAACACCAAAAATAAATGCTATTACTGCGAAAAGAATAGCATATTTTAAGATATCCCTACGACTTGGTAATACAACTATTTCTTCAGGAATATCTTGTATCTCTCCACAATAAGAACAAATCGTTCCTTTGACTTCTCGATTGCATTTTTTACATTTCATCATGAATCACCTTAGTAATAACATTATAAAGGATTCTATTTTGTTTGTCAAACAAAGACCTAAGATAAAAATCATCGCCAACTAGTGAAAGACGATGTTTTTTTAGTATAGCTATACTTGATAGAATAGTCTTGATTTGTTTGATAAGTAATGATAGCAAACTGATTGAGGGTTGCTATTGTTTGAGCATGAGGAAAAGCAAATTTAACCACTCTTCCTGTTTGAATCACTGCAACCTTTGGTTTAAACTTAGCGAGTAGAATAGGACTAGTCGATGTAATAGATCCATGATGAGCGATCTTAACAACATCTACAACGAGATTATACTCTGTTATTTCTTCTTCAATCTTTCTACTAACATCTCCCAAAAATAAAAATCCTTGTTTATTAATCTTGGCATAGAGCACTAAACTATTATCATTTTCATTTTCACTTTTTATTTTAGGACTCAATACTTGAAAGGTAATGTCCCCACATTGAAAGGATTCATGAATACTAACTCTTTCTGTAATTGCTGTTCTAGCATACACACTAGTATCAAAGGTGCTTGTAACAATCTTTTCTACTTTAAGATTTTTTAAAATATTCCTCGCTTCTCCATTATGGTCGCTATGATTATGTGTCAAAATTAAATAATCTAATTTCGTGATTCCCTTACTCAAGAGAAATTTTGTCACCTCTTCATTTTGACCTTCTCCCGTGTCTATTAGTGCTGTACACTCAGAAAAAGGAGTGTGCACTAAAATAGCCTCCCCATTTGCTAAATCAAGAAAGCTTACTTCCCCTTTTATATTTAAAAGAGGGAAAACCTTTAAGCTAATCATAAATAAGAAAAATAAGCAAATTATACTCTTACGAAAACATATTTTTTTGAAACAATAGATGATTCCAATAACAAACAAATAATAAATAATCATTTGCCAGCTTTTAAAATGAGGAAAGAACACTCTAATATTTACATATTTTCCACTTAAAACAACTAATTTTTCAAACGCTACTAGCAAATATTGATATACTCCTGACAAAAAGGGAAGAATGAAAACCAGTAAAGTAAAAGGAAGAATGATACTAGAAAAAACAGCAATATAAACCACGTTTAAAAATGGCGATAATAAATTAATTTGATAATTAAAGTTAATGATGATGGGAAAAGTAATAATAACAGCGATTGCTGAAATGATAAGAATTTGCCATGAATTTTGATATTTTTTAAGTAATGGAGAAACTAAAATGATAATAAATGCCATGAGAAAACTCAATATAAAACTAAAATTATAGATGTAATAAGGATTAAAAAGAAGTAATATAATAAAGATAATGGAAATAATATCAATTGATTTTAAACCGAATTTCCCTTTTTTATTGATAAGACTACCAAAATATAAAAGACATGCCCGTAAAATAGAAGCAGAAAAATTCGTTACAATTAAATACATGGCAAGGAAAATAAGAGTAATAATCGTAATTACTCGATTAGAAACATTAAAAAAATCTAGTATTTTTTTTATAATCATGACGAGTAAACCAATATGTAATCCGGAAACAGCGAATAAATGACTGATTCCATTGGTTTGCATTCCGTTTGTGAATTCTTCCGTAAACTGGCTGTCATCCCCTACAATAATGGCTTTTATAAAGGCTTGTGTTTTTTCGGGGAAATGAGATAGATACTGATTTAAAGTAAAACCGATCCTAGCAAGATGAAATTGATTCCCTGTAATCTTGATTTCTTCACTTAATAATACTTGATCAATTTTCTGATTTCTTAGATATTTACAATAATCATACCCGTTTTCTATTCTTTGACCACTCGCTTCAAGGCTTATTCCTTTTGCATAAACCTCATCACCTGGCTTGAGGGAATGTAAATCATAATCATATATTATTTTTTTATAATAGTGATCTCGAACAATCAGTTTATTATATTCTTCTTTCTGTTCTATTGCTACAATAGTTCCCTTCACCTCGTTGGTTTCTTTAAAAAAGTAATTTACTTTTATGAATAAAAAGTGAACAATAAAGACTAATAAAATTACAAGAATAATAAAAAAGACTTCTCTATTTTGACGATAGCAATAAAAACAATAGATAATAACAAATGGAAAAGCAATCCAATGATTAGTAGCTATCGCAAAAAGTAGCAAAGCAAAAGCAAGAACAAAATAATTATTAATCAATTCCCTATAAACAGATGTCATCTTTAATCTGTTCGTAAATCGCTGCAGATATCCCTTTAACATTCATTATCTCCTCAATGCTTTTAAAATTACCATTTTTCTCACGATATTCTATAATTCTTTCTGCAATTGCAGGACCTATTCGAGAAAGTTTTTGTAACTGTTCTATGGTTGCTGTATTGATTGATATTTTCTTTTGAAACTCTTCAACAATTTCACTGGGAATAATAAGCATCATTCCATCCGTTATTTTCGCAGCTAAATTGATATCTTTTAAACTAGCATTTTCAGTTAATCCTCCCGCTAAACTGATAGCATCGTTGATTCTTTTATCCTTATCAATTAAATAAAGCCCAGGATTCTTCACCTCTCCTTTGATATAAATAACATATTGTGCCATTGATGGTTGTGATATTTCTTCTTGTTCACTTTCTTCTAGTGGTATTTCCTCATTACTAGTCCAATATATTCCTAATATGATTAGGAGAATAAGAATAGCAATGATTATTATTGTTTTACGCTTTTTGTTCACCATAATCACCTCGTATATATATTAGTTTGTTTTTATTGTTATTATTTTTTTTATATAATATAATAAATAAAAAGGTGATTATTATGAATAAAGTAATTGTAACTGCATTTGAACCATTTGGAATCATCCCAACGAATTCCTCCTTAGAAATTTTAAAAGTTCTACCCAAGGACTATCAAAAAGTCGTTCTTCCCGTTTCCTATCATAAATGTGACACTTTATTGAAAAATCTATTGCTAGAACAAAAGCCTGACTATTTATTATTGCTAGGGCAAGCACAAAATCGCCGCACTATTTCTTTAGAACAAGGGGCAATTAATCTAATTAATACTCCTACTCGTGATAATGATGGCAATTTCTATCTGAATCAATTCATTAAAGAAGAGGGGCATGCTGGCTATTTTAACACCATCCAAGCGAGCGAACTTGTTGAAAAATTGGCTAGTACTTATCCTATTTCACTATCTTATTCAGCGGGAGTTTATGTCTGTAACTACGCTTTCTATCTAGCATTATATTATGTAAATAAATTCAAATTACCAACAAAAGTAGGTTTTATTCATTTTCCTTTATATCATCATCAGACAGAAGATGATTCTTTAGCCTTAGAATTAGATACTATGGTACAAGCAACAAACCATATTATTCAGTTATTACTCAATAAATAAAAAACTACCCTTT
>CAYPLR010000046.1:0-8728 GCA_964411675.1 uncultured Bacteroidales bacterium
AAGTGATGAATTACTTGCTGACATTCAAGAATTGCTACAGGGAATAAAAAAAATAGCGATAGTAAGCTAATTTTTTTAGACTTGTTGACTAGTTTATTACAATATGATATTATATTGTTATAACAAGTTAGAGGTGGCATATGGCAAATAGTTCTTTATATTACAAAATATTTGAATATTATAAGAAGATGATTCTAACGAATCAAATGCAAAGTGGACAAAAGATGCCCACAGAACAAGAAGTGTGTGGAATTTTTAATGCTTCTAGAATTACTACTCGCCATGCGTTTGAATTATTAGCAAACCAAGGATTGATTGTAAAGGTACAGGGAAAAGGTACTTTTATTAGTGAGAAGAAAGCAGATATGCAATTAAATGTCTTGCAAGGATTTTCCTTAGAAATGGCTAGTATTGGAAAAGTACCTTCTACTATTTTCTTGAATATTCAATTAACAGTTCCATCTAGAAAAATAGCGAGCAAATTGGATTTATCAGAAGGTAGTAAAATTTACATTTTGGAAAGAATTCGTTGTGCTGATGGCGTTAAAATGGCTTATGAAAAAGTTCACTTACCCTTTCATTTAATTCCCGATTTAGAAAAACATGATCTGACTAAGTCATTATATGCAATATTATCTTCAAAATATCAAATTGAACCTTATAAAGCGAGTCAAACTATTGAAGCTACTCTAGCAAATCAGAAACAAGCAGAAATGCTAGAAGTAAAGGTAAATTCTCCGTTACTAGCAGTTGAACGATTGACTTATAATAAAAACAATCGCCCTTATGAATTTACAGAAAGTTTATATCGTGGCGATAAATATAAATTTAGCGTAACTATGAATAATTAATTGAATATTTTAAAATGACCTGCTTAGCAGGTTTAAAAAATAAAATAAAATATGTTATAACAATATAACAAATCCACAATTTGTACTATTATTATCGAGGTGAAAAATGGAAAACAATGTAAGCGGTTGCATACAACCACCGAAGAATCAAAAAAAGAAATGGTATCATTTAACCTTGGCAAAGAAAGAGGCTCTGACTGGTTGGATGTTTATTGCTCCAGTTTTAACGGGTTTTTTAGTCTTTACTGCTTTCTCAATGTTATATTCCTTGTATATCTCTTTTACGGATTGGAATATGTTAACTACCCCAAAATGGGTTGGATTCACCAATTACATTAATTTATTTACAAAGGATATTTTCTTTTGGGACTATCTATGGAATACCGTCTATTATGTAATTGCTTTAGTTCCAACCGTATTGGTGATTTCTTTATTCTTTGCTATTTTATTGAATAAGAAAGTAAAAGGAATGACTCCTATTTACCGTGCTTGTTTATTCTTGCCTTGTATTATATCAACGGTTGCGATTTCCTTAGTTTGGAAGTGGATGTTTAATTCTTCTGAAGGTATGTTAAATGGCATCCTCACCTCTTTGGGAGTTCAAAATCCTCCTGGATGGCTATCTACAACAGAATGGGCAAAAAATTCCATTGTCATTATGCGTGTATGGCAAATGAGTGGCTATTACATGATTATGTTCTTAACAGGGTTACAGACAATTCCTGATAATTTATATGAAGCAGCAGAAGTAGATGGCGCGAACAAATTTCAAAAATTATGGTATATTACAATTCCTTTGTTAAGACCAACAACCTTTGCCATTACCATTCTACTCGTTCTCGAAGCCTTTAATATTTTTGAAGTCGTATTAATCATGACTCAAGGACGTTTAGGTACTAGTTCTTTGATGTATTATATTTATACGCAAGCCTTCCAAAATTATAAGATGGGTTATGCAGCAGCCTTAGCTTGGGTATTATTCCTATTGATTTTAGGATTCACAATTCTGCGTTTCGTTTTAAAACGAGAAGAAAAAATGTAGGTGAATAGTATGGAAGCCAAACTAAAAATAAAAAAGCATATGACATTTAAAAATAGAAAATTAATAGGTAGTATTCTTTATAATGGTTTTATGATTCTATTATGTATAACCTTGATATTTCCATTTCTATGGACATTTGCTTCAGCGTTTAAGACAAATTATCAAATTTATCATGAATCAGCCCTGAATTTAATTCCCAATCCATTTACCTTTGAAAATTTTATTGCTTTAGCACAAATATATGATATTGGGCGAATGGTATTTAATGGATTATATTTAGCAGTAGTTATTCCAATATGTAGTATCTTTGTTTCATCCATGGCAGCTTATGCGTTAGCGAGATTGCGTTTTAAAGGGAGTAAAGCAATCTTTATCTTATTATTATCTACCATGATGATTCCTTCCTATGTCACTCTGATACCAAACTTTGCGATTATGGTAAAACTTGGGCTCTTAAATAGTCATTGGTCCTTAATCTTACGAGCTGCTTTATCAGGAAGCGTGACAGCCATCTTCTTATTCAGGCAATATTTCTTATCCATTCCCAGAGACTTAGAGAATGCAGCGATCATTGATGGTTGTTCTTGGGCGGGAGTATTCTTTAGAATTATCCTTCCTAACTCAAAACCAGTACTAGCAACGGTTGCCATTCTATCCTTCAGAGGAACCTGGAATGCCTATTTGTGGCCTTCGATTATCTTACAACAGGATGCCCAATGGACATGGACTTTAGGATTAAAGCTATTATCGGAATGGGAAACCAGCCAATCAATATTAATGGCAGGTTCAGTTATTTCTATTCTACCAATCTTAATTATTTATATTATTTTCCAAAAACAATTTGTGAATACACAAATGAGTTCGGGTTTTACGGGAACATAAACAGTCCACTACTTCTCAAAGAGAAGAAAAATAAAAACATGGAGGAAAAAAATGAAAAAACTAGTTTTAATTTTGACGTTCTTATTTGCTCTTACAGTATTTGTAGGATGCGATAAAGATCCAAATCAAAATGGTGGAGAATTGACTAAGGATGCTACAGTTAATGTATATTCTTGGTGGGATCCAGCACATGATGGTTTAACAGGATTGAAAGCAGGATTTGAAGAAAAGTATGCAGAGTATAATGTTACATTAAACTTTGTAAAGATTTCAAATTACTATCAAACAATGTTAACAAAACTTGCTGGTGCTATGCTTGCTGGTGGTAGCTCAGAACAAATCGATGTTATGATGTTAGCATCAGATAAAATTCCTTTGTTCGCATCGAATGGAACAATCCTTGCATTGGATGATTTTGTAACCGATGAGTATCTAAATGATTTATATCCTTCAGTAAGAGAAGGTCTACATTATGAAGATAGCGTATACGCTGTTGCTCGTGACGTTACAACTAAATGTATGATGTTGAATGTTGATTTATTCAATAAATACGGAATTGATTTACCTGATGATGATTGGACAGTAGAAGATTTTAAGAATATTTGCTTACAATTTGCTGAAGAGACAGACAATGTTTGGGGATATTCTTTTGATTCTAACCCAGATCCAGTTTATGTTTGGTTCTATTTGTTCGGTGGAAAATACTTTGATGCTGCCAAGAATGAAAGTTTACTAAACAGTGAAGGCTCAAAAGCCGGTGTGAAGTTCTTATATGATTTAATTGCAAAAGATGGAGTTATGTCATTATCAGAAACATTAGAACATGGTGGATTCAGTGCTTCCTTCTCTGGTGGTTATGCTGCTATGATTTCTGGTGGTCTATCACAAGTAAACACTGTTGAAACAGCAGGAGCTAACTTTGTTGTTCGTCCTTTACCAATTGGAACAAGTGGTGAGAATACTTCTCATACCTTCTTAAATTGCTGGACAATTCCTTCTTGCACATCAAATTCTGCTTGGGCATGGAAAGTATTGGAATACTTCTCAGGTCCAGAAGGACAAGCAATCGCTTGTGGTGCTGGTATGGGATTACCTGGTTCATCAACTGCGGATATTGCTAGTTGGATCGCTGAAAAACCTTATCGTCAATATTTCGTTGATGCTCTAAGCTATCCAGGAACACTTCCATATCCAACAGATACTTTTGGTCCTAACTGGCAAACATATTTCAAGACATTAATGGATACCACTTTCTGGGATGCAAAAGATCTAACAAGTGCTGATATTGATTCAAAAATAGTAGCAGTTAATGACAAATTAACTTATTATTTAATGGGTGGGTCATAAAAAGTAACAATTTAAATACGATACCAAGTGCCTATCACATGGCACTTGGTATTAATCATTAAAGGATAAAGATATGGATTATAAAGAATTTACTTGTAAAGTAACAGAACTTATTAATATAATAGATGTTGAAGAAACAGAACATATCAACCAAGCTGCATTGATCATTTATCATGCGATGCGTAAAAAAGGGTTATTACATATTTTTTGTACTGGACATTCTCATATGATCGCAGAAGAGATGTTTTATCGTGCTGGAGGTTTAATTCAAGTAAATCCCATTTTGGAACCTTTCTTAATGCAACACGAAGGAGCAGCACGAAGTACGAAATTTGAACGTTTACCAGGAATCGCAAAAATAATTTTTGATAGCGTTGTTAAATTACCGTTTGAACCTTTTTTAATTGTATCCAATTCAGGAATTAATGCTGTTCCGATTGAAATGGCAGAATGTGCGAAAGTCAATCAAAATCCTGTGATTGTTATTACTAGTAAAAAAGTTTCGGAGGGATTAGATTCGAGAGTTTCTTCAGGAAAACATTTGTTTGAACTAGCAGATGTGGTAATTGATAATCATGCTCCGATTGGAGATGGAATCATCGTTACACAATATGGAAATATTGGGGCTGTTTCAACAATCGCTAGTGCTTATATTGCCCAGCGATTGGTACTGGCCATTATTTCTCATTATGAAACAGATGGTATTACTCCCACTATTTACAAAAGTGCAAATATTAATGGTGGAGATGAACATAATAAAGGATTATATGATGAATACGAAAAAAGAATTAGGAGCTTGTACTGATGAAAAAATACTTAGTTGTTGATAGTGGTGGAACAAAATCAATTGCTGCAGTTTTTACTGAAACTGGCCAGGTTCTTGGTCGTGGACTAGCTGGTGGTGGAAATGCTAGACTGTCATCGTATAAAATTGCCTTAGGAAATGTCTTGAAAGCCTGTGATATGGCATTAAATGAAGCAAATGTTTTTGCTTCAGAAATTGAATATTGTAATTTATTCATTCCTGGTTTTAGAGAATGCTTAGAAGAATTCGAAGAAATTATAGGGATTAAAAGTAAAATTATGCATGAAAGCGATGAACTAAAATTTTCAGCGTTTAAAGATGAAGATGGCGTCGTTGTTCTTGCTGGAACAGGTAGCTTTGCTACCGCTTATATCGGTAGCAAATACTATACTGTTGGTGGATGGGGAACCCTAATGGGTGATGAAGGAAGTGGTTATCACATTGGAGTCATGGCACTAAAGGAATGTGCGAAAAACTTTGATGATAATAAGAGAACACCATTACTAGCTGAAGTAATGAAATATTTTGAAATAGAAGATTTTAGTATTTTAAGAAGAGCAATTTACCTGGAAACTAACCAGCGAGAAAAAGCGGCTTCCCTATCTCCTTTGGTATGCCAATTGGCAGCAACAGGAGATGAAGCTTCGATCAAAATTATTGAAGAAGCAACCAAAGAAATGGCTAATTTAGCGCATCGCGCTTATGTAAAGAGTGGCACGAATCGTCGCTTACCTGTTGCTTTAACAGGGGGAGTCCATAAAGCGGGAAAAATTGTGATTGATTTATTCCGTAAAAAGGTGGATGAAATTAGCAATGGACAATTATTTTATATTGAAAATAAGTTAGATGTCATTTATGGAGCAATATTAAAAACATTGTTTGATGAAGGCATTGATATTGATAAAATAGAGTTTGAGGTGTAATTATGTTAATCGATCAATACTTTGAAGAAATGAAAAAAGTGTTAGTAAAAATTGAAAAATCTCAAAAAGATAAAATCATGGAAGCAGCAGAAGTCATCGCTAGCTCTCTTGCTCAGGATGGAATATGGCATATTATCGATACCGGTCATATGTTAATGCATGAATGCATCGGCCGAACAGGGGGAATGATGGCCTTACGTCCTATTCGTGTCAATTGTGAAGTAAATAATCCGACACGTTTTCGTAGCCGTGAAGGAGTACAAAGAATTACTTATGATACCGTGGATGGTTTTCCTCAATTTGTATTAGGACAAGCTAACATCCGCAAGGGAGATGTCTTGATTGTCGGTTCTGTGTCTGGTTATAATAAACTACCCATAGAATTGGCCTTAGCAGCAAAAGAAATGGGTGTGAAGACAATTGCTTTAACAGCAGTTGAATATTCTGAAAAATTAATCTCAAAGCATCCTTCCGGTAAAAGATTATTTGAAGCAGCAGATATCGTTTTAGATAACTGCTCTAATTTCTCTGATACCCTGGTTGATGTACCAGCCATTAATAGAAGAATCTGCCCATCAAGTGGAATTGGTGCTGCCTATATTATGTGGGCTTTACAAGCAGCGGTTGTTGAAAAATTAGTTGCGAAGGGATTAAACCCAAGTGTATATATTTCAAATCATATGCCAAATGCAGGAATTCTAAATGATGAGGCTTGGAAAAACTATGAAAAAAATGGCTACTAATCTTGTTTTAGAAAACAAACATTATTCCTTTTCAATAGATTTAGAAGAATTAAGAATTACTTCTTTGTTGAATAAGCAAACCAATGATGAATATGTAAAGTTTGCTTTTCCAATGCCTATTTTCTTTATTAAGGGTTTATTAGACAAAGAAATGATTCAATGTAATCCTACTTATTTAAGTCATACCAAGGATTCCATCTATGTGCAATTTACTGGTTTTGAAGTATATGCGGATATTCATTTTATTTGTAACCACAACGATCAACTAAAGATTACCATCGCAGTAGAAAATTGTGACAAGAATTTCCGTGTGTGTGAGATTGTAGGTCCTAATTTATACGGACTACAACTAGGAAAGGATTACCAAAAGAATGTATTCATCTATCCTCATCATGCGGGTGAAAAAACAGTTAATCCAGTTGATCGTTATAAAAAGGAAGACTACCAGAGTTTTTGGAGAGCAAAAACAAGCTTAACAACTTATGATACTTATCGTCGCCAAATCAATTATTGTGGTTTAGCATCGATGACTTTCATGTATTTATATGATCAAGCCAATGGTCTATATTTTGGATCTCATGATTACAATTTTCCAGTTACTGGAGTGGTTGCTGAGGTGGGATCGAAAGAAAACTTCATGGGGCTTACTTATGTAAAGTATTATGACTTAGGAAAGCAAGAAGTCTATGAAAGTGGAGAATATGTCATCAGTGTAAATACGAAAGATTGGCATTATGCGAAAGAAATCTATCGTAATTACTTAGCACCTCATCTAGAATTTCACAATTATCCAGATTATTTGGATGATCAATGGGGACTAAATCAATGCTATAATTTTAAACGTCAAGGAAATATCATTCAAAACACGTTTAAAAACATACCAGTGATGTATGAAGAAGGAAGAAGACATGGTTTAAATCATATGTTTATTGCTTCTTGGAATCGCGGTGGCTTTGATACCGATTATCCAGAATACTATCCCGATATGGACTTAGGTTCAGCAATGGATTTTGTTCGTGGCTTAGAGTATGTAAGAAAGCATGGAGGAATTCCAACCTTATACATTAATGCGCGAATCTTCGAATTAAGTGGTGACTATGCAGCGACTGTTGGTGAAAAAATGGCAATGAAAGATGTTGTTGGCAATAATTATATTGAAACCTATGGAACAAAAAGCTTTACTGTTTCTTGTCCATCGGATCAAGAATGGGCAAATCGCCTACTTGATACAGCAGAGTTTTTAATCAAAGGATATGGCACAACAGGAATCTACTTGGATCAACTAGCTTCCGCGGAACCATTCCCTTGTTATCAAAAAGAACATTCTCACCAACATATTGGGGAATTCAATCAAGGATATTTGGATGTACTATCGAAACTACATAAAAAGATAAAAGAATATGGGGAAGATAAGTTCATATTAACCGAAAATATCGGAGATATTTATGGTAGCTATACCTTTGGAAATTTGACTTGGAATGGACCAAAATACGATGAATACTTTAATGTGATTAAGTATATTTTTCCTGAATTTGTTCAAATTAATATGGTTAATCCAAAAAATGTGACTGATTTTTCAAGTTCTGAAAACAAAGAATTTATCGACCAAATGGAACGAGCAATCGTATTAGGATCAATTTTATGGTTTGCACCAACAAGAATTAAGGATGATCCAAACAATGAAGTGATTCAATATGCTTATCAAGCTTTGGAATTTAGAAGTAACATTCAACCCCTGTTAAAACAAGCAACATATATGGATGATATTTACTTTACTAATTTGGATCCAAAACTTCGAGGATCTGTATTTGAAGATGAAGATGGATATTTGATTCTGATTGGAAATCAACATTTACTGAAGGGCAGTGTTGCCTTACAAATCACCGGAAAATTAATAGAAGCTAAAAACTTCCAATTAGAAGACATCAGTCAATCAGTTACTATCACAGAAAACGAAGTTGTGATTCAGTTAAGTACTAATTTAGAATATGTTTACATTAGTAAACAAAAATAAATTTTTCATAAACTCCTTTGGAAAAGAGAAAGTACCTGCTTTCTCTTTTTTTATAGAAAAAGGAACAAGATATTTCAATAAAATAGTGAAGACACAAAGAAAATATGATATAATCATTATA
>CAYPLR010000047.1:0-8258 GCA_964411675.1 uncultured Bacteroidales bacterium
GAAGGACGAGAACTTTCAACAATTGATGGTGCAAATACGGCTTCTCTTAGAGTAGCCTTTTTCGGCGATTATTATGGACTCGATGTAACCGATGGTTACTTAACGAAGCAATTCAACATTTCTTTAACCATTCAAGCAATTCAAAGCTTAGACGATTATGGAGGAGCCAATTATGAAACAGATCATTAAAAAGCATTCCCCTTATATCATTCTTTTGATAATTATTTTGGTGTTGTCAATTATGATGCCACTTACATTTAGTTGGTTATCAAAGGATGGATCTATTGGTGGCAATATTACCATTGGTGGTATGGAAGTTGAAATGGAAGCCTATTTTGAATACTTTGATGAAGAAGAAGTATTAATTACTAAAAATGCCTTTGACTCTCTTGCTGCTCCTAATTGTTATGACAGCGAGAAGGGATTATTATATATCAATGGTTCGTTAAAATCTGCTGTTTTAGAACAGCATGAAGGGGATAGTAACTATGTTCCTCACTTTCTTGATGATTTTAAAGTACAGATTCAATTAACACCAGACATCACCTCTTACTTACGAATTAAAGTGTTTGATGAATGGGAGGTTACAAGATTTTATTATAGTTTTAATACCGAACAAATCTATTCTATTTACCACGAAGGCGATAATATTTTTCCATTTCATTTAGCGGATGATGCTTGGCGTGTAAGTGGTGAGGATGGTTATAGTAGTTTATGGTATTATGATGCGGAAACAAAATATGTTTATTATACTGAACCTTTAGAAAAAGGAGTTACAGCAACGCTACCATTTATTTATGGCGGTGATGCTTACATTCCCAAAATCAGTAGAACCTACATTGACACTTGTGATTTAATTCTAAATATTAGAGTGGAAATTGTTCAAGCCAATCGTTTTTCTCAAATCTGGGGAATAGACGCTATCCCACAGGGAGGGAGTTAGTTATGAAGACAAAAAGTTTATTACTGAAAAAAATAGTACTTGGAATCCTTTCTCTTCTTGTTGTTGTCACATTCATGTTTATTGGTACTAAGGTAATCCTTAGTGATGCGGATAAAATTGAACAAGCAACAAGATTGAGTAGCGATGTATGGAATAGTGAACTTGCTGAAATAAAAAATGTTTCAACAAATAATATTGAATATGTTGACATGAGTTTATTCGTTGATGGTAATGAGAATCCATTGAACCCCTTAACAATCATGACAGATGGTAGTAAAGAATATGTGATTGTCATTGGAAATGGAGTAGAAATGTATTATTTTGGTGAAGTATGTAACTCACCAACGTATAAATCTCAGTATTTAACCTTTCATTATGTCTTGGGTGATGATATTGATTATAATGAAGCTTCCATGCTTTATAAGTTCATTAAACCAATCGGATGGGGAATAGATGCTTTTACTGGTATTTTTGATGGCCAAGGTTTTGTGATTTCTAGTTTGTTTTATGCTCCAATTAAAACAGTAGAAGAATATGAATTCTATGAAGAAGGAGCATATAGTTTAAGTTCTTATGCATTATTCGCCAAAGTTGGTGAAAGTGGTGTTGTTAAGAATGTTGGGTTAGAAGATATTATTATGTTACAGCCAGATAAATTTAAAACTTTAAGCACGGCATCTTCTTTTATCGGTGAAAATTTTGGTACTGTAAGTCATATATATTACCATGACTTTCGTGGCAGTGCTGCAGGCTTGACAGTGGAAGGTGGTTTTTTTGCCATTGCTGGTTTGATGGTTTATAACTATGGTCTTTTTGAAAATTCCTACGTTGCCCTTGATAGACTCGTTGCTGCTTCTGTATCACTTCAATCTCAAGCAACCCGCTACGCTGTTTTATATGAAAATGTGGAAAGCGAGGGTGGAGTTGTATCCAATGTTTATTTTGATTCAAGTATTTTAATAGATACGGTCACAGCACCTAAAAAAATGTATATTGATCCAGGGACATCGCAGGTGACATTGGGCGTTGAGACAAATGTAATCGCCTTAACAACAGCACAATTTTTTAGTGTTGATTATTTTCCATACTATACATTGGTTGGTTCTGAAGAAGTCAACAATGGGTGGTTTTCTAATATTACTTACCCAGCTAATTATCATAATATTCTTAATTTAACATATCCAATCCTACACGGGCTGGTATATACAACGGATATAAATGAAGAAACCTATTTTGCTATTGGTACTGCGAGCGATTTGGTTTACATGACTAGTTTGATTGCTAAATATGGTACTTTTAGACGTGAAGATTATCGTTTGATTCATAGCATCAATGCGGAAGCAGTTACAGAAGAAGCATTTTATAAGACAAGTGCGGTTTTTTCGGGAACATTCCAAAGTGCAGAAAAAGCTGCTGATGGATTTGATTGCCTATTGCAAGATGGCAGTCTTTCCCCATATAATTCCATTTTTAATTTAACCATAACAACAGGGATTTCATATAATGGATATCGCTGTTATGGCTTCTTTGAAATTTTATCAGGAATAGTAAAAAACATTAACTTTGTTGATGCTATGGTTCGTCCCCTTGATTTAGATGGTAAGGGAACTTACTTAGAAACCAATGCGATCGGTGTTGTAACCGGAAAGCAAGAGGGTGGATTAATAGAAAATGTAAATGTGAGTGGTCAAATCATTCTAACAACAAAAGCTGATAATTATACTAGTGATGGAACTAGTACCACGTTAAACAGCATGGGTTTGATTTATGCTGGTGGTATTGTAGGTTATAGTAGTTTAGGAACAATCAAAGATTGTACTACAACTGGTATTATTGATGGTTCTTATCAAACATTAACAACGGGAACTGCAGGTATTAGTGGATCTAGTATTGGAGGAATCATTGGTAAGGTTAACCAAGCCAATAGTATTGCAAATTGTTTAAACAGTATGAATATCTATGCAATGAGATTTTCTTCATCGACGGATATCAGCAACTTGTATCAATATGTTGGCGGTGTCGTTGGTAGTGGTGTTACCAATGAAGTAAAAGAATTAGAAAATGATGGTAACATTACCATTGGTGTTAACGGTATTACTTATCGTTATGGAAAGCTTTATGCTGCTGGTGTTTTCGGTTTGCATACCTATGGCTATGATGAAATCGGTCAGTTTTTAAATAATGGTAATATTACCATGTATGTACGTGAAGAGTCAACCAATGCCAATGTAGCAGGTGTTATTAATATTGAAAACAATGTTGATACATCAACATTAAATTATAGTAGCTTATCAAGTCGCTCTGTTATGAATATTATTAATAACAATTCTTTAACACCAGGGCATACTCGATATGGCACAAGTAGCAATTACTATTTATTACCGAACATTAATCTGAATGTAGCTGGTGTGGCATATACTAAGGCTACTAATACGAATATCAACGGAGCTTATAATTTTGCGCAAAAATATGCATATGTCAATGATGAGAAAGTGTTGCAAGCATTGCCTACACAAGCAATTGATATTTCGATTTTATGGCGCTATGCTCCATGCGTGGTATCCGATAATGATGTTGTCACCAATATTATTACGATATCTTATAGTGGTGTATCTCCATATCCGGTGACAATGACCGATAATGGCTTGAGTTATCTGGGAACGTATACCAATTTAAAAGCATCTTATAATTATCGAGATATTGAATATGTCACTTCGAATCCAGTTGATTTCTATAATTTGGTTTTATCGGGAAATACGGTTGGCTTAAATTTCAATTTAGATAATATTCGTAATGATGGTGATATTTTAGTCAACTTTACCAAGACAACACAAGGGACATTACTAAATGCCTTATATGTTAGCAATGACCGTTCAACTGACTATAAAAAGTTAAAGGTTTTTGGATGTTTTGAAGAAGTAAGCACGAATTGTAAAGCAAAAAACATTTATAATGGTGGGAATATTGAAGTTACAGCTAATACTAAGGCCAGTGGTGTTGTGGTTGTTTTTAACGTCTACGCTTCGGGTATTTGCTATAAGAACGCCAATCAAAAGATATTTGTTGACGAAGATTTATCCGTTGATGATGTAATCATGAATCCTGATGTGGATGGAACCATTCATAACTGTGTAAACAATGGGGATATTACCATTGGTGGTAATTATTCTGGCAGTGGTTACACCAATTCTGGTGAATATTATGGAGTATGTCGAGCAGCGGGCATCACAGCGATTAATGCTTCTATTTTATCTTCTTGTTTTAATTTAGGAAATATTTTAAATGTCAACTATATTATTGCTGCTGGTTCTTATGGAAGTTATGCTGGTGAATTTGAAGTTGAAACAGGGGGAATCTGTTTCTTAATGCTTGATCAGTATGCACAAATCAAAGATTCAGCAAACAATGGTAGTATCTATTCCATTTGTACTTCAGCTAGTAATTCATGGGTCAATGCTGGTGGTATCATTGTTCGTAATGAAAAAGATGAATTTGGTAAGGATATGGGTAATGGCAGTATTGTCAGTGGCGGTACTTGCTATAATATTCATCCACATAAACAAAAAATTGAGTTTACGATTAATTATGGTGATGTTTTTGCTTATAATGGATATAATGACACTTGGACAACCGAAGAACCTCGTTGTAAAGCAGCAGGATTCTTATGTTTAGGTGTCAATACTGTTGTTAACGTTGTTAACTATGGAGACATTTTTGCAACTAAGGTTTCTGGTGGTATGTATGGTTTGATCTTTATTTATAAGTTTATTAACTACATCACTACTGAAGATCCTGTTTATATCGCCAATGCTATCAATTATGGTAATGTAACTCCTATTCAAGTTTCTTCAACAAACCTTGCTGAGATTTTATCAGGTGGAGTCAATTTAACAATCAATAGTGATTATACAGGAACGACGAATGGTACAGATTATCCTTGTGGAGCGTTAATTGGTTATATTGCTTCCAATACTAATTATTCTCCTAGTCAAATTTTCAACAAGATTACGGTTAGTTACTTAATTAACTTTGTTGATAATTTAAATATATTAGGAAGAACAGATTCTAATATTCTTAATGTCAGTAGTGCCGATGATGCTCAAACCATGCAAAACTTATTGAAGTACATGGCAACAACCAAAGAAATAGATTATTCTCCTACTCCATTTGCGGTGGGAACAACAAGCGATATTTCTTATGGAATTAAATCCTATTATAAAGATACTCGAGAGGGAATTGTTGTTGGTGGTGAAACATTGACAGAACAACTATCTAAAGATTATAATGGTGGTATTTTTAATCCGTCGTTCCCATTAAGGGATACAACACAAACCGATCAAAGCATTATTACAAACCAGTATATTGCTGACTATATTCAATTTGTACCATATAGTAAAGTAAACGAATACTTAATTGAAGAAATTGGCTTAGAGGAGACCATTTTTCAAGAAGCACTACAAATGCTATTAATTAATTTAGAAGCAAATGTTGCGATTATTGATAGTCAATATCCATCATCAGCGGAAATTAGTTCATTGTATAATAGCATCATTGCTAATTATGCAACCGTTAAAAACTTAGTATATGCGAATTCGAACTATTCTTTAGATATCTTAGAAGCAATGTATGCAAGCCATAGTGGATCAACTGATTTTGAAAGTATCTTACAAACATTGATGACTAATGCAAGCAATTCTACTGCTTTGATCAATGCATTTGTTACCAGTCCGCGTTTTATTACGCTTTTAACGGATATACTAAATGATGGTGCTGTTACGGATGGTATGAAAGTAGCAATGATGACAACACTAGTAAATAATAGTAGTTATCTAGCGAGTTTGGCTGCTGCTTATCCAACAGAAACATCAACATTAGTGAATAATTATATGGCAATTTTATTGTCAAATCCATCATTATATACGGCAGATATTGAAGCAATCTTTGCTGATGCAACGACAACAACTGTTTTAAATAGTGTTGTGGATGATTTATCAGCGAGTGAACTTCAAACCTTGTTTGCAACAATCTTTGGAGATAATTCTGTTGTTAGTGATACGATAGTGAATAATTTATATGGTTTATTGTCAAGTGGCGATCGAATTAGTAGCTTGAGCGATGCGCAAATTAATACACTATATACCAATATTTTAAATGATGCCTACATTAATGATACGAATCTAGCAAGCTTGAAGAATAATTTTGATATTTCAGATAATGCTAAACTACAAATCATTGCGAAATATAATGGTATTACTTATTCAGCACAACAAGCCACTTTTAATAGTGTGATTGATGATTTGTCAACAGCAGAGGCAACCACTCTATGGAATACAATTAAAAATTCTAGTACGATGACTGCCGACGTATATAGTAGCTTGGGTACGTTCTATCTAAAAGCAGATAGTAGTAATTATGTTGTTGCGGTGAATCCTAGTTATGGATATTCTGTCTATTCTAGTGGAAATACAGTGTATACTGCTCCATATCGGTTAACGGGTGGTAACTATGCAGATGTTACAGGGATTTATGCTGCAGGAGCGCCATCGGGAACAAGCGAAGCTTTATTTAGATATCGATCAGGATCGCTTACATATCGATATACGAACGGATATTTTACTACTGCTTTGGGAAGAAAATATTATTCAATAACAACGACTTCAGGTGTTTCCAATGTATATTATACAATTAGTAGTGGTAGATACTACTACAATGCACGTGGTGAATATTTCCAATATTCAAATGGAGATAGTTATGCATCATTTATAAGTGCAACCCTGCAGCCTGATACCATCAAATATTTCTTGAAGAATATCTTTTATAATCAAAATACAGAAGCAGCGATGCGAGAAGTTACCAAAGCACTATATGCATCCACTTCGATGACTTCATCACTAGAAACAAACTTACTTAGTTTGGCTTCTACATTGCCGATTGCTGACAAAAGAGAAATTATAACTGAAATATACAATGCTTATTCAGCAAACCTAAGTGTTAGCATTCCTTCTGCTTCAACAAGAGCGGATAAGATTTTAGCAATTGCTGCGAAAGCAAGTGATGATGGAACCTTTTATAATACCGTCTTGCATGATAGCACCAATGGAATCGAGGATTATATCTCTAGTGTGAGTAAACTTGCAGTTATTGATAGTGTCCTCGATCATGAAAGTGGAGTGTTGGGAAAAGAAGCTGTTTTGAAAAAAGCACTTCCTAATGCTACTAATGATGAATACTATCTAGCACGTGCATTATCAGCCAATGCGACCTTCTTTAAGGATGAAAGCACTTCCTTACTAGGAGCAAGTTTGGGTGATAGTAAGATTTCTTATTACAATATGGGAAGGCTTATCGATTTTATGGTTGAAGCGACGCCATCGTTGTTTAATACCATCCTATCATCACTTACTTTGAATGAGGATGATAAGTTGGCGATTGTTGCCGAGATATTGTACTATGATGCTTATTATGAATACACAGATCCAAGCTATACTGGCTCAAATATTCTAGTTGGCTTACTGGAAAGTAAAGGCTATGGTCTTGATGTCGGTGATCCTACTGACTTAGCTAATTTAGAAACGACGTTAACATCACTTTGTGATACAGCGGGAATTGACATTAATGATTATACTGATTATGTTGGTATTTATGCCTTGGCAAGTTCGGATGGGATTCAACAAGGACAATTTTTACCAGATAATGTTATGCTAATTCGTTTGGATGAATACCTAACGAGCGACATTCAAGGAAATCCGGTTAATGATTCATCGTGGCGTGGGGGAACAATTGATGATGTCAATAACTTTTATGTTCTTGATGAGTTTGGGCAACCAACGACAGTCTTGAACACGGAATGTGTGAATTATAGAATTTACTATATGATGAAACAATTGAAAAAATCAATTGCTACAACGGTGTTCAAAATTGAATTAGAAGGAACAGATCGAAATAATCCAAGTATTGAATATACAATTACCAATAACGTGCAAGAAGACTATGATCATCGCAATCGTGAAATCACTTTCTATGTGGCTTCTAATGCCGATGAAATCGATGCTAGTGAGTTTTTGGTCAATCTATTATCTAACTTTGAACTATCTTATCATGCTATTTTCAAAGAAGGTAGTTTACGAGCTATTACTATGGAAACGGATTTAGTTCCCGGTGATATTATGACGTCTAAGGTTAGTGGCGTTGCGAGTTACACCTTTATCGTTCAAGCAGAAGATAGGACAGTGGAAACAGAATATGTCGTTAATATTATCATCACGGCTCCTAAAACTAGCAATGCAATTATTGATTTAAGAGTAAATGATGGTGT
>CAYPLR010000048.1:0-8177 GCA_964411675.1 uncultured Bacteroidales bacterium
CCAGCACCATTGATTAAAACATCACATGGACCATAGGTATCACAAACCACTTGATGAGCCATTTTAATGCTATCAACATTCAATACATTACATTCTACCCCAATTGCTTCAAAGCCTTCTGCTCTAATTTTTTTGGCTACTTCATCTGCTTTAGAAAAATGTAAATCCAGCACTGCTATTTTGGCGTGGCATCTTGCCAAAGCATCAGCAAACATACTACATAAAACACCAGCACCCCCAGTAATGACAATTACTTTTCCTGTTAAGTTAGGTTTATTCATCAATTCCATAGAAATATCCTTTCTCAAATATCCTTAGACATTATAGGTAGAAGCGGATGTTTTTCCACCTTTACCTGTCCAATTTGTATGTACAAACTCTCCTCGTGGGCGATCAATTCGCTCATAAGTATGAGCACCGAAGTAATCTCGTTGTGCTTGTAATAAGTTAGCGGGTAATGTAGCGCTCGTATAGCCATCAAAATAAGTTAAGGCTGAAGCCATAGTTGGAATCGAAATTCCATTTAATATCGCTGTAGCCACTACTTTTCGCCAACTTGAAGTTAAAGAAGTAATGATTGGTTTGAAATAATCATCTAGCATTAGATTATCTAAGACTGGATTTTTATCATAAGCTTCTTTTATTTTTCCTAAAAAAACCGAACGAATAATACAGCCACCTCGCCACATTAAAGCGATTCCCCCATAGTTTAGATTCCAATGATAGGTAGTAGCAGCTGTCTTCATCAAAGCATAGCCTTGAGCATAAGAAACAATTTTTGCTGCATATAATGCTTGTCTAATATCTTCGACAAATTCTTTTTTATTTCCAACAAATTTTATCGGTTCTTTAGGAAATACTTTTGCTGCTCGAACTCGTTCTTCTTTTAATGCTGATAGGCAACGAGCATACACCGCTTCAGTAATCAATGTTAGGGGAACCCCTTCATCTAAAGAAGCAATAGCAGTCCATTTACCGGTCCCTTTTTGACCAGCAGTATCTAAAATCTTATCGACTAGAGGACTACCATCTTCATCAAGATAGCCTAAAATATCTGCAGTGATTTCAATTAGATAACTGTCTAGTTCTCCTTGATTCCACTCTTTGAATACCTTGTGCATTTCTTCTGCACTCATTCCCAATAAGTTTTTCATTAAAGAATAGGCCTCACAAATTAGTTGCATATCTCCATATTCAATTCCATTATGAACCATCTTTACAAAGTGGCCAGCACCATTTTCACCAACCCAATCACAACAAATGGCACCATCTTGTACCTTGGCAGCAATCGCTTGAAAGATTGGTTTCACAATTTCCCAAGCTGCTTTTGAACCACCTGGCATTAAAGAAGGACCATGAAGAGCTCCTTCTTCGCCACCAGATACCCCCATTCCAATATAATATAATCCCTTTGATTCTACATATTCTGTTCTTCTGATGGTATCAGGAAAATGAGAATTTCCACCATCAATAATGACATCTCCCTGGTCTAATAAAGGGATTAACGTATCAATCATCTTATCAACAGGATCTCCAGCCTTAATCATGAGCATGACTTTTCGTGGCTTTTCTAATGCTTCAACAAGCTCTGATAACGAATAAGTACCTACTATTTGATGTCCTTTTGCCCGTCCTTCGATAAAATTAGTGACTACTTGTGTAGTTCGGTTAAAACAAGCGACTGAAAATCCCTTTGATTCCATATTCATGATCAGGTTTTCACCCATCACTCCTAAGCCGATTAAACCAATATCTGCTTTTTTCATCTTTATTCTCCTTGTATTTATCTTTTTACGCGGGCATTTCCTTGCCAAATGCTCCATACTTGTTCTTCATCAATTGGAGAAGCAAAGTCATCAAAGGAAGTCACTACTAAGGCTCCTGTCGACCAACCGAAATGAAGCGCATCTTCAATAAGCCAATCTTTTAGTAATCCATATAAGAATCCACTGACAAAAGCGTCTCCGCCACCAATACGGTCAAGTACTTGAATAGGGCGTGGAGATACCACATGGATTTTTTCTCCTTCTAATACAACAGCGCCCCATAAGTGTTCATTGGCATTGACTACTTCTCGTAAGGTTGTTCCAAATAATTGAGCATTGGAATATTTTTCCCTCACGTTTTGAATCATAATTTTAAAGCTGTCAATTTTATCGGCGATATTTTTACCACCTGCTTCTGGGCCTTTAATTCCTAAAGCTAATTGGAAATCTTCTTCGTTTCCCAGTAAAATATCGGCATTTTGAGCGATTTCAGAAAATACCTGAGCCAGTTCTTTTTCTCTATTCTTCCAAAAAGAAGCCCGATAATTGATATCAAATGATACTTTTGTATTGTATTTTTTTGCTTCTCGCACTAACGCCAAGCAAAAAGCACTGGTTTCTTCTGATAGAGCAGCAATCAATCCTGAAATATGGAGGATTTGCACTCCCTCCGTAACAAATAATTTATGTAAATCAAAATCTTTGATGTTTAATGTTCTTCCTACTTCTCCAGCACGATCATTTAACACTCGAGGAGCACGTAATCCCATCCCACTATCGGCTATATTAAATTGATGACGATATCCCCAAGGTCCACCTTGAGGAACATCTTTTCCTTCATAATCAATATTACGACGACGTAAATCCGCTTTGATAAACTCCGCAATTGGACTATCCTTTACAAAGGTAGTGAGTGCTTTGGTCTTCAACCCTAAAGAAGCTGGAACATTTAGTACATTAGACTCTGCGCTAGTTGCTTGCATCCGATACATATTGCTTAGATGAACTGGTTGGCGGTCTAAAGGAGTGATTCTAACTCCCATGCTGGTAGCAACGACTAATTGATATTTACAATTTTGTTTTAAATTCATAGGAATCGTCCTCCTTAACGTTTTTGAAAGCCTGAATACAAAGATTCTAAATGATGTCCGATATGCTTCTTTAGCCTTTCAGCGTAAAGATCCGCATATTCTTCCCATAATTGATATAATTGATCTCTAAACAGTACTTTATTTTGTTCGTCTCGAGCATTAAGTATTAATCCATAAGTAATATGGATTAATTGTCGAGCATCGTTATTACTAAATAATTCAATCAATTCCTCGTCTTGAAGCGTATCAAGATTAGGAATTTGATTCAAATCGGTTGTTACATGATAATATTTACAAGCTTCTGGGAAAACAGAAATCGCATATTGGTGAATCTGGCGATAAAGTTTTGGGGCTTTGATAGCAATCACTGCCATTGCTTCTAACCAATTGGTTCCTGCTGTCTTCACATGGAAATGACCTTTTGTGTATTTGCCAATAATCGGGAATGTTGAAAACTTATCGGAGCCAGAATGAATCGATAATTTGTATCCAAAGTGGCGAGCAATAATCGCATGGACTTCAAATTCTTTCTCAAATTGTTTAATGTCTCCAATGTAGTCAATTCCTTTTTGGAATTCGCCACAGAATCTTGGGGCAATCGTTGCTACTTTCACCTGATGACCAATCAGTTCATTGGCAACAAAATAATGTTCCAATGGAGTGGTAGGGGTTGATGTTTCGTCAATTGATATCTCGAAATCAACCCTATTCAATTTATCTTTGATATAATCTTCATAAATTTGAACGGCAAAGTCAATTGCTTTATGATAAATCAAATAACATCGTTTCAGTTCTAGTTCTCCAAACACCAAATCGACATCTTCAAGGATAAATTTCTTATTTAAATATTGTTCCTTTATTTCCTCTGGTAAGAAACTGCTCATTAATTCTTCTTCACTCATGGATTGTACATGATTATCAATATGTTCACTACAATCAAGAGTAATCATACTAAAACCCAATCCCAAAGCGTATTCAATTTCCTCTGGTTTCTTTAGATGATCTCCATCTGCTCCAAAACCTTTTTTAAATCCTGTTTTTAGAGTCGCAAAGCTAACACAATCCAATACATCTTCATAACGACGATTCGTAAGATTTAATTCCCGAATTGATTGTTGGGATAACACGGGAAAGGCATCAAATTGTTTAAAAACTTCAATATGTCCTAATGTTGCAATTCCCAAACGGTCTCCTACACCAAAACTTCTTTCTTCTCTTAGCACTGGTTTTGGAGCAGTAAAACTTAATATTTGACGTAATATTTCCGCGTTTTCATGAGTTAGTGGACAAATTTTCCCTTGAAGTTGGTGAATCCTCACTTTTTCTCCAAAGAAACGTTCTGACAATTCTCCTAAGCATAATAAATAATCCTGTTTTTGATGAATCATCGCTAGAATTCCCGATTCTACGATATTCAGTGATAATGGATAAATTGGATACTTCTTCTTTAAAAGAAGTTTTCTTCCTATTTCTTGATATTGTTTCATGTTTTCTCCAGTTATATTATTTTCAAGGAAAAATGTTTCAATCACAAAGCTAACCCCATCTTCATCATTATTTAAGGTTATAAAATCTGCTTTTTCTTTCACGCCTTCATCCGCATTCGCCATAGCAACACCCAAGCCAGCATAGGTAATCATAGGAACATCGTTAAAGCCATCTCCTATTGCTACTATTTCATTTCGCTTTAATGCATAATATCTACGAATCACTTCTAATGCTTTTGCTTTGGAAGCTTCTTTATGAACAAATTCTAAATAGGTTGGATTGGAAGTGAAAAAATTAACTTTATGTTTTAATCGAGGTTTAATTTCTTTTTGGATTGCTTTTAATTTTTCTGGTTCATCAAACCAAATAATTTTTGTAATATCTTTCGTGTAGATGTGTGACAAATCGGTCAATAGTTGGGGATAACTAGAAGCTTGAGAGCCATATTTTTCTGTATATTGATCCTTACGATTAATAAACAATTCGTTCTGACACCAAATGACCAAAGAGGCATTATATTCTTGAGCTATTTTAATCACATCATAAGCAACAGTTGCGTCTAAATCCCTCTGAAAAATAATGGTATTACTCTCAGAAGTCGCAACAATAGCCCCATTTCCACCAATAATAGGAATATCAAAAGGAATTTGTTTACTAATTGCTCTTGCTCCTATTAAAGGTCTTCCTGTAGATAAGATAAAGTGCTTATCCGAAAGGATGAGTTGAGTAATAGATTCTAGGGTTTTTGCTGTCAATTCTCCTCTACTGTTCAATAAAGTACCATCGATATCGACTGCTAATAGTTTAAACTCATTACTTTTAGCCATAGTAATCCCTCGCATTCTACATGTTTTTTATTGAGTCCGAATATACGAACTCTATTCGGTATACATACTTATAATAACACAAGTTAAATTATTTGTAAAGCAAAACCATTTTTTTATAACAAAAAAGAAAGCTTTTGCTTTCTTTATTTGAATACCTGTTTTTGGTTGTGATCACTATTTTTCATCTTTGTAATCATATATGAAAAAGCTAAAATGATGCTAGCAATTCCCATAAATCCTAAACAATATGTTAGTAAAAATAAGACATAGGGAATCTTTTCATAAATAATATTTAAAACTGGAAGAGTACATTGATAATAAGGACTAATATAAAACATATTAAATGATTCATTGATATCGGCTTTATAGACGACAATATTCAATAAGATAGCAATGATAAAGAATAACCCAAAGAGAATTGAAGCATTTTTAATCGTTTTTAGTTTAATTGGAACTACTCGACTATATAATAAATAGAAACCAATCACAAGCATTCCCCCATGATGAGTCATAGTTTGAATATTAATTCCAATTTCATTGATAAATACATCATCAGGATATACCATCACTGCTAGTCCGGCAAAAAGAGAATAGGTTGCTAGAAACGCCAATGCTTTTTCTCTTGTTTTTTCTTTTCTAGCATAGAGAGCAATTAATCCTGCATACATGGGAGTAGAACAAAACTGAAAAGGGAATATATACCATTGGTAATTCCAAATCACACTTCCCTCTACAATACGATAAGAAAAAACCAATTGCTTATAAATTTCAAATCCGATTAAGGTAAATGTGAAAACTTTTAATATTTTTCTTATTGTTTCTTGCTTAGGATCTTGATATTTAGAGCATAAAAATATCGTAAAGCTAATCACAATACCCCAATATAATAGATGAAACCAACTATAACTCGTCGGTTTTGTCATTGTTGTCTGTAATAATTCTAAAATTTTTATCATATGTTTCTTCATTCACTATTCTATTATATTTGATACTTAACACAATGAACACCTGTGATGGAAAATAAAACATCCATACTAAATCAATTGGGCAAGCTATGATCATTTGAATGATACTCCAATTTGTTACATTCATGAATTCATCCAGCATTCTTAATCCTAATGAAATATCGCACAATAAGAATAAGAATAATCCAATGGCAAAAAGAATATTTTGCCTAGTATTGATGATTGCTAGGATAAAATTGAAAACAAAATTGGTAAAATATAGTAAGGTTACACCAACTAGCCAGGTAAAGTTTTCTCGGAAAAGAAAATAGGCTGCTAGTTCTAATAATACTAGAAAGCCAAGGCGTAAAATAATATCCCATTTTAATGAGAGTTTCACTGAATACTGTCTAACTCGTAACGCATAGAATAATTGTACAAAAAAGAAAAAGAAGACAGAAACAGCTTCAACTTCTTCTAATAGGATTAAGCCTGTATCAGCTAGTAAAGTGAACTCTAACGCTATTAAAACAATTAAACTATCTTTTTTTTTAAGAAAAAGGAATAATATTACAGCCATTATAAAATTAAGGGTAATAGAGCCATAATCAATTAGATAATTTATTCCACTGGTTCCAATGAAAACAGCATAAATATAAGCTACTAGTTGAATTACAGTATAAAATCCAAGAATACTAAAAATCGTCAACTTTTGTTTGTTCATGGAAGTCACCTTATTCTTTTATTATTATACTCCTAATCGGCTTTTTTTTCAATTCTATCATTAAAAAAGTGCTAATTGATTTTCAATTTAGCACTTTGTTTTATCTTATAAAGTTAGGGCTTTCGTATTTTTTACGCTTGTTTTGATACATTTTTTGATCGATCATATCGATAAAGTGTTTAAAGTCAAAATTATCTTCAGGACTAAATACATAAAACCCATAACTAAAGCTCATATGAAATTGATTTCTTGATTGTTCATTATAGACTCGTAAATTTTCTTCGAGATTAGCCAGCACTTTGTGAACATAATTTTTGTCTGGACTCTCTAATACAATGACAAATTCATCACCCGCATATCTTGCTAAAAAGTCTTTTTTCTTAATACTCTTACTCAAAATATTTGCGGTTTCTTCTAAGGCGTTATCCCCAGCAATATGACCATATTGATCATTGATATTTTTAAATCGATCGATATCAATCATGATACCCATAATGTAGTTTTGGCGACGACTATTTTTTATTCGCCATGTTACATAGTTTTCTAAATGATGACGATTATAGACACCCGTTAAGTAGTCAACTAAAGCAGATCGACTTTGTAAACTAATGAAAACAATTAAAATGGCAATCGCAGAAGAAATCCAAAGTAAACTCAATCCATAGAAAAGGATCTGGAAAACGCCTATGAAAGAAGGAATTGCAACATAAAGCACAAGTGCTAATACCTCTTCTCGTCTAAATTTCTTACGATTCAAGATTACTAATACGATGGATGCTAATAAATATCCATAAGAAATTACTGTTTCTACTTGAAAATATTTACCACGAGCATATACGTTTTCTTCATTGATGGTGAAGAAGATATTATTTTGATAGCTTAAGATTGATAAAATAATGTTAGCAACAAAGGGTGTGATAATTAAAAGCCAATGCCATTTTAACTTTTTAAAGTCTTTATTGGCACTTAAATATACATATAAAAACCATAATAATCCTACTGATGGATTCATAATATAGTATAAAACGAAAACTGGTCGCAATAAAAAGATGGCAATCTCGGTTGTTTTTCCATCATAATACCATTCTATTGCATCAAGAATAATCAGAATTGCATTTGATATCAATATTCCAATGAAAAACTTCTTATCAATTGCAAATATTTCTGATCTTTTACGCATAAATAAATAGATAATTAATAATATTGCTAATCCTACAGCATTTATTGTTAGATAAGCCATTAGTAGTCTATCCATACGTTTTCCCCAATCATTGTTTTTTTATTATAACACTTTGGGAAATAATTGTAAAGTTTTTTATTGTTTTATTGCCTGTTTT
>CAYPLR010000049.1:0-8041 GCA_964411675.1 uncultured Bacteroidales bacterium
TTTTGTATAGGAAAATAATTCGCAGATAAAAGAGTATAATTAAAAATAACCCACTAAGAATTATTGGGTTATTTTGTTTTTGAAAATTCAGACAGCAAAAAAAATTGAAATGTCAATTAATTCCATTTTGTTATTGAATAAAGCAAGGGCTTAAATAATAACGATATATTTTATCAGTTAAAAAATTTAAAACTCAATTATTTTTTTTACATTTGCACTTTACTTCTGATAATTTAATATTATCAGAAAATTTTATTAAATGATATGTTGCCCGAAGAAAAAGCGCGTTTAGATATTGACCGAAAATTGCAAGGTGCCGGCTGGGAAGTAGTAGATAGAAAGCATTACTCACCGACACTGTCGGCTGTTGCCATTACGGAAGGTATTCTAAAAGGTAATCTTGAAGTTGATTATTTGCTTTTTATAGAAGGTAAAGCTATTGGTGTCATTGAAGCAAAAAGAGCTGATATACCACTGTCTGAAACCGTGATAAAACAAGCTGAGAATTACACCTATAAGCTGTTGAAATGGTATCAATATTGGCAAAAACCGCTGCCATTTGTCTATATTTCAAACGGGAAAGAAATTCTGTTTAGAGATATACGAGATGCAAACTCTTCTTATCAGCTATTATTGCAGATGCATACACCAAAAGAGGTGGCTAAAATGGCGGGTATTAAAAATGAATTTGCCGGATTATCTTATTTATCGCCAAAAGGATTACGAAAGTGCCAATTTGAGGCAGTTACAGAGTTGGAGAAAAGCTTTAGGCGTGGAGAAAAACGAGCTTTGATGGTACTGGCTACCGGAGCAGGAAAAACCTTTACCGCTTGTATGGCAGCATATCGTCTTTTGAGTTACACACCCATAAGACGTGTTTTGTTTTTAGTTGACCGCAATAACTTAGGGAAACAGGCAGAAGGCGAATTTGGGACATTCCGATTAACGGAAACAGGCGAGCCATTCAACACTATTTTTGCAGTAGAAAGGTTGAAATCGCCTGACATTCCACCCGAAACCAATGTAGTAATCTCTACTATACAGCGACTTTTTGCTATGCTTACAGGTGGAGAAGTTGAAGATGATGACGAGCGAGATGATTTTCAAGAAGATGAAAGTGAAATTACACTTGGCAATGAATTAAAGTTACCTACCGATTATTTTGATTTGATTATCGTAGATGAGTGCCACCGCTCCATTTATGGCAGATGGCAAAAAGTTCTTAACTACTTTAACACGGCTCGAATAGTGGGTTTAACAGCTACACCCGCTCCTGAAACTTTGGCTTTTTTCAATAATAATCTCATTGTCAATTACACTTTGGAGGACTCTATTGCTGATGAGATCAATGTTAGCTATCGTGTTTATCGCATTAAAACAAAAGTTACAGAAGAAGGCGGAGTTATTGAACAAGATGAAAAGATAACTGAAATAACTAAATATACAGGCGAGACAAAAAGTTTAGTTGCTGAAAAAGAGACGGAATATCTAAAAACAGAATTAGACCGCTCGGTTGTAAATCCGGCTCAAATTCGGTTGGTTTTAGAAGAGTTCAAAAATGCAATCTATACGGACTTGTATCCCGAAAGAGAACCCAACTTTGCGTATACTCCCAAGACATTAATATTTGCAAAAGATGATGCTCATGCTACTCGAATTGTTGAGATAGCAAAAGAGGTATTCCCAGGTCAAACAGATGATTTTGTACAGAAAATAACCTATTCGGCAGGCGATAGCTCTGAATTAATACGCAAATTTAGAAATGAAAAAACATTTAGAATTGCCGTAACCGTAAATTTGGTTGCTACCGGAACCGATATTCGTCCGTTGGAAATATTGCTGTTTATGCGTGATGTTCGTTCGTCCATACTTTATACACAAATGAAAGGACGTGGTGTGCGAATTATCGGAGATGAACAACTTCGCAATGTTACACCCAATGCCATAAGTAAGGATTTGTTCTTTTTAGTGGATGCAGTAGGCGTTACCGAAAGTGAAAAATATGTACCAAAGCCGGTAGAAGGTAGAGTCTTTGTTCCTGCCAACCCAACTTTAGAGCAACTTTTAGAGCAGATTACACATGGCTATCTTTCTGATTACTACTTGAATATGCTCGCGAGTAGCCTGTCAAGAATTAATGCAAAAAGTAAAGATAAACATCGGATTAAGTTTACAACGATTGCAGGTGCTACGTTGTACGATTTGTCTGTTTCGATTTTCAGTGCTTTGGAAGAAGGTAATTTGCCTGCATTTGAGGATGTAAACCAACCCAATACGGAACGGAAGTCGTTGGTGGCATTGTTAGCAAATAATCCACAAGCACGAGAATATCTTTTGACTTTAAATGCCGGATTTGTTGATATTCTTATTCCCGGTGAAGATACGCTGATTTTCAAGGGATTTTCGCAGGAAGAAGCCCTGTCAGCTACGCAAGCTTTTGAAGAATATGTGAATACACATCGTGATGAGATAGAAGCACTTCGCATTATTTATAACAACACAAATGAACCTATAACATACTCCCTGCTTACAGACTTAAAAGATAAGTTATTGTCGGCTGACACTCGTTTTGCTCCTTTGCGATTGTGGAGTTCTTATTCTATTATTGAGGATGGCAAAGTAATTAAATTGCAAACTCAAACCGAACGTGAAAGCCTAACTAATCTAATTCAATTGGTGCGTTATGCTTTTAAGCTGATACCCGAACTAAGGTCGCTTCACACTTTTGCTGCACAACGTTTTGAACTTTGGTGCGGACAAATACAACGTCCACTTACAGAAACGCAAAAAGAGATTATGCGACAAATAGTGGGTTATATAGTGTCAAACGGCACTTATACCAATTACGAACTTAGAGAAGAAAACCTGACCGTCTTTGCTCAATTAGTTCAAAGTTTCGGTTCGGCTGAAGCAGTAAACGAAGCGTTAGGAAGTTTAAGTGGATGGATGTTAAGGGTGGGATAGGAAAGGATTGATTAATTTGAAAATAATAAAATATAACAGTATGAACATTGTACCTAATAATCAGACAGTAGAGAAATGTCTAAAGCAAAGAACTTATTATATTGACTTTTATCAAAGAGAGTATGTTTGGGATAAAAAAACAGTTTACACCCTTCTTGATGACATATTTTACTCATTTGAATTGGGCTATCAGGAGCATAAAGGAAAAGATATTACTGCGGAAGTGATATCTAAATACAATTGGTATTATCTAAATATTTATATAACAAATACGATTGAAGGCAAGGAATATATTGTTGATGGTCAACAAAGGCTTACAACACTGTGTCTAATTGCGATAAAATTGTATCATTTAGCAAACGAAAACAAAGAGTTATTCGAAAATATAATTGACACACTAAAACTATGCGTTTTTGGTAAAGATAAATATAAAGGCAATATATTTTGGATTGATAATGAGAAAAGAGGGAAAGTAATGCAACATTTACTTGACAATCCTAATGAAAATTACTCGAATAAATTTGATTATACAACCGAAGAAAATATCATTAATCGTTATAAAGATATTGATAAATATTTTGAAGATAAGAACATCACGGATGATAAAGATAAATTAAATGCTTTTATATTGTATTTTTTAGAACGTCTTGTTTTAGTAGAACTAAAAATCGAAAAAGATGACACTCCGATGGTCTTTGAAGTTATTAATGATAGAGGCGAAGCTCTTAAGCCTTTTGAGATTCTAAAAGGAAAACTAATTGGTGCTTTAAGTAAGGATGATACAGAAAAATATAGCGAATTATGGGAAGTGTCATTGAATAAATTGCGTGGAAATGAAGATTCTTTTTTTGTAGATTATTTAAAAGGGAAGTACATATATAAGAGAAATGCAGAGATTGAAAAACTTATTAACAATGAATATCATAGATATATTTTTTCTGACAATGAAATAGCTCGAAAATTAGGATTTAGAAAGCAAGACTCTGGACATATAAAAAAGATAAAATCTTTTATTGAAAATGATTTGATTTATTATTCAGATTTATATGCTAGAATAAAAGAGAACAAGTATCAGTTCTTACACTATAATAATGCGATAAATGAACTTTCTGGACAATATCAGAATATTCTTGCAGCATGTGAGTTAAATGACACTGAGGAACAAGCTAAGATTGAAACAATATCTAAAGAAATTGATAGACTATATATTCTTTTACAACTTAATGGTATTTATGACAGCAATGAGTTTGTTGAAATACAATACAACTTAAATCAACGTCTTTCGAAGAGTTCTATTCAAGATTATAGGAATATCTATGACACACTAATTACTGAATCAATAAAGGAATCAAGAAATACAAGTATTGTTAATTCTTTGTTGGAATATGACAAGTTTATTCTACGTGACTATTCTAATATGAAGACACGACTGCTTAGATATTTCTTTGCTCGTGTTGAACAGTATATATGCGAAAACATGGGAGTAGCAATGACAAATAATGTTTATGAGATAGCTACAAGAACTGGTCATAAGACTGGATATCACATTGAGCATATTTTCTCAAGAAATGAAGAGAATAAATCTTACTTTGAGTCTGAAGAGGAGTTTGAATCTAAACGTAATAGATTAGGTGCTTTACTATTGCTCTATAATAGAGATAATATTAGTTCAGGAAATGAAGAGTATAAAGATAAACTTAAAACATATAGTAATGGGTTGAATTGGGGTAAAACATTGGTTAGTACTTTCTATCATTCAAATAATAAATTTGACGATTTCAATAATGAATTTAAAAATAAAACAGGGAATAGTTTTAACCCCTTAGACATATTTGATAAAGAATCTCTTGAATATAGAAGTAAATTATTGTATGATTTAGTAAAAGAAATTTGGGATGTTAAATAAAATGTCAAAACAAAATAACACAACCACTTCCCAATCCCTAATTAAAAAAGTCTGGACACTTGCCGATGTTATTGCAGCTGCCGGTGTGGGATTTACCGATTATATTATTCAGCTGACTTATCTGTTGTTTCTGAAAATGGACGAAGAAAAAGTGCAGTTAGGGCTTAAAAGTGCCATTCCACAGGGTTATGGATGGAATGATTTAATAGCACTTGATGGGCTTGACTTGCTTCGTCAGTATGAGGAAACATTGAAAGTGCTTAGTAATCAAGATGATTTGATTGGTACGATTTTTACCAAAGCCACCAATAAAATAGAGCAACCCGTATTATTGAAAAAAGTGATTTCGCTTATTGAAAGTGAAAACTGGCTTTCTATGGACGGCGATTTGAAGGGTTCTATCTATGAAGCAATTTTAGAGAAAAACGGGCAAGATAAAAAGAGCGGAGCCGGACAGTACTTTACACCGCGAGCTTTGATTAACACGATGGTTGAGGTTACTAATCCGCTAATTACCGAAACCGTTTGTGATCCTGCTTGCGGGACCGGAGGCTTTTTGCTTTCTGCATTCGACCATATGAAAAAGCAAAGTAAAGACCGTGAGAAACTTCGTTTTCTTAGAAATGAAGCACTTAGCGGAAACGACATTACGCCTTTAGTTGTTACGCTTGCTTCCATGAATCTATATTTGCACGGCATTGGTACGGAACATACGCCTATTCGTTGTCAGGATTCGTTGGAACGTACACCGACAACATTAGTTGATGTGGTTCTTGCAAATCCACCTTTCGGCACTCGTCCCGCAGGTTCAACCGATATTTCAGCTATGCGTGACGATTTGTACGTTACCACAAAAAACAATCAGTTGAATTTCCTGCAACATATTATGTTAATGCTGAAAAACGGCGGACGTGCTGCTGTTGTTTTACCAGATAATGTTTTGTTTGAGGGTGGTGCAGGTGAAACTATCCGAAAAAAGCTATTGAACGATTTTGATTTGCATACTATTTTACGACTTCCCACAGGAATTTTCTATGCTCAAGGCGTAAAAGCAAATGTTCTCTTTTTCAGAAAAGGGACAAAAACCAAAGATGTGTGGTATTATGATTATCGTACCAATATAAAACACACATTGGCTACCAATCCTATTCAGCGACACCATTTGGATGAATTTGTAGAGTGCTATAATAACAGAGTAGAAACCTATTCCGAAGAAAATCCAGATGGACGTTGGCGAAAATACAGTTATGACGAATTGATGGCGCGCGATAAAACAAGTCTTGACATCACATGGTTGCGGACAGGAGAAGAAACGGTTGATTATTCATTAGATGAGTTAATGACTATGATAGAAGAAAAATCGGCAAATATCGCTGATGCAGTAAGCAAGTTAAAAGAAATCATTGATACGATAGAGGAGTAAAGCAAGATGGAGAATTTAGATAAATTAGTTTTTGAACTTTGTAAACTATCGCAGGAGACAGCTTGGGTTGAATTTAAACACAATAATTGCGATCCAAAGATGATTGGTGCTGATATTAGTGCACTTGCGAATAGTGCTACTCTTTACGACCGTAATCATGCTTATATGATTTGGGGCGTAGATGATAGTACTCACGAAATAATTGGCACAAATGTAAGGCTGAATAAGGAGAAAAAAGGAAATCAGAAGCTTGAAAATTGGCTTAGATATATGCTCTCAAAAAATGCAGATTTTGAATTTCAGTCTGTAGAAATAGAAGGGAAGCATGTAGAGATATTAATTGTTTCAAAAGCTGTTGGCTCGCCGGTTATATTTGAAAAAACGGAGTATATACGAATCGGTAGTTATACAAAGAAATTACAAGAGTTTCCTACTTTGCAAGCACAGTTATGGGATAAATTACGAAACAAGCAATTTGAAGAGGTTTATGCAATGATCGACCTTCAATTGCAAGATGTGCTAAGGTTGTTAAACTGTGACACATATTTCGAGATACTCAAATTGTCGATTCCGGCTGATTTGGATGGTTATGCGCACTACTTGTTAGAGGAAGGAATAATCGTTAAATTGGATAATGGACTGTATGCAATTACCAATTTAGGAGCAATTTTATTTGCAAGGCGACTTGCCGATTTTCCTCGTGTGGGAAGAAAAGCAATAAGAATTGTACAATATGAAGGCATTAATAAACTGACAATTCTTAAAGAAGACACTTTAAAAGAAGGTTATGCTATTAGTTTTGAAAATGCTGTAAAGTTTGTCAACACATTACTTCCTACAAAAGAAGATATTACTTCTGTTCATAGAGATACCATAAGTGCGTTTCCACTTCCAGCTATTCGTGAGGCAATTGCAAACAGCTTAATCCACCAAGATTTCTTTATTTCGGGGACAGGACCTGTAATTGAAATTTTTAGTAACCGTGTAGAAGTCAGCAATCCGGGTTCGCCATTGATCGATATTATGAGAATTATTGATAATCCTCCTAAATCCCGAAATGAAAAATTAGCAGCATTAATGCGACGGCTAAAAATGTGTGAAGAATTAGGAAGAGGTTGGGATAGAATGGTTATCAGTTGTGAATTGCAACAAATTCCGGCACCAAGAATACAAGCTTATCAAGAATCTACAAAAGTATCGTTGTTTTCTCACATTGATTTTTCAAATATCTCAATGGACGATAAAGTGTGGTCAACCTATCTTCATGCTTGTATTAAGTTTGTTGAGGGAGAAGCATTAACGAATAGCTCATTAAGGGAGCGTTTTGGGTTAAAAGAAACATCTTCAGGCAGTGTATCACGTCTTATCAAGCAGGTGTTAAGTCGTAAACTAATAAAGCCTTTAGACCCAGATACAGCACCTCGCTATATGAAATATATTCCGATTTGGGGTTAATTTAACTTGCTCGTAACTTGATTTAGTGCTAATATAAAAACATAAAACATTGATATTGAGGCTTATTTGACTTGTTTTTAACTTGCCTGTAACTTGCCAACAGTAAAATATGGACACCAAACTATTACGACAAAAAATATTAGATCTGGCTATTCGTGGTAAACTTGTTCCACAAGACCTAAATGATGAACCTGCTTCAGTTTTACTCGAAAAAATAAGAGCAGAAAAAGAACGTCTAATCAAAGAAAAAAAGATTAAACTGACTAAGGGAAAAAGTGATAAGTCACATTATG
>CAYPLR010000050.1:0-8001 GCA_964411675.1 uncultured Bacteroidales bacterium
CCTTGATAGGATACCAGATCCCCAATTTCTTTTGATTCTATTAACTCTTTTATTAATATTCTTGAAGGTAAATAAGCTGGTACCATTGCTTCTGTTACAAACACACCATGAGTTTTTGCTAAAGTTAAAACCTCTTCAGCTTGTTTTGAACCAATCGTAAATGCTTTCTCACAAATAATATTCTTTTTATTTAGAATACATTGTATCATTTGTTCATAGTGAAAAGCATGGGGTGTTGCTATATAAACTAAATCAATATTACTATCTTTATATAACTCTTCATAAGAATTGTAAGCTTTTAAAAAACCATGCTTTTCTTTAAAGTTATTTGCTCTTTCGATATTACGTGAAGCAACAGCATAATTAGTAACATCAACTTTTCCTTTAATAGCATTAAGCACAACTTCTGCTATATTTCCTGGACCTATTACAGCAAAATTTATTTTTTTATCCATACATTTCCCTGTCTTTCTTGTTTTTCATTATACTTTTAAAAATCTTAGGCAAGAATACGAAATACAGATAGAGATTTTTTTCTTTCTGTATATAAAAATCCGATATTTTTATAGTCTTCGATTCTATCATTGATTCTATAAATGAGACTACCACTTATCCTTATGTATTCTTTGATTCACATCAATTTCTTTTTGTATAATAAGTTTTGTATTTTTTTTAGGAACTCCTATACCAATAAAGCATGGCATTAGATACTCTTCAGGAAATCCCAACACTCTTCTTGCATGCTCTTGTTCATTTCCAAGAGGAATTCGGAGATTACATGCATATCCTTCCTCAGTAGCTGACAAAAATATATTTTCAATACTACACCATATGGATGCAAATCCGTTTAAATGAGATAAGTTTTCTGGTCTTAAAATATCAACTTTTTGTTTTAATAGCGGAACAATAATCGCTGAAGCATCTGCCAACATTCGATTTTGTTTAGGAACAGCATCACGGTAACATGATTGTTGTATTTTATCATTAAGGTTCCAATCAATGAGCAATTGATTCATATCTTCATCTGATATTCCTTTAGGAATAATTTCTAATAAATCAGATACAACCTTTTTATCCCTAATAATTATGTAATGCCAATCCCTCATATGATCATTTGTTGGAGCCTTAAGTCCTGCCTCAATAATTCTGTAAATTACTTCTTCCGATATTTCCGATTTTTGAAAATCTCTAATAGTTCTTCTTTTATTAATAACATCATAAAAATTCATAGCTCTACCCTCATTAATATTATTTACTATAAATATATTGGTTATTTTTTGTAACTTTTACCTTTGATTTGATCGAGTATCCCATGATGGATATACTTCCATCTCTATACGATAAGCAGAATAGACATCTGTCACTTGGTAACCTAAAGCCAAATAAAAAGGTTGATCTCCACCCAACATACCTTTACATTGAGGATACCTTGCTTTCACACGATTGGATAATTCATTAAGAATCGCGGTTGCCAATCCTTTACGTCGTTCCCAAAAAGCAACACCTAAAGGTTCTAATTCACAATAAGTCATTTTAGGATCATACCAAATGATAGCCATTCCAACAGGCCTTCCCTCTGGATCTACAACAAACAAATTTAAACCTGGATTATAATGCTTTTGCTTACGTAAATCAGCAAAAGCATTTGTCGTATTTGGTAGGAGACTATAACTATAAGAAAAAGAAGCCATATGGACATTTGCAGCAAAAAATGCAGGAGCTGAGTTGCCATCAATAAATCGATATCCTTCTGGTATTTTAACAGGATAAGGTTGATTAGAGAAACTACGAATGAGGTTTCTTCCTCCTTCTTCTTTAACAAATCCTTGAGCGAGTAATTTATTCGATAATGTTAGATTCCAATTAGGTACATAGATACGAATATATCGATGGATTCTATCCTCTTTTCCATATACCATAGTCGTTTTAGCAAAATGAATCATATCACTTAATAATTCATCATCTTCTGCATACGATTGATCTCTAAAAAGGAAAAATGCTTCTCCCTCATCATTACCTTCATTGATGGCACAAGCTACAATAATTCCATCATGGAAATAAACTCCAACTGTTCGTTCCCAAGCATCAGGATACTGCAAAAATGCTGGATGAAGTCCAGCTGAGAATTCAAAACGACTTAATCCAAAAATAGGATTTTCCCATTGATATGAGTTAAGGATTAACTCTTCGATTTGATCATAATATGTTTTTTTGTAAAATTCAAACTGATAAGTTTTCATTGTGTACTCCATTAAAACATTTTTATTATGGCACAAAACAAACTAGAAATCAAGAAGATATAAACGAATATAATAATAAAGGTTTGAAGCCAAAGAATACTTTTTATATTCTTCTGCATCAAACCTATTCATTCAATATGTGTAAGGGCGACCATTTTGATACAATTCGTACCCTTACTCTGATTTTCCGTACCCATTGCTATTAATTTGTTTTTTATATTTTTGATTTTGTTTTATTAGGTAATTCATCACAATTTCACTATAGTCAACAGGTACATTTTTCGTATGTTTATATAATGCATTGCAAAAGTCAGTGTAATATGAATTATTAATGTTTTTACTAACAAAGAAATTATAGATATCTTTATATCTTATTTCTGTATAATTCCTACTTCCACTATATAAAGACAAATCCAATTTATTATAATTTGGAACAAAAATAAGGCAAAAAACTTCTTTGTTTTTATCTTTGGCATAATTAACTGCAAAATCATAGTATTTAGATAATTGTGATTGAACAAGTCCGCCTTCACTAAAATCATGTCGATCAGACACTCCATTAATTCCTGATTTAATCTTGTTTTCAATGACGATAACATTGTTTTCATCCTCAATCCACAAATCTATATTATGAAACTCTCTTTTTACTTGATAACTATCACTTATATCTATATTATTTAAAACCTCTTTTGTAAAAGAGCGAAGTAAATCACTATAATTACTGAAAAAGTAATAAAACATATTTGAAAAAGATAATTCATCATCTTCTTTATTAATTAATGTCAAAAAATTAAAACGATTATTATTATGTTTTAAATTATCATTAATACTAACTACTTTCTCAAACCATAATTCTTTATTGTTAATCATTTCTAAAAGGCATCGAAAAGACTGAGGATTTTTTTCATCATCTACATACATATGTAATGACTGTTTCGAAAAACGTGTGTCAGCTAACTTATGGAATGAAATATTACTATTTGTTTTCTTATCAAATTTGGAATCAATGATATATATTTGGGATTTAGGACGTAATAATTTGCTGGAAACAAAACTTATGCTTGGCCATGTATCAGTATCTTTTATATATGGTACACCACCATAATTTATCGGTTGCATTTTTATATATTCTCTAAGTTGATCTATACTAGATTTTCTTCTTTTTTCTAATTTATCACCTGTTGGATAAATTAATTGTCCATTTGATTCAATTAAACTAATACCTATAACTTCAAAACAACCAGCTTCAATTAACCTTGTATGAATAACGGATTGAACAGTATCATTATAATAACGATTAAACATACCAACTGGGTTTATAAAGCAATAGTTTTTTTCATCATCAGAGTGAAGTAAGTTAATTACTTCCCCTCCACCAATTCCTCTTGTTAAGTAATCACCTGCATACATTCTATTAATAATAAATGATTTCATCAATTTATCCCCCTTATTAGAATAATGAAAAAGATTCTAGTACAGCTTTTTTACCAATTCTTTTTATAGCTTCATCTTCATTTATTTCTTGAATTTCACTACTAATAGAACTATTCCCAAATCTATAAGGTGATTCTATTGGCTCTGACTCATCAAATCCATAAAGATAATCAGAAATGCATCTTGTATAGTCACATTTTACCCATTTACCATTTCCATTTGGTATATAATGAAATGCTACAAAATCTGAAGAACAATATATATCAGAATCATTTAGTATATAATACTTTATAAAAGATTGCTTTTCCATTATATTAAGCCCTTTCTAAATATTCAAGCGCTTCTTGATACAGCTCGTATTTGGGTGGTAAGTGTCCATCTAATCTTTGAATATCACTATTATGCTTCAAATCGGCAATTTTAACTTTTCTAGCAATAGGATTATCTTTAATTTTCTTTATGTATTCCATATATGGAACACCTTGTTTATGTGTTAATAAATCAATTGCACAACAAACTTCCTCTCCCATCCCTTTTTTTATTAAAAAATCTAAATCAAATACATCTCCATGATCCTCAATTACATCATGTAATAGTGCAACAATGATTGAGTCTTCATCATCCATTTGATTTGCTAAAAAGAAAGGATGAAAAACATAAGGATATCCTGCTTTATCATAATCATTTTTATGAGCATTAAAACATATAATATAAGCATTTCGTATTTTCTTTGAATAAATCATCATGAAATTCCTTTCTTTTGTAAAGTTTTCTATTCTTTTGCGTGCTGGCTATTCGCTACCACTTGTTTTTTGGTTTTTATATTAACTACTTCAAAAGCCAAAAGTATCCCAACAGATATCACAATTAAAATTATTGGATATATTGACCAGGAAACTTTAGAGGCTATATAGCCGACGGCTGTCTGGGTTATAAAGGCACCAACATATGCTGAACCCATTTGAAAACCTATTATGTCCGGAGAATATTTTGGGTTGAATCGTATTTTTGTTAAATCAAGTGATGTCGGGAAAAATGGTGCAAGTCCTACGCCTATTAGTAACAGAGCGGGAAGCAAAATTTGTGGGACAGGAAGGGCTAAAAGTATAGTACCTATTATAGCTAGGATAATCCCTATTCGTATAATCGTCTGCCCTTTAAGTTTGTTGATGATAACTCCACAACCAAATCTGCCAAGCATAAGTCCACCATAATAGAGCGCAACAAATCTTGCAGCTACTGAAGGGGTAAAAGCGTGCCTCTGCACTAGAAATGAGGCTGCCCACAACCCACAACTAGATTCGATTCCACAATAGAGAGCAAATGCAATTGCCGAAAACACCACGCCTTTTTCCTTAAAGATATTGAATTTTGGTTTCTTTTTATTATCCTGATCTTGAACCTCTATATTAGCGAGTATAGCATTTTCTACTTTATTCTCCTTAGATTCTAGGATAACTAAATCTTCAAACTTTTCTGCCTCTTTAATTTTCTTAACTCTTTTCCATAATGGAAACGAAAGAAACATAACTCCAGCCAAGGCAAATTGAATATATGACATAGTAGCATAGCCACCACGCCAACCTCCTTGCTCCAAGAAAACTGCCATAACTAAAGGACTAATTGTTACACCAATGCCCCAAAAACCATGAAGCCAGCTCATATGTCTAGAGCCATAATACTTTGACACATAGTCATTTAAAGCCGTATCTATGGCCCCTGCACCAATACCCAGCAAAGCACCGCATAAAACAATCAATGCCACATGATTTGCAAGACTCATACCTAACATGCCGATAGCTGTTAATAATACAGAGCCTGCGACAACCCATTCTGTACCTATCTTTCTAATTATCGGACCAGCTACAAAACTAACCCCAGCAGTACAAATAGCAATTAGTATGGATATGATGGGTGCAAAACTCACATCTAAACCTAGCTCTATGTACATAAGTGGCCAGGCTACGCCAAACAATGAGTCAGGAAGGCCTAGCGAAATAAAGGCTAAATATATAATTAAAAGAAGTGCAATAAGCAAAAGTCTAACCTCCCGTTATAAAATTAATTGTTTATATGAAATCTAATTCTAATATACATCTTATTTTTTTCCCTTTTCACCACATTAGCAAAAATCACGCACCCTTGATGGTAAATCACGCACCCTATTTAAACATGAAAGTCATTCTTAATTCATATAATTGATAATCTTCCAAAACCGGTACTAATTTTGTTTTACCATCTTTTATGAATCCATATTTTTCATACCATAAAATAGCTTGTGTATTATTATGCAATACCCATACATTCACATATTTAAAAGATGCTAATCTTTTGATACATTCATCCATTAAAGCTTTTCCAACACCCATCTTCTGATAATCTTTTAAGACATATAAAGCATAAACTTCTCCTTTATCATCTTCAAAATCACTCGATTTATTATATGCAGCAAATCCGACGATTTTGTCTTCGCATTCAGCGACTAATGTGTTTTCAGGATAATTTCTGGCGATATCTATGCAACGTTCAAGTGAATGCTTTTCTAAATATCTTGGATTCATAAGTTCTTTATATGTTTCAATCCAACTTATATAATGAATATAACCTTTTCGTTCATAATCCTTTTCAACCATATCTCTTATAATAATCATAAGACACCTCTATAACTATGGATTTTAATTTTATTTATGTTCCTTATTTTAAGAATTTTTTTATGAGAGAGAGTTTGGAGTCAAAACTTATCATCATCAATAAGCTTTGAACCACTAATCTATCTCATTCACTTCATTAATTTCTTTTACAGCTTATTTCAACAATAGAAAACCTTTCGGAATCTTCTATGTAAATTAGTGATTTTTATGCATATACATTTATTGTTATTAACCCATCGTCACTTTTAAACTATAGTTCTTCCATCATTAGGAAATCTTCTAATTTGATGTGTCTAACAACTGATGTTGAATAGTCTACTATATCATTGGTTATTAATATTTTTTGATTTCTATTATCTATATTATCAAATGCACTCATTTCTCTTTCATATGCTTTTTCATCTGCAACACTATAAGCTATTTGAACATAGAATACTTTGTTATCTTTTGATGCTAAAAAGTCAATTTCTTTCCCATTGTTTGAAAACACTTTTAGTTCGTATCCCAAATAAAGAAGTTCATTATAGATGACATTTTCAAGATTATGGTCTAGATCATATCGATTATTGTTTGCCCTCAATGAATTTAAACTAACATCACAATTGTAAATTTTTCCGTAATATCTGAGCTCTCTTTTTGTCTTTGTTGAAAATTGTGGAATTTCATCAATTATATATGCTTCTTTTAACCATTCCATAAATCTAGCTACTGTTGATAAAGATAAATCAGAAAAATCATTTTTCATATATTTATGAATTGATCTAATTGAAAATATTCTAGAATTACTACATAGAATATAATTAACAACCTTTTTAAATGCTGCTACTTTTTTAATTTTGTATCTTTTAATCAGGTCATTTACCACTATTGTACTTTCTAAATCTGATAAGTAAGATTTAGTTCCTTCTAATGTAGTATTCATAAATCTTCCGGGAAATCCCCCCCATATTAAATAGTCAGCAATACTGACATTAATATTTAACTCGTGAGAATATTCTTTAATTTCTTTATAAACAAAAGGTCTTATTCTAAAAGATACAAAACGTCCGCTCAATAATGTTAAAAACTCACTAGACAATAATTTAGAATTAGAGCCAGTGATAAATACTGAACAATTATCTAATCTTAAATCTTTAACTGCTATTTGCCAATTTTCAATTTCCTGAATTTCATCAAAGAAACAATAACATTTCCCATCTTTTCTATTATCTTTTACATATCTTAATAGTTCATTTACATTACTTGCTTTAGAAAAATCAATTGTCTTTTCAAAATTTAAATAAATTATATTGTGAGTTTTCAATTTAATTTCATTAATAATAGTTTCCAATATGACTGATTTTCCACATCTTCTAACACCAGTGATTACTTTGATTAAATCACTTTCATAAAATCCTCTAATTGGATTTAAATATTTTTCTCTAATAATCATAAATGTCACCTCAGTATTCAACAACTTATATTATACACTACAGTTTTAAAAAAATCAAGTTTTTGTTTTATTATACGATACACTTTGATATTTTTATTTAAAAGTGTTTCGTATAAACATTGTTACTATTGAGACTATTAATTTATAAATTCTTGTCTTATTTATATCAAAATGAAAATAAATTTCAAAAAGAAAAAGGTTTAATACAAACATTGCATTGTATCAAACCTATTCATTCAATATG
>CAYPLR010000051.1:0-7551 GCA_964411675.1 uncultured Bacteroidales bacterium
AAAAGCAAGGCTGTGCCTAGCTTTTTTCAGTCGCTAGAATTAGACGGTTAGGGTGGTTCCATAAAGCAGGTCTAGGACCAACAAAACTCATTTTTCCTGATAAGATGTTAAATAGTTGTGGTAACTCATCAATGGATGTTTTTCGAATAAACTTTCCAACTTTAGTAATGTGATTATTGGCATTACTCAATTTATGGGTAGGAGCATTCGGATCTGTATCAATATACATCGATCTAAACTTCCAAATCTGAAATAACTTTTTATTTTGTCCAATTCTTGTTTGTCTAAACAAGATTGGTCCTTGCGAATCTATTTTGATAGCCAATGAAACGATAATCATTGGTAATCCTAAAACAATAATCGCTAATAATGAGCAAAAAATATCAAACAAACGCTTAAAGAATGAATAGATTGGTTTTTTCTTCATAAGAAATCCTCTGTTATAATTTATACTCCTAATTGTTTAATCAAAGAATTGAATAATATTTTCTTTGGGATAGTTTATAGATATTAATTTATTATAGATTACCTCATGATGCGTATAGCTAGATATTAAAATGCTATCATGAGGATATTTATTAATCTCATTGATACTAATGACTGGTAAGTTCACAAATGTTTTTTGTTGTTTTTCAGGATCATCATCAACAACAGCAACAATATCAAGTGGAATGCTATTATCATCATTCATTACTTGAAGGATGATCTCTGCTACTTCTCCTGCTCCATATAATAATAGTTTTTTAAACCCTCGTCTGATAATTTGATTTAAAAAATTAAAGATATCATCTTTTGCTGATTGATAAACAAAATGAGTCGATTTTAAATACCAAATATTTAAAACTTTTCTTCTTTCAATCCCTTTTTTTGTGATAATATATTCAACATTCTTTGTTGAAAGGTACTTTCGTTTGATAAACCCTTTTTTCTCATATTCATCTAGGTAATCATTGACCATGGAAACAGCAATTCCAATTGTTTTACTCATTTCTCTTTGGGTAATATTGGTATTCTTTTCAATCATATCGAGAATCATATATTCTTTATATAAAACTGTTGGTTTAAAAAATAGATTTTCGCTCAAACTGCTCACCATCCATTGTTCGTTTTCTTAACAATCTTATTATACAACGATAATATGACAAAATCAACACCTTTTGTTATTTTTCCGAATAATATAAAAAAGTATTAAGAAATCTCTTAATACTGATTGTTGCTGACTGTATTTTCTATTCCCCTAATAAAGATATTTTGGGTAATAATATATAATACCAGTAAAGGGATAATAATTAATAAAGCAACTACATTGACATTAGAATACCTTCCTGTTGCTAGTTTTGTTGAAAGGAGTTCAAAATTCTGCATGTCGAAATTAAACATCATGGGGTAATATGAATCATTATACGTTAACACAAACGTAAAGATTCCTACCGTCATAACAGCTCCCTTTACATTTGGTAACATAACTCTCCAAAATGTTTGCATGACTCCTGCCCCATCAAGCTGTGCTTGTTCTTCAAGTTCAGTTGGAATCCCTTTAAAATATTGACGAAAGACATAGATAAAAATAGGTGAATAGATTCCCATTCCTAATAGAGTCTTAAGATAGATACTAAATAGACTATTTGTTACATTCATGCCAAAGAAGGGATAGAAGGTGAAAAACAACGTACTCGATACTTTTAGTGTTTCTCTAGGAACCACTAAACTAAACATCACCACCCAAAATAGTAAACTACTCCCTTTAAATTTCAACTTTGAAAAAGCATATCCATAAATAGCACACATGATGACTTGAATAAAAGAGGTCATCATACTCAATAAAAAACTATTGTAATATGCATTCTCTCTTAACAACTGATGATAAATTGATCGTACTCTTCGAAACGTAAAATCTTCAGGAATCCAGTACACCAAAGGATTACTATAATCAGAAGATGACTTTAACGCATCCACCAATATCTTAACAAAAGGCATGATTATCACAAAAACAGTTCCAATCAGCAAAAAAGTCCTTAAGATTTTACCAATCTTAAGAATTTTTTTCAGTTTACGATTTTCTTTTATTAAAACTGCATTGTTAACCTTCATCATTTATCCTTGTTTTTTATAATAAAATTTTAATTAGTAAAAAAATACTCTTTATCTAATTATACTATCTTTTCAAATTATTACAAAAACATTTTAACGCTATTTTGAAAAAAGCTTAGAAACGTTTACAATTGGAAGTATGTATGGAGGTATATTTCCATTCATAGTTATCGTTGATAATAGGTTTCTTAAATATGGAAACATAATAGCTGTAGCATTATCAATGGCCATTACATTTCTTGTCGAATCCTCCCAATCAACTAGTTCAAAGATTGATGAAATAATTATCTCGGTATTAAATGGTACTAAACTCTTATTTAGTTCAGATGAAATCTTTACTCCCAATTGTATTTTATAATGTATATCATCTATCTTAGATATATCTCGATTAAAAAATGGTTCTATAGTAATTTTTTCTCTTTTAAATATAAATTTCTCATTTAATTCGAAATTAATTTTTATTACTTTATACTCAATAAGTCTCATTTCACTAGCACTCACCATAAATCAATTCTCCTTTTCTGCCAATTTTTGTATTATAAAGCTTACTTCAAGGTTCTTGATACTCATACTCAGTTTTTAATACTTCTTTTTTTAGTGTTTTTTCAATTTTAGCGTTTTCTGAATCACTTAACCTATCTTTATTTAAATACCATAATTCAAAAAAGTTTTCTTCTTTATTAATGAGTCTCAATAAATTGTCATGTGTATTATCTTGTATGGTACCATTCTCATATCTTGTAATTGTTTTTATTCCGAACCCCAATATTTTTGATAATGTTGCTTGAGAAATTTTATACTTTTCTCTTATTTTAGCAATTTCATTCGCTGTTAACAAACTATTCTTTCTCTTGTAATCATCAAACAAAAGAATATCATTTGCTATTTCTACATCTTTATCAAACACTTCTTCTCCACAATTTTTACATGTTAAAATAGTGATTTCAGCACTAACTTTTGTTTTCTTTATTTCATATTCTCTAACTTCTTTACTTTTTACAACTTCACACATTTTTTCACAATTTCCACAAAATTTTATCATTTCTGCCTCCTATTTTAAAACTATTCCATATTATCTAAATGACAACTGATACAAACTACTCTTGTTTTTCCATCTTCACATTTTTTTATTTTTAACTTTATATACAACACATGTTCACAATAATCGGACTTAAACATCCACACATTTCCATCTTTTGTTGGATTTTTATCTGGCTCGGGTCCTTTATAGTAATCTTTTACTTTTAGATTTTTAATGATATCGATTTGATCATAAGTAGATAATCCTATTTTATACCTAGTTTTCTTATTCTTTTCTCTTGGGACGATAGCAATTGAATCTGCCTTCCTTATTTCATTTAAGAAATCTTGTATTTGTGAGATACTAGCCATACCATCCCTCCCATCGGTATCATATGATACCATTATATATTAAAAAAAAGCACAAGTCAATAAAAATGGATTTCTTTCTCATGATTATTAACATATGCTTTTTATTATTTCACTTTATTCAATTTAAAAATTCAATATTTTTACTCAATTTTTTTATTAATTGTATTTAAAATCTCACTAACAAAGTATAAGGATCCACAAAAGACAATAATTTCATCTTTTGGCTTATTAAATGCTTCTGCTAATAATTCATCTAAATCAAATGAAAGTTTTTTGTTTGGATTCGAAGAGATACTAAATAAGTAATCAGGAGTATCACTACGTTTATAGTGAAACATTGTAAAGATAATCTCATCTGCTAAATGATCTAAAATAGAAATCATCTCGTCTTTTGCTTTGTCTTTCGAAACAGCAAAGATGATCGTCATCTTCTTGTTCTCTTTGATTGTTGTTAGAAATTCTGCTAAACGCGTAATTCCATCAATATTATGAGCTCCATCAATAATAATATAGGGAGCCTGAGATAATACTTGTAATCTTCCAGGCCAATAGACATTTTGAAAACCTTGATAAATATCTTCATTGGATATCTTAAAATTACAACAAGAACGTAAGTAATCCAAAACTTCTAAGGATAGTGAAGCATTTTCGGTTTGGTAATATCCTAGTTTATTGGTTTTAAGCCCTTGATATTCTTTATAATCAAAGATGGTTTCTGTCTTTGATATTTGAATATGTTTGATATCTTTTTTCTTCACTAAGATAAGTTTGGAATTTGTTTCTCTACATCTTGCTTGAAAAATAGCATTTAACTTCTCATTTTCTAAGGTAATCAAAGGAATATTGGGTTTTACAATTCCCAGTTTATTGGTAGCAATCTCTTCTAAGGTATTTCCTAAGACTTTCATATGGTCAAACGCCACATTGGTAATAACCGATACCAAAGGAGTCACCACATTCGTACTATCTAATAGTCCCCCTAACCCAACTTCTAATATCACAATATCTAAATTTTCTAATTCGCTGAAATAAATAAATGCCATTAAGGTGATGAATTCAAAGAAGGTAGGATGAACAATTCCTCTTCGTTCGATTTCATCATATTCGGAGATGATGTAATTACCAATTCGTAACACCTCTTCATCAGCAATATAGTGATCATTGTATTCAATTCGTTCATTGAAGGAGATTACATAAGGAGAAACATAGGTTCCAACATTGTAGCCTGCTTGCATCAGTACCGTTTTAATAAAAGAAACGGTAGAGCCTTTTCCATTTGTTCCCCCAACATGAACGTATTTTATTTTATTTTGGGGTGAACCAAAGACTTCACATAACGAAAACATTTTTTGTAAGGAAGTCTTTGGAACAATTCTTTTCTGCGATTCAATCCATGATATTAATTCTTTAACATCACTAAACACAATATCAACTCTTTTCAGCCTTTCTACGCTAATTCTTGTAATAGTTTTTCTAATTCTAATAATTGTTGTTTATAATTAACAAGTTTTGTTTGTTCTGCTACTACTTTTTCTTGTGGAGCTTTTAAAGCAAAACCAGGATTGCCTAACATTTGTTCGGCGCGTTTGATTTCTAGCAATACTTTTTCTTTCTCTATCGTTAGTTTTTGTCTTTCTTCTTCTACATTCACCAATGCTTTTAGTGGAACAATTACCGTTACCTTGGATAATACACTAACGATTGCTAGTTTCTTATCTAGTTCTTTGGCTTCAATGGTTAATGAAGAATAATTGGTAAATTTATTTAAATAGTTGATATTCTTCTTGATGAAATTTGCTAGTTTTTGATCATGTGTTTCTAGTAATAATTCAATTTTTTTACTATTCGCGACATTTTTACTCGTTCTAATTGCTCTTACTGCTGCTATGATATCATAAATAACTTCAATATTGTTAGCATCTCGGTAGTTATATTCTTTATTTACTAGTGGCCAAGGGCTAATCGTAATACTACCCTCATGATATTTTTGGTAAATTTCTTCGGTAACAAATGGCATAAATGGATGTAATAGCTTTAGGATTGCTGTTAGGCCATACGCTAAAACAGCACAAGTGTTGATTTTTTCTGCTGCTGTTCCGGTTTGGAATGTGACTTTTGTCATTTCCAAATACCAACTAGCAAAATCACTCCAAGTGAATTTGTAGATTGCTTTGGCTGCTTCACCAAAATCAAATCGTTCATAGCTTTCATCTGCGGCTTTAATCGTTTTATTTAAGCGACTTAAAATCCATTTATCAGCTGTATTTAGAAGTTCTGGTTGGATTGGTTCTTTTTGATAGTTGTTACTATCAAAGTTTAAGCCAATAAAACGAGAAATGTTCCATATTTTATTGATAAAGTTCCAAGCTGCTTCGATTTTTTCTTCCGAATAACGGAAGTCTAAACCTGGAGCTGAAGACGTTGTAATAAAGTAACGTAAGCTATCCGCTCCATACTTCTCGATAGCTTCTAACATGTCAACACCATTGCCGAGTGATTTACTAATCTTACGACCGATTTCATCGCGAATGATACCATGAATTAATACTTTTTTAAATGGTCGTTGTCCTAGTAAATACTGAGATTGAAATGCCATTCTCGCTACCCAGAAAAAGATAATATCATAGCCTGTCACTAAGGTATCAGTAGGAAAGTATCGATTAAAATCAAAGGTATCATTTGGCCAACCAAGAGTTGAAAACGGCCATAATCCACTGGAAAACCAAGTATCCAAGGCATCTTCATCCTGAACCCATCCTTCTCCTTTCGGAGCAGTGATACCAACATAAACTTGGTCCTCTTTATACCAAGCAGGGATTCGGTGTCCCCACCATAATTGACGAGAAATACACCAATCTTGGATGTGATTTAACCAATTAGCAAATGTCTTTTCAAAGCGAGCCGGTACAAAGGTAATCTTTGTTTCGGGATTGGCTTGCATTGCAAGCAAATTCTTAGCCAAACTATCCATCGCAACAAACCATTGTTTTGATAATCTCGGCTCCACAATGACACCCGTACGTTCACTATGACCAACCGCATGGGTCATTTTTTTAATTTTTACACACAAACCCAATTCTTTTAACTCTTCAACAACCGCCTTACGACAGCTAAAGCGTTCCATTCCTTGGTATTTTCCCGCGATGGCACTCATCGTACCATCTTCTTCCATACATAGTGGACGCTCTAAATGGTGACGAAGTCCTACTTCAAAATCGTTAGGATCATGCGCTGGTGTTACCTTAACAACACCAGTTCCAAAACTCATATCAACATATTCATCGCTAATAACTGGTATCTTAGTTGTCGTTCCAGGAATATAAACATCTTTGCCAATGTACTTAAGATAACGTTCATCCTTTGGATGAACCATTAAGGCCGTATCGCCAAACATCGTTTCCGGGCGAGTCGTAGCGATTTCTAAGCCCCCCTCTCCCTCAACAAATGGATAAATGATATGATAGAAGGCTCCTTCAACATTTTTATATTCTACTTCAATATTCGATAAGGCTGTTTTACTTTGAATATCCCAGTTAATGATTTTCTCACCACGATAGATGATGCCATCAAAATACATTCTAACAAATACTTCGTTAACCGCTTGATTTAAACCTTCGTCTAAGGTAAACCGTTCCCTTGTGTAGTCTAGGCTTAAACCAATGGCTTCCCATTGCTTGCGAATAATGCTTGCGTATTCTTCCTTCCATTGCCAAGAAATCTCTAAAAACTTTTCACGCCCGATATCATACCGCGAAATTCCTTTTTCCCGTAATCGCGCTTCAACTTTGGCTTGCGTGGCAATGGAAGCGTGATCCATTCCTGGTAAATAAAGCGCATCAAACCCTTGCATCCGTTTCCGACGAATGATGATATCTTGTTGCGTCGTATCCAATGCATGACCTAAATGCAGTTTTCCGGTAATATTGGGTGGAGGAATCACAATGGTATACGGTTTCTTGTTAATATCACCTGCTGTAAAGTAACCTTCCTCGATCCACTTTGCATACTTCCCCGATTCTACTGTTTTAAAATCGTATTTTGTTGATAAATCTTTTAATTTCATATCTC
>CAYPLR010000052.1:0-6802 GCA_964411675.1 uncultured Bacteroidales bacterium
ATTGCATTTTGTGGGCAAACTTCACTACAGCACCAACATCTGATGCAATGTGATTTATCTAATTTTGGAAATTGTCCTGGTTTGATTGTCATTGTTTTTGGAGGACATATTTTGGCACATTCTCCACATTTGATACATTCACTATGTTTTATAACTGGATGTTCAAGTAAAAGATTACGAACCATTTTAAGTCTTAACATTTTTAAACCAAGATTTCCTAAGGAATCTTTGGGTGGTAAAAAGTGAACGCTTTGAAAATCAGAGAGTTGATTTCCAAAAATCGTTATTTTTTCAAGATTGTTTTCTCCGTAACCTCTAGTTCCACCAATATTGTTTATAAATAATTTATTGACATCTAAATGAACAACTTCAACAGCTACTCGATCAAGGCTGATTCCATCAGGGGAAATTAAAATTGCACTGGCTTGCTTCGGTAGTCCTCCACTTGAGGGACCTTCACCTTCAAGTCCAACAATGCCATCCATAATATTTAGAATTTTTTTATCTTTGTATGTATTTAGAATTGCTCCATATAGGTCATTAATAGCTTCACCAAATTCTAATGGATTGCTTGCTTTTACATGCCAACCAGCTTTGTTTAATCCAAAAATGAAACCAAAGAGATTTTTCTGGGCTCCTGTCATATAAGCAAGGCTATGCGTTTTTAATTTAGGAAGGTTAATCATGACATCCACATCAACCATAGCTTTGGATACTTGAAAATCACTATAAACATGGCACTTACTATTCGTGATGGTGGTGAATTCTCTTCCATTTATAATTTCTAAGTTTTCTTCAACAATCACATCATAAAGCCCATTTTTTTTAAGGGTAAATAATAGATCTTTTGTTGCTGGATTGTCACCAATAATGATATTGGTTGTGATTTCCTTCACTAATTGAATCACAGCTTTCACAAAAATCGGATGAGTGGTGATTGCTTTTTCAGCTTCAAAAGGGCCTACACAGTTTAATTTGATGAAAACTCTATCATCTTTCTTGATAAAAGATTTTAGTCCACCAAAGAATGAAAGGCCTTCTAATAGTTTGTTTTTTATTAATTCTAATTGATACTCTTCACATTTTAGGAGTGCTACTTTTGACATCTTCATTCACCACAAAATAAAAACCATTTTTATTTTATCATTTTATTTACTAAAAAGCAATTTAAGATTATGAAAGGATACTTTGCAATTTATTATGATAAAGTCAAAAAAACAATTGAATAATTATTTTGATAAGAGTATAATAAAAATAATTGGAGAGAACGAGAATGGAAAAAACCTTAATTATTGAAAACTTAACAAAAACATTTAAATTATCAAAAAAACAAATGCGTTTAGATAAAACAACAAGTAATTTAAAAGTTGCTGTTAATGATATTAGTTTTTATACCAATGGAGGAGAAATATTTGGTTTGCTAGGCCCTAATGGAGCAGGAAAAACAACAACACTACGTTGTGTAGCAACCTTAATCAAACCAGATAAAGGGAACATCACAGTAAAAGGAATTGATGTGAAAGAAGAAGTGTCTATTAAGAAGAAAATAGCATTTCTAACGAATGAATTAAAATTGGATGAACAATTTACTCCCAATTATCTATTTAATTATTTTTCGTATTTTCATAACTTGGATGCAGAAACGATTGAAAGAAGAAAAAAGGAATTGTTTGAAAAGTTTGGTATTAATCAGTTTGCTGAAGTAAAAATAGGTGAATTATCAACAGGTATGAAACAAAAAGTTTCCATCGTGATGTCTTTGGTTCATGATCCAGAAATTATTATTTTCGATGAGCCAACCAATGGGCTTGATGTTATCGTAGCAAGGACAGTAACTGATTATCTTAAAGAATTACGTAATAAAGGGAAAACAGTGATTATTTCTACTCATATTATGGGATTAGTTCAAAAAATATGCGATCGTGTCGGTATTATAATTGAAGGGCGTTTAGTTCTTTGCGACACGGTTGAAAATGTATGTAATATGTCACCAAATAAGGATATCGAAGATGTTTTCTTTGATATCTATAGTAAAGAAATGGGTGATAAATAATGAAAAATGCATATGGAATTATTAAAAAAGAATTAGATAAGATTTTCAAATTCCCACGAATGATTTTCTCAACATTGGCGTTACCAGGATTATTGATTTTCTTCATATATGCAATCATGGGACAGTCATTTGCTGAACAATCAAACACAATTGAAGAACATCAAACAATTATTAATGTAGTCAATATGCCTGAATCCTATCAAGCAATATTGAATAGTGTAGAAAACATCGAAGTTAGACCTGTTGATGAAGAAAACGTTGAAGATATCACAGCAGAAATCTATAATAGCAATAATGATGTTTTAGTCATTTTTGATCTTGATTTTGATCAAAAGACATTGAACAAAGAAAAACCAAAAGTTCAAGTGGTATATAATCCTTCTGATAATCGATCATCTGTAGGATACTCTATTGTTGAAGCCACATTAAACGCTCAAAAAGAAGCGTTCTTGCAAGTGATGGGAATCAATACAGATATTATTGATCATTCAAATGAACAAGTATATGATGAAAAAAAAGCGACCGGTTCAGTACTGGCGATGCTTTTACCAATGTTTATTATGATGTTCATTTTCGCAGGAGGCATGAGTATTGGTACTGATGCAATTGCAGGTGAAAAAGAAAGAGGAACTTTAGCTACTTTATTAATGACACCGATTAAAAAGAACGAAATTATTTTAGGTAAAATCATTTCAACAGCACTCATTGCTATTTTAGCTGCGTTATCTTCTTTTGTTGGTGTTTTGGCTTCTCTTCCATTTGCAAAATCAATGTTTGATGTGGGGGGAACTGTATCTTACAATATTAGTGATTATCTAATGTTATTTGGAATTTTAATTGTAGTAGCTTTGTTTTCAGCAAGCCTAATGTTATTAGCTTCAACAATCGGTAAATCAACAAAAGAAGCATCGATGTATGCAATGCCGGTCTATATCGTCGCTATTTTTTCTTCAACATTCTCGATGTTTAATGAAGTACAAGATACCAGTATATATATGTATTTAGTGCCAATCTATAATTGTACATTGGGGTTAAAAGCGATTTTTGCTTTTGAAGCGGAATTACTACCGATTATACTTGTCATAGGATCTTCAATTGTATACATTACAGTAACAATATTTATATTGCTAAGAATGTTTAAGAGTGAAAGAGTTTTATTTGCAAAGTAGGAGAAGAAATGAAAAAAAGAGTTCTTAGTTTCAGTATTTTTATTCTATTAATTGTAGTTTTTGCTTCGATACAAACAATAGTAAAAGCTGCTATCATTTATAGCGACAACAATCTTAGTAGTTATGAAATGACTACAAGAGTTGAATTTAATCAAGTAGGTACCAACACAACTCATTTTTTAGATTTAGGAAATACCATGAAAAGTGGAGCTTTATATTCGCAACAAGTAAATGTGCTAACACAAAAACAAACAGCAGATAGCAAGGTTGTCACTTAGGCAATTGGAGAGCAAACAGATTTTACTAGAAGAACAATTATTGGTATTGCACAAGATTATGAAAAGAATCATCCTGATTGGGTGGTAGTTGGAGGAATCAATGCTGACCAATATGCAACGGGATTCGGAGAAAATCTAGGAGCTAGTGGAACAGATTACTATTATCCACAACCTTATTATCCAATGATTTGTGATGGAGAAGGATGGTTTGCAATCGGCCCTCTTGCGAATGGTAGTTCTGATGTAGCTGGTTTCTTACAAGATGGTTCTAAAGATCCTATTTTTAATGGAAAAGCTAAAGCAAATAATACTGGTTCAATTAAGTTTGCCGGTCTATTCTTATCAATTTACGACGAAGAGGGTAATAAAACCCATGAATATAAAGTGGACAATTATAATACTGTTCCAAAAGATAGTGAAACAACCATCTATTCTTCGTATTATCAAAAAGATGAAACGAGCTCGCAAGTTTTCCCAACCATGGATATTAATGGTAATCTTTTTGTAATTGAGGATGCTGAAAGAGCCTATCCTTCTAACTCTGTTACTTATCGCTATAAAGGGGATAATGCTGCTGATGCATTTTTTGGAAAAGGAATCATTACCAGCCAAGCAACTGCAGCGACTATTGGTAAAGGGCAATTTGCGATTGATACCCGTAACACTGAAGTGCAAGCTGCTTTAGCCGTTGGAAAAAAAGTAGTTGTTCAATATAAATATGAAGGAGTTTTATCTAATGTTGAATCAGCGATAGGATTTCATACGATTCAACGAATGGATGGAAAAGATGTTATAGACGGAGATACAACAGCAGCCTATAATACGAAACAATATCCTCGTTCGCTATTTGGACGCAAGTCTAATGGGGATATTAGTTTGATTATTATTGATGGAGTATTTGCTAATTCAGGTTCTTATGGAACATCTACAGATGAGACAAATGCAGTATTGAAATATTATGGTTTAGTGGAAGCCTATCAAATGGATGGCGGAGGATCGGCTACAGCGATGATTCGCAATGCAGATGGACAACTTGTTGTCAAGAACAAACCAGCAGACGGTTCTGCTAGAAGTGTTTTTAGTGCTTTGTTGTTTGTTGAAAGAAAAAATCCAGAAGTAAGCGTAGAAACTGAAATAACCGAGAATACTATTTCTTTTAGTGCTACCTTAGGAAATACCTATGGTAAAGAAGTTGCTGATATTGTTTTAGTATGTAATAGTAAAGAATACATCATGGAAGATGGAAAATATACAGTTACAGGACTACGTCAAGGCCGTGAATATAATTATCAAATTTTCGTCCAAGATAGTGTTGGAAATAGGTGGGCAACAGATGCCAAGGGAGTAATGGGAACGCTCAAAAGTGTCCCTATTCTTGAAGCGTGTTCCTTCAACAATAATGTATATACCTTGACATTTAATGATCCTAATAGTACAATTAGTGATGTATATTTAGAAGTAGGGGCAGGAAAATATCGACCTGAAGGGAACACTATCCAAGTTGCAGAGTATGATGAACGTGCAGTTTTGGTTTATACCTATAATATTGGTAGGGGAGATGTCACTATTAGAGTTCCATATCCTGAATATACAGTAACACGATTTATCAATGAAATATTTAGTAATGTAAACAATTTAATGAAACCATTATTTAAATAATCTTCAGGGCAGGGTGTAATTCCCGACCGGCGGTAAAGTCCGCGAGTCATAAGACATGAATTGGTGAAATTCCAATACCGATAGTATAGTCTAGATGAAAGAAGACAAAAGGTCTTTTTTATGCTCCGATATGATTATCGGAGTTCTTTTTTTGAAAGGATGCTATATGAACCGAAAAAAAGTACTAGCAATTACTAAAATCGGTATTTTTGCCGGATTATCAACGGTATTATATTTTATTAAATTTCCTTTGCCAATGTTTCCATCGTTCTTGGAAATTCAATTTTCAATCTTACCTGCCATTATTGGTGGTTTTACAATGGGACCTATTGGAGGAGTTTTAATTGTTTTTGTTAAGTTTTTGATGTCCCTACCTTTTTCAAAAACAGCATATGTTGGTGACTTTGCTGATTTATTGATAGGAGGAGATACTGTATTAGTTACTTCATTGGTCTATCAAAAATACAAAAGTAAAAAAGGCGGTTTCATTGCTTTACTGTGGGGAAGTTTGACTTGGATTATTACGGGTGTGTTAGCGAATTATTTCATTCTGGTTCCAGCTTATTTGAAATTATTCTTTAATGGAGACTTGGAAGGATTCTTACAACTTTGTCGAGTTGTCATCAAAGATATCAATGCAGACAATTATATGATGAAATATATCTTATATGCAGTTATACCTTTTAATGCTTTAATTGCTTTTATCGTTTCAACAATCACATTTTTAGTATATAAAAAAATATCCAACTTTTTACATAAGTTAGATGAAGAAAAACAGGAATAAAAAAAGAGGGGAATCATTCCCTCTTTTGTTTATTTAATATCTTTTATATCAATTCTTTTCCATACTTGATCAACAGTTGCTTGATAATCACCAGCATATTGCTTTTGATTTCTTGTTAGGGTTAATTGATCAAGAGAGACAACATACTTTTCATAACCAAAAATGTTTTCTTGAGAAATAAGAGGATTATTATAAGATAATGTAATAACACTTTCTGTAACTTCATCATAGATATTATTGCCATCGCCGTCTTTTACTGCTTTGCCCTCTTCATCAATTCTTAATACTTCTCGAGTTTCATCTTTTTGTGACCAAGTACCATAATATACTTCTTCTTTACCTAAAGAATAAGGATAAGAAACAAAGGTAAAAGTACGATCAGCAAAGAAAACTAAACGATAATATTTAAAACCACTGTTTGGATTACCTAAGGTATCAGTTGTCATTTCAAGAATGTCGAAACGAGTAGTACCTACAGTTTTATAATATGATTCACATTCAAATATTTTTCCATCTTTATACAAGTTATCTGTTTCATCTTTACAACCCATCCCTATAAAAGCGATTGATAGTATAACTAAGAGCATTAAATATTTTTTCATAATAGCATTCCTTTTTCTTTTTTGTTTTTTACTAGGTTAGTTTAATATTATAACCTTAATAAATCCTTAAAATTATTAATTAACAAGCATTATTCATAAACACTACTGTATATTATACTTCTTTATCACTAAAAAGTCAATCAATAATAATCCTAAATAGTATTTATTAATCTCTCTATATAAAACAAAAAAAGAATAAAAATTTCTAGAAGGGAGTTTATCTATATAAGAACCATTAGAATTGTAATTATAAAAAT
>CAYPLR010000053.1:0-2861 GCA_964411675.1 uncultured Bacteroidales bacterium
ATAAATCTGTTTTTTAATCTCCTGTAATTGACTTTTAACAATAATTAAAGTATAATTCGTGGTAATTGAATAAAAGATAAAACTATTTTTCAATTAAAATAAGCAAAATAAGGAGAAGATAATGGATTTATTTGCAAAATGTTCAGAGAACAAAGCGATTGAAGAAGTAAAGAAACAGGGAATTTACCCCTATTTTTATGTACTTTGTAGCGGACAAAATACAGAAGTTATGATAAATAATAAAAAAGTAGTGATGATTGGTTCTAATAATTACTTGGGATTAACGAGTGATGAACGAGTAAAAGAAGCAGGTATGGAAGCGATTAAAAAATATGGTAGTGGTTGTTCAGGATCACGTTTTTTAAATGGTACGTTGGATATTCATGTCCAATTAGAAAAAGCATTGGCAAAATTCCTTCATAAGGAAGCAGCTTTGACTTTTAGTACAGGTTTTCAAAGTAATTTAGGAATCATTAGCGCTATTTGTGGCCGCAATGATGTCATTATTGGGGATAAAGAAAATCATGCCAGTATTTATGATGCTTGTAGATTGAGTTATGCGAAGTTATTACGATATAATCATAACGATATGGCTGAATTAGAACAAATTCTTGCCAATGTTGAACCAGAAAAAGGAATGCTGATTGTTACAGATGGTGTTTTTTCGATGAGTGGAGATATTGCAAAGCTACCAGAAATTTGCGCTTTAGCTCGCAAGTATGGTGCTCGTGTTATGGTTGATGATGCTCATGGATTTGGTGTTTTAGGAGAAACCGGTCGTGGAACAGCAGAATATTATGGCTTAGAAGATGAAGTCGATATTATTATGGGAACATTCTCAAAAACTCTAGCTAGTTTAGGTGGCTACATGGTTGCAAAACAAGAGGTTGTTGAATATGTGAAACATCATTCTCGTCCATTTATCTTTAGTGCGTCAATTACACCAGCAAGTGCTGCTTGTGCTTTAACAGCTTTAAAAATACTAGAACAAGAACCAGAACGTGTTAAGAATTTAACGGAAATTAGTAATTATATGCGTAAGAAATTAAAAGAATATGGAGTAAAGATCGTAGATTGCACAACTCCTATCATTCCTATTTTTACTTATGATGATATAAAAACATTCCAAGCATGTAAAATGTTAATGGAAAGAGGAGTTTATGTCAATCCCGTGATTTCTCCCGCTGTACCAGTAGGAGGAAGTATGTTACGTACCAGTTACACAGCAACCCATACCAAAGAACAAATGGATTATGCTGCATTAAAAATTAAAGAAGTATTAGAGATATTGGAGATCATTTAGAATGAAGAGAGTGGTTGTCATTACTGGAGGAAGTAGTGGAATTGGTGAAACGACTGCAAGATATTTATCTTGTATGGGAGACATTATTTATTCTTTATCGAGAACAAAAAAAGACACCTTTGGGATTCATTATCTTGAATGTGATGTAACAAGAATTGAACAAGTAAGAGAATCCTTTATCAAAATCATCGGAGAAACTGGAAAAATAGATGTGGTGATTAACAACGCAGGAATTGGTATCAGTGGACCCATAGAAAATACCAAAATGGAATCAATCCAACAAATCATCAATGTGAACATGATGGGTGTCTTTAATGTTTGCAAGATTGCAATCCCTTATTTAAAAATTTCTCGGGGAAGAATTATCAATATAGGTAGTGTCGCTGGTGAATTGACCATTCCCTTTCAAACCTTTTATTCGGTTACAAAAAGTGCCGTTATCGCGTATTCAGAAGGACTTGCTTTAGAATTAAAGCCTTCAGGGGTAAAGGTTACTTGCATTCTTCCTGGTGATACCAGAACATCGTTTACCAAGAACCGCGAAAAAGAAGTGGATATTAATCCAGAATATAAAGCACGTTATTACAAATCGATAACCAAAATGGAAGAAGACGAAAAAAATGGCGTGATGCCAATTGCTGTGAGTAAAGTAATTTATCGAACAATGAAAAAGAAAAATCCAAGCACAAAGGTAGTAGTTGGTTTTTCGTATCAATTTTTATTGTTTTTGAAACGATTTTTACCAGAACGATTAGTTCTTTGTATTTTATATAAATTGTATGGATAAAAAAGAAAAAAATCATCTTTCATAAAGGATGATTTTTTTAATCCCCACTAATGCTTTGTTTTATCGGTGAAATATGATACAATAGATTGGGGAAAAAGATATGGAACTAACAATGATCAATGATATTAAACAACATTGCCACCAAGTAAACACCATAAAGGTATCAGAAATACTATTTTCTGATCATGTTCGTAGGGCGTGTGAACAAAATCATTGTGGCTGTTGGGGTAAAACTTGGGCATGTCCGCCTGGTTGTGGAAGTCTTGAAGAATTGAAAGCAACCTATACCCAATATGAAAATATATTGATTATGACGAAAGTAATCAACCTAAAGGATTCTTTTGATTTAGAAAGTATGAACTTAGGTCGAAATGATTTCACCCAATATCTACGTCAATTGAATAAAAAATATCAAATAACAGCAAAAGGAATGATGATGTTAGGAGTTGGAAGTTGTGAACTATGCACCCAATGTACCTATCCAGACGCAGGTTGTCGCTATCCTCAAGAAAAAATAATTGCTTTAGAAGCGGTAGGAATTGATGTGGTCGCTCTTGCGAAAACAGCCAATATCAATTACTATAACGGAAAAAACACAGTGACTTATTTTGCTGCAATTTTATATTGTGAGGACAAATAGATGAAAAAAGTAACTATTAGAAATCAAGAAAGCGAAAAAACATTTTATGTTTCTCAAAATTGCAATCTTCTAACAGTCCTACGAGAGCATGGCTATGTGATGAATGCTAGTTGTGGGGGAAATGGCCAATG
>CAYPLR010000053.1:2961-6564 GCA_964411675.1 uncultured Bacteroidales bacterium
TATGGAGCAGATGTGATTTCTAGAATCAATCATTGTTCTTTAGGAAAATTATCCATCCTTCATGAATTAATCATCCAAGCAATCAATGAAATCATCACTAATTTACTCCCTAATCAAAAACCACAATGCTTAATCATCAGTGGGAATACGATTATGTTACATATTTTGATGAACGAAGATCCTACTGCCATGGGTAGAAGTCCTTATACAGCAACCTTTCTTTCCAGTAAAGAATTTCCTGGAGACTCTCTTCGAATAAAAGCCGAGAAAGTAATACTACTTCCTTCTATTAGTAGTTTTATTGGTGCTGATATAGTTGCGGGATGTCTTGCCGTTCATATTCTTCAAGAAAAGGGAAATGTATTGTTGATTGACCTTGGTACGAATGGAGAAATGATTGTAAAGGCGAATAAAAAACTATTTGGAACTTCAACAGCAGCAGGTCCTGCTTTTGAAGGAGCGAACATTGAACTAGGCTTAGGAGGCGTGAGTGGAGCAATCTCTGCGGTTACCTATGAAGAGTCACTGACCATTGAAACAGTTTCGGATTCACCTGAGGGAATTTGTGGAAGTGGATTAATCGATATCATTGCTATTTTACGAAAAGAACAGTTGATTGATGAAACTGGATTACTACGAGCAAATCAAGAAAGTAAATTAACAAGTCAAATTATGGGAGATAAGTTTTATCTAACAGATAAGGTATATATTACTCAAAAAGATATCCGGGAATTTCAGCTTGCGAAAAGTGCAATTATTTCAGGAATCATGGTTTTATTAGAAAAAGCAAAAATCACACTATCCTCCCTAAAGCGTGTCTATATCGCTGGTGGTTTTGGATTTCATATGAACAAAGAATCTGCTGTGGCAGCAGGCTTACTTCCCAAAGAATTGGAAGATAAGATTGTTGTTGTGGGAAATAGTAGTGGCCTTGGGAGTGTAACGGTTGCATGTAATCAATCCTTGATCGAAACATGTAATAAAATCGCTGCAGAAGTCACGGTAGTAGATTTAAATAAAGAACCAAAATTTAATCAATATTTTATTGAACAGATACATTTCACTTCGTAGAAAGGAAGAACGAATGAACTTACAAGAAATATCACAGTATTTACAACAAGGAAGAGCCAAAGAGGTAAGAGCTTTAGTACAACAAGCTTTGGAAGAGCATTATTCTCCTCAAGATATTTTAAACGAAGGGATGATTGCAGGAATGCAGATCATTGGAGCCAAATTTAAAAAAAATGAAGTGTTTGTTCCGGAAGTATTAATCGCAGCTCGAGCAATGAATGCTGGACTTGAAGTCCTGCGCCCTGTATTAATCAAAAGTGGAGTAAAACCAATCGGAAAGGCTATTATATGCACAGTTGAAGGAGACTTACACGATATTGGTAAGAATCTAGTAAAGATGATGTTTGAAGGTCAAGGGATTGAATGCTTTGATTTGGGTGTAGATGTAAAACCAAGCATGATTATGGAAGCAATTAAGGAGTATCAACCTGAGTTAGTATGTTTATCTGCTTTATTAGCAACCACGATGATGAAACAAAAAGAAGTGATTGTTGCACTAATAGAAGCAGGCTTACGTAAACAAGTAAAAGTACTAGTTGGTGGAGCACCAGTAACGAAGGAATTTGCTGAAGAAATAGGAGCAGATGGTTATGCTATGGATGCGGCATCAGCAGCAGAATTAGCGAAAGAAATCTTATTAAAATAAGGAAAAAACGATGAGAATAACAAAGAGAATTCCAGATTTTAATTATTTAGTGAAAGTCTTAAAACGCGAACCAACTGATCGCCCTGTCATGTTTGAATTTATCCTTGGGGAAGAAAAAGAAAAATTATTAGTTGGAGAAACCTATAATATTTCTACCGATTTAGATCGTAATATTACTCGCATTAAAGCCTTTACCAATGCTGGTTATGACCATTGTCCTATCTTAATCAAAGGAGCAGAATTTCCTCGTAAACAAGATACCCACCAACAGGCACAAACAAAGTCATTAAATGCTGGTTCAACAATCATTGATCGTGATAGCTTTCTTCACTACCAATGGCCTACTGTTACCAATTGCGATTTTTCATTGATCACAAAAGCAGGCAAATTCTTAGAAGGAAATATGAAATTTACTCCTTATAGCTATGATGGTATTTTAGAAAATGCCATCGGAATTGTTGGATATGAAAATTTATGCTACATGCTTTATGATGATGAAGAGTTGTTAGCTGATATTTTTGAAAAAATAGGTTCGATTACCATGGAGTATTTTGAAAAATGTTTAGAATATGATGAAGTAGGAGCTATTCTTTGTAATGATGATTGGGGATTCAATTCACAAACAATGTTACCACCCCATGTTTTACGAAAATATGTATTTCCTTGGTATCAAAAACTTGTAAAATTAGCTCACGATAAAGGAAAATTAGCTATCGTTCATTCTTGTGGATATTATCATGATATTATTGATGATATGGTTGATACCATCCAATTTGACGGAAAACACTCTTTTGAAGATAATATTTATCCAGTAGAAAAAGCATATCAAGATTTAAAAGAGAGAATTGCCATTCTTGGAGGTCTCGATATGAATTTCTTAGCCCATAAAAGTAGCGAGGAAGTATATCAAAGAAGTAAAAACATGTTAGCACTAACCAAACAAGGGGGCTATGCTTTAGGAAGCGGAAATAGTATTCCTGATTATATTCCAAGTGAAAACTATCTCGCCATGTTAAAAGCAGGAATAGAAAAATAAAACAGCTGAAAAATCAGCTGTTTTTATTCTTTAGGATGAATGGGTTCAATCATCATACTAAATTTATGTTTATATTTTAATTTAAAATACTCTAAAGTACAAACGACAAAAGCTCCTAAACTACCTAAGATAAAATCATACATGGTATCGTTTAGAGCAGCTTGACCGATGAATGGCTCTCCTGTAATCGAATCACGATATCGTTGCATATTGCTGAGAGTAGTACTATCAATAGAAAACTCAATCATTTCCCAAATGACTGCTAGTGTCATAGAACAACAAAAAGCAAATAATACAATAAAGAAAGGATTTAGGTTAATATGAAAAGTAGTACTTCGATGAAGCAAGTTGATGAGTGAAAACGAAAAAATAGCAATTAAACTTCCTCCCATAAAATGCATAACTCCATCCCACCAGGAATTCATCTGATAAACACCAATAATTTCTCCAATTAATAAAGAACCAATTCCAAAGAAAATGAATAAAACTTCCATTGCTTCTGGAATTTCAACTTTGAATTGTTTTTCGATAACCATTGGAATAAAAGAATAGGTTAGTAGAATCACGCACTGAGTAATAATAAAAGCATTACGACTATCGTATTCATAGTTATTCTCTTTCACCATTTGGACAATAGCAAAAGCTAAGATGGCAAAAACTAAAATTCTTGTCGTTAAGTATAAAATGGTGGTTAGGTTTTTATTCTTTTGTAATCTTTTCCAGTTCATAATATCACCTAATCTATTATAAACCATTATGAGCAATAATTCAAATTCACCATTATTTTAATAGAATAATATTTTTTTATTACTATATTTTTATTCGAAATTGTTGTTGTTATCATTTTATG
>CAYPLR010000054.1:0-5572 GCA_964411675.1 uncultured Bacteroidales bacterium
AGAAAAACGTTTTTATTAAAAATAATTAACAAATTGATTTATTTGTGGTATAATATAAAAAGGAAAAAATGATTAATCAATGAGGAAAGAATTATGAATAAAGTAAGAACAAGATTTGCCCCAAGCCCAACAGGATTTATGCATGTTGGTAATCTTCGCTCAGCATTATATGGCTTTTTATTTGCCCGTCAAAACAATGGCTCTTTTATTTTGCGAATTGAGGATACAGATCTAGAACGATATGTTGAGGGTGCTGTCGATGTTATTTATAGTACGTTAAAACAATCAGGAATTACATTTGATGAAGGGCCTAATGAGGGCGGTGCCTATGGACCTTATGTACAAAGCGAACGCCGTGCCATTTATTTACAATACGCATTAGAATTAGTTCAGAAAAAAGCAGCTTATTATTGTTTCTGTGATAAAGAACGCTTGGATGGTTTAACTGATGCAACAGGAATTAAGCGTTATGACAAACACTGCTTATCATTATCAGAAGAAGAGATTACTGAACGATTAGCTCGTGGTGATAAATATGTTATTAGACAAAATATGCCAACTACTGGTTTTAGTGAATATGATGATATGGTTTTTGGCCGTATCAGTGTTCCAAATGAAGAATTAGAAGATCAAGTGTTAATTAAATCAGACGGAATGCCAACTTATAATTTCGCGAATGTTGTTGATGATCATTTAATGGCCATTACCCATGTCATTCGTGGAAATGAGTATTTAAGTAGTACACCAAAATATAATTTACTATATCAATCTTTTGGTTGGGAACTTCCAAAGTATATGCACTTAACTCCGATTATGAAAGATGAAACAAGAAAACTATCAAAACGTCATGGCGATGCAAACTTTGATGATTTCATTCGAAAAGGATATTTACCAGAAGCAATTGTGAACTACATTGCTTTGTTAGGATGGAGTCCAAAGGGAACTCAAGAGAAATTCACCATGGCTGAATTAATTGAACACTTTGATGTGAAAGGATTATCCAAATCATCAAGTATTTTTGATGAAGCAAAAATGAAATGGTTAAATGGAGAATATATTAAAGAGTTACCATTTCCTGAATTCATGAAACTAGCCACTCCATTCTTTGATCAATCGGCAATTAAAGGTATTTATGATTATGAAAAATTTGGTAAACTATTACAATCGAGAATCGAAATTTTCAGTGAAATACCAGAAAAAGTAGAATTCATTGTCAATTTTCAAAAGTTTGATCAAGAACTTTACCAAAATAAAAAATTAAAAATAGATAGTGAGATTGCAAAAGTTGTTCTTGAAACAATCAATCCTTTCATAGAGAAAATTGATTTATGGAATGAAGAAAGTCTTCATCAAGTGATACTTCAAACAGCAGAAAAATTAGCCATGAAATCAGGAGTGGTTTATACTGTTTTACGAATTGCTTTAACGGCTAGCAATGTTACTCCTGGCGGATCGGTGGAAATGGCGGATATTCTTGGCAAGGTAGAATCGATTAGACGATTACAATTAAGTTTAAAATGGTTAACAGAATAAAAGGAGAAGCCTAATGTGTGGTGCGAATGAACTCTTAGAGAAGATCATTCAAATTGCTGTTGATGATGAAAATATACTAGCAGTATGTTTGAATGGCTCACGAGCAGATAAAAATGCCTTTTGTGATCAGTATTCTGATTTTGATATTGTTTATCTCGTAAGGGAAATCCGTAATTATACAACAAATCCGAATTGGTTTCATCAATTTGGAGAAATATTAATCTCTCAAACTCCGGATGTATTTGAGGGCTATGATTTTACTAGTAACGAAAAGTTTACTAAATTAATGCAATTTACAGATGGTTCAAGAATTGATTTGACATTGGTTGATATTACCAATATGGAATGGCTTATCCATAATAAAGAACCACAACTTGTTTTACTAAATAAAAATAAAATCCCAGAACTAAAAAACATTTTTACTTGTGATGAATATTTATTGAATCTTCCTAATCAAGAAGAATTCTTTCAATGTACAAATGAGTTTTGGTGGGTAGTTCCTTATGTAGCAAAAGGTTTATGTCGAGGAGAAATCACTTATGTAAAAAGGCATTTTGAAGGAATTCTTCAAGAAATGCTTTGGAAAATGTTGGCATGGAAAACCTGTTTGCTATATCATAAGCAAATATCTTTTGGGAAGTATTATCGCTATCTCAATCGTTATTTGAACAAACAAGAGCAAGAAGTGTTTAATAACACCTTTGCGAACGGAGAAATCGAGGATATTTGGGAGAAATTATTCCGTATTTGTGATTTCTTCGAGGAACAAACACAATTAGTAGCAGTTAGTTTATTATTAGAATATGATAAAAAGATTGCAAAGAATATGAAAAATTATTTAATAATGATAAAAAATAGAGGAGAAAAGGACGTGAAATTATGATATCAAAAGAAACATGCCAAAAAATATTGGAATTATGTCTAACAACAGGCGGCGATTTTGCTGAAATGTTTATTGAAGATACAATAACAAATAACATTGAATTGACAATGGGAAAAATAACAAAAGCAAATACCAATCATCTTCATGGAGTTGCGATAAGGATTTTAAAAGGATTCCAAGAAGTAAATGGTTATACCAATGATTTTTCTTATAAAAGTTTGGAAAAATTAGCGTTCAAATTAAGAAGTAGTATTGAAGGAGAAAAATTGAATATTCAATTTGCTTTACAAGAAGAAAATGCTCCTATCATTACAAAACCTCATCGTTTACCGTCTTCTCTAACAAACAAAGACAAAATAGATTATATGCTACGAGTATATGAAGCTGCAAAAGCAAAATCTACTGAAGTAAGCCAAATTATATGTAACTTAGTCGATGAAGAACAAAATATTCAAGTAGCGAATACCTTAGGAAAAATGACGAAAGATTTCCGTACTCATATTCGTTTAGGAGCAACAGTAGTTGCTGGTAGTGGTATGAATATGCAAAATTCTTCTGATTCAGTGGGAGGAAATCAAGGCTACGAAGTATTAGATCAAGCTAATTTAAAAGAATTTGGCGAAAATATTACCGATTCTGCAGTTATGATGGTTCATGCTGATGAAATGGTTGGTGGTAAGATGACTGTTGTAGTTCACAATGCTTTTGGCGGTGTCTTATTACATGAAGCTTGTGTCCATGCTTTGGAAGCAACAACAGTAGCCAAAGGATCCTCTGTATTTTGTGGTAAATTAGGTCAAAAAGTTGCCAGTGATATCGTAACAGCCATTGACGATGGAACAAGAGACAATCAATGGGGTTCTTTAAATGTTGATGACGAGGGTCATCCAACTCAAAAGAATGTTTTAATAGAAAATGGTATTTTAAAAAGCTATTTAGTTGACTATCGCAACTCACGGGTGATGAATCACCCAGTAACGGGAAGTGGTCGTCGTCAATCATATAAATTTTCTCCAACTTCACGAATGACCAATACTTTCTTTGCTCCAGGCAAAGATACATTTGAAGACATTATTGCGAAGACAGAATATGGCTTATTCGCAAAAAAAATGGGTGGAGGAAGTGTTAATCCATCAACAGGAGAATTTAATTTCTCTGTGAATGAAGGGTACTTAATCGAAAATGGTAAAATAACAAAGCCAGTTCGAGGTGCTGCCTTAGTAGGTAGTGGTGCTGAAGTATTAATGAACATTGACATGATAGCGGATAATTTATCCTTTGGTCATGGTATGTGTGGATCGGCAAGTGGTTCAATTCCAACAGATGTTGGCCAACCAACAATTAGAGTACAAAATGTAACTGTTGGTGGAAGGGGGTCTAAATAATGAATTTCGAAGTTTTAATTCAAAAAGCAATTACAAAAGGCCTAAGTGCAGTCGAAGTATATAATACTGTTAGTGAAGAAACCATGGTTTCTTTATTTAAAGGAGCAGTAGACAAAGCGGAAATTAAAAATAGTAATGTTTATAGCGTAAGAGGAATATATAATGGTAAAATGGCTTATGTTACCTTCGAAAATGAAGAAGAAGATAGCGATTTTATTATTGATAAATTAATCGAAAATGCTAGTGCATTAACTACCGATGAGGAATTTGAAATTTTCAAAGGTAGTAAAGAATATCCTACATGGGAAACAGTCGATGGTGGTTTTTCAAAAGCAACTATGACTGACAAAATTAAGTTAATTAAAGATGTTGAATATATAGCAAGTAATATGGATAAGAGAGTTGCCTTTTTACCATATTGTCGTTACAACGAAGAGAAAGTTAGTGTTAGAATTATCAATTCTTATGGATTGGATATTGCGAAAAATTACCATTACGGTGTATTAATATTACAGGTAATTGCAAAAGAAGAAAAAGATACCCAATCTGCCTTTGAAATTGATGTTGCTTTAAATTATGCTTCCTTAGATCCACAAAAGGTTGCAAAAAAAGCGGTTGAAAAAGCACTTTCTAAGTTGAATGCCTCTCCAGTAGAGTCTAAAACTTACCCAATTATAATAGAAAACGAAACAATGTGTGATTTATTACAAGGGTTTGCTTCTATGTTTTCAGGGGAAGCAGCAATTAAAAAGTTAACTTCTTTAATTGGAAAAGAGGGAGAAAAAATAATGGATGAATGTATTTCCATTGTTGATGATCCATTCTTAAAAGATGCGATTAACAGCCAACCTTTTGATGATGAGGGTGTGGTTTGTTACAAGAAAATGGTTGTTGAAAATGGTGTTTTTAAAACAATGTTACATAATTTAAAAACAGCAAAATATTTTAAAACTACATCGACAGGAAATGGTTTTAAAGCAGGGACTGCTGGAGCTATTTCGGTTGCTGGTGTCAATTTATATGTTGCTCCAGGGAATGTAAGTAAAGAAGAAATGATTGCTAACACAGAAGAGGGATTACTAATAACTGATATGGCAGGTTTACATGCAGGATTAAATCCAATCAGTGGTGATTTTAGTGCGCAGTCATCAGGATATTTAATTAAGGATGGAAAGATTGTACGACCAATTAATTTGATTGTTGTATCTGGTAATTTCCTTAAAATGATGAGTCAAATAGAAGCATTAGGTAGCGATTTATATGTATCATATCAAGGCGTTGGTGCCCCTTCGATGAAATTTAAAGGTCTACCTGTTTCTGGTAAATAATAAGTGGTAAAGAAAAATATCTCTTATATCAGAAGAGATATTTTTTATGAAAGGAAATATGAAAAAATTTGAAGAATTAATGATTAACCCCTTACTGATTAAGGGAATAGAAAAAATGAAGTTTGAAGCAATGACTGAGATTCAAGAGAAAGTGATTCCCACAGCTCTAGAAATAGTAGATATTATTGCACAAGCTCCTACAGGAACAGGCAAAACGGTAGCTTATGCCCTTCCTATTTTAAACAAAATTGATGTGGCTGCCGAAGTAATACAAACAATTGTTATTGCTCCAACTAGAGAACTTGCTGTACAAATAACAAAAGAAATTAATACCGTTGCTTACTATTTAAAAGATGTGAAAGCAGTCGCTATTTATGGTGGAGAATCGATTGATCGCCAAATAGTAGCATTGAAAAAGCGTCCTCAAATTATTGTTGCAACAC
>CAYPLR010000055.1:0-5088 GCA_964411675.1 uncultured Bacteroidales bacterium
TTAAGAGTATCGATTAAGTTTTTAGTATCTAGTAAGAACATGTTGACCTCCTATTATAATAAGTATGGTACGATGGAAAGAATAATTCCACCGGCCAATACTGAAGCGATTTGTCCTGCAACGTTTGCTGAAACAGCATGCATTAATAAGTGATTTTCTGGATCTGCTTCAATTCCCATTTTTTGAACCACTCTCGCTGACATTGGGAAAGCAGAAATACCAGCAGCTCCAATCATTGGATTGATCTTATTCTTAGAGAATAAGTTCAAGAACTTCGCAAATAGTACCCCACCAATCGTGTCAAACACAAAGGCGAACAAGCCAAGACCCATAACAACTAATGTCTGCCATGTAACGAAAGCATCTGCTGTCATTTTGAAGGAAATAGTAATACCTAATAATAAAGTGATTAAGTTTACAAGAGTATTGCTAGCTGTTTCGCTTAAGCTTCTTAATACACCACATTCTTTTAGAAGATTTCCAAACATTAAGAAACCAACTAAGGCTAAAGATGCAGGGGCGATTAATCCAGAAACAATCGTAACCGCGATTGGGAAAATAATTTTTGCTGTTTGAGTAACATTTTTTGGATTGTAAGGCATTCTAATTTTTCGTTCTTCCTTGGTTGTAACCAATTTAATTGCAAATGGTTGAATCGAAGGAACTAAAGCCATATAAGAATATGCTGCAACCATTATCGCTGGAAGATAATTACTATCTAAGATTTGAGCGACTAAAATGGATGTTGGTCCATCAGCAGCACCAATGATTCCAATCGAAGCCGCATCTTTTAAATCAAAGAAGAAGCCAGCAACAATAATGGTAATGAAAATACCAAATTGAGCAGCAGCCCCAAAGAAGATAAGCTTTGGATTGGATAGTAATGGACCAAAGTCAATCATAGCCCCAATACCAATGAATAGAAGTAGTGGGAAAATTTCAGAAGCTTCAATTCCAACTTCGAATAACCATTCGATAGCTCCAACTGCTTCAATGTTATTTCCTAATGTCTGGTTTAATACTCCAGAAAAAGGTAAATTCACTAAGATGGCACCAAATCCCATTGGTAATAATAACGATGGTTCCATTTTCTTTTTAATTGCTAGAAAGATAAGAAGAACTCCTACAGCCATCATGACAATTTGTTGCCATGTGATTGCTTTAAAAGAGTTCAACAAAAACTCAATAAAATTCATAGTTTGCTCCTTTGTATGTATTCGCTTTATAACAATATCGTTGATAAATTATAAAAGCTCATTGCTATATTTTACAATAATTTACCTAATAAGTCAACGCTTATTTCTTTCCCCTATTCGTTGTGATAAGGGTGCTTTCTCACTAAAATGAAGGATAGTAAACAAATAAAAATAAAAAAACTCGATATAAAATCGAGTCTTCAAGTAATAAAAGAAGAAAAGAAGGGATGAACTAATGATGCTTTTCATTTTAGTTTAAAAAAATACAAAAAAATATTAAAAAATACAAATAATTCTTGACCATGAAAAACATAAATGGTATAATAAATATATAAAATACTTACGAAGGGAGATGAAACGATGAATGCCATAGAAATTAGACAACTTACCAAACAATATCCCCGCATTCTTGCGATTGACAATCTATCTTTAGATATGAAAGAAGGAGAGATTTTTGCTTTACTAGGTCATAATGGTGCTGGTAAAACAACATTAATCAAAATTTTATCGTGCTTATTAAAACAAACAAAAGGAAATGTTACAATTTTAGGAAAAGATATCAAAAGTAACATGACCTATTTAAAAGGACAATTTAATATTTCTCCTCAAGAGACAGCCATTGCCCCAAATTTAACTTTATTTGAAAACTTGGATCTCATGGCTAAGTTATATGGGTGTGATAAAATTGTTGCCAAAGCAAAAGCCAATGAGCTATTGATGCGATTTTCTTTAGAAGAAAGAGCAAACGATCGAGCCAAAACCTTATCGGGAGGAATGCAGCGTAAACTTAGCCTTGCCATGGCACTCATCTCTAATCCAAAGATCCTCTTTTTAGATGAACCGACTTTAGGATTAGATCCCGAAGCAAGAAGGGAACTTTGGAATCAAATTCTTCAATTAAAAAAACAAACAACAATTCTTCTTACGACTCATTATTTAGAAGAAGCCGATTATCTAGCCGATACGATTGCGATTATGAAGCAAGGAAGACTAGTAGCCATTGGGACTTCTCATGAATTAAAAGAAAAGTATTTCTCTAAAAAAGTAGTATGTATCAATGCGAAAGGAATTCATGAAGCATTACTTCAAGAACTAAGAGGAAAATACCAAGAAGTTAGTATCAATGAGAATGAAATCACCATCAAACAGGATAATCTCGATTACAATGAATTGTTATCGACATTCATGAATCATCATGTTGTCATTGATCGAATCACCAACAAAGAAGCAAGCTTAGATGATGTTTATCTAGCGATTAATCGAGGTGAATAACCATGAAAAGTTTCCATATTGCTTCTCGTAATTTAAAAGAATTATTACGAGACCCCATTACCTATCTATTAGCAATTCTAGTTCCTATTCTATTGATGATTTTATTCATTACTATTAATAGTAATGCTGGAGTGAATAGAATTCCTATGTTTGAAGTAGAAATATTAACTCCTGGAATTATTGTCTTTGCTTTTTCTTTTGTTATGATGTTTTTAGGGATGCTATTAACAAGAGATAGGAAAAGTTCCTTTTTAAATCGCTTGTTTGCAGCACCCATTAAAGCTAGTGATTTCATTTTAGGTTATTTCTTTCCTTTCTTTTTGGTAACAGTATTACAACTACTAGCAATTACCATCGTAGCAATGATTGCTGGCTTGTCACTTTCCATAAATTTACTAGTAACCTTAATTCCTTTGTTGCTCATTGCCATATTCTCCATTGCTATGGGTATTTTATTTGGATCGCTACTAACAGAAGGACAAATGGGAGGGGTGGGTTCTGTTTTTATCACCATGACTCAACTATTTAGTGGAGCTTGGATGGATTTGAAAATGGTTGGTGGGTTTCTAGAAAAAGTTGCTTATGCACTTCCCTTTTCCCACGCTATTGATGCAGCAAGACTTGCTATCCAAGGTGATTTTAGTAGTATGATTCCGGATATTTTATGGGTAATTAGCTATACGATAATTGCCATAATTCTTTCTGTTTTTGCCTTTAAGAAAAATATGTTACAATGACCATATCTAACCGATATGGTTTTTTATTTTCAAAATAAAAATTTACAAACCGTAAAAAGTGGGTTATAATACTAGTATAAGAATACGCTTTCATTTTATAAAAGATTAAATTAGGAGGGAATTCATATGAATGGAAAAGATGCTCTAACAAACTCAGAAGAAGAATTTTTAGAACTTGAAAAGTATGAGTTGCGGGACGAACAATTAAAAGTAGTTGCTGACAATCTAAACCTTGGACTTGTTCTTCATGATATTATTTATGATGAAGAAGGGAATCCAATTGACTGTCGTTTTAAATATATTAATGGGATCTATGAAAAAATTACCCATCGTACAAAACCGGAATTAGAGGGAAATCTTTTTTCTGAAGCAATTAGTAGTGGTAACAAAGGATGGATAGAAAAATATAAAGTAGCAATAATCAATAATCAAGTGGTCTCTTTTGATAACTATGATGTGGTTTTAAAAAAATGGTTTAATATTACCGCCTATTCACCCAATCCTACTAGACTTGCTTTGCTACTAACGGATATTTCCAAACGAAAAAACGCAGAAGCTGCATTAATGAAAAGCGAAGAAGAAAATAGAATTATTATCAATAATTTACAAGTTGGAATTATTTTATATGATGGAGAGGGAAAAGTCATCTTATATAATGAAGAAACACCCAAAATGTTTAAAAAGCCATTAGAGCATATCATCGGAGGGCATTTAGATTCTCAAGACTATAATTATTATCATGAAGATGGTAATACTCCGATGACATTTGAGGAGTTCCCAGTAAAAATCGTTTTGAAAACTAGAAAACCATTATTAGATTATGTAATTGGTGTAGTAAAAAAAGGCGAGGAACAACTCACTTGGTTAAAATGTAATGCTACTCCTGTTTTTAATAATAATAGCATCGATAAGATTATTGTTAGTTTTGCTGATATTACCAACCAAAGAGAATTGGAAGCAAAGATTGTTGAAGATGCAAAAGAGTTATTCAATCAAAAAGTACAAGCAGAAGCAACTTTAGTATCGATTGGAGATGGAGTTATTGCCACCGATACTCAAGGAATCATTCGTGTTTTCAATGCGGTTGCCGAACAATTAACAGGATGGCCAAAAGAAGAAGCAATCGGGTATTCTTTTGAAAAAGTATTCAATATTATCAAAGCAAACACGCGAAAAAAACATGAAAATATTGTTTTGAAAGTACTAACAACCAATAAATCAGTAGACCTTCATGGGGATAATATTTTATTATCACGATTAGGAAAGGAATATTACATAGAAGATAGTGCAACTCCGATCAAAACGAATAACAATGAAATTATTGGTGTAGTTCTAGTTTTTAGAGATATTACAGAAAAAGTTTTGTTGAATAATAAATTAAATATGCAAACTCAACGATTATCACAAGTAGTTGATGTCGCAGTTGATATGATCTTCGAATTAGACAAAGAGAAGAAAGTTACCTATTATTCTGGATATGGCTTCAGTAAACTAGGTTATAATAAAACACAAATCATTGGTAAAAAAATTGATTCTATTTTCCGTGATAATCTTGCCATTCAAAACTTAGCATTTCTAAGAGCTATGAGTGGATCACCTTATTCTTACGACTGTAATCTTGAAAGAGGAAGCCAGAGCCTATGGTATGAAATGACTCTTTCCCCTCTTTATGAGGATGATACGAAAAAAATCATCGGTGTATTAGGTGTTTGTCGTGATATCACCGAGCGAAAACGCGGCCAAGAAGAAATTGAATATTTAAGTAAGCATGATTTCTTAACAGGCTTGCATAACCGTCATTATTTTGTCAATGAAATGGAAAGATTAGATGTGGAAGCCAATCATCCATTGGGTGTGTTAATGGCGGATTTAAATGGACTAAA
>CAYPLR010000056.1:0-5028 GCA_964411675.1 uncultured Bacteroidales bacterium
GCTTACATAAGCCCTTACCAAAGCGAAATAATATTGTTGCAACTTTGAATCAAGACTTTACTTATCCTGGAGTTACTGTAATCCATGATTTGATTTCTTTTTTAAAGCAACCCCATCCAGAAGAGATATTTATTATTGGTGGAAAACAAATTTATCATCTTGCCCTTCCTTATGCGGATCGTTTATACATTACGCATGTAAACAAAGATTATGAAGGCGATGTTTATTTTCCTGAAATTGATTATCAACAGTATCAAGTTATCTATGAAAATATTGTTGGAGAATTAGTGTTTCGTATCTATGAGAAGGTGAAATAAATGCTGTTATTATCAATTTTTATTCTACTCGCCTTAGCGACAGATATCTTCTTAACGTTGAGCCTATCATGGCCATGGTGGCTAGCGGTTATTCTGTTTGTTTTATTTGCTGTTGGCTATGTGGTTGTGTATGCATTACTTTGTTGGTTGTTTGCTATTTTTATTCCAAAAAATGATGAAAGACCCCCTCGTAAGTTTTATACAGCAATCACAAGGATTACTTGTCATTTTCTAATGGCCATTTTTAACATAAAACCGATTGTGATCGGAAAAGAAAAAATAGCGAAGATTCCTGCCTTTTTATTTATTAGTAATCATCAATCTTATATTGATCCTATTTGTCAGATTGGTTGTTATGGGCGTGATGATTTAACCTACATCATGAAAGATAATATCTTAAAGGTTCCACTGCTAGGAAATTGGATGTGTTCTGCTGGGCATTTACCACTAGATCGAGTGAATAACCGTAATGCAGTCATCACCATTCAAAAAAGTGCAAGAAGAATAGAACAAGGATATCCGATTGGTGCTTATCCTGAAGGAACAAGAAGTAAAACAAAAGAACTTGGAGAATTTAAAGACGGATTATTCAAAGTAGCAGTCAAAACCAAACAACCTATCGTTGTTACGATTATCGACAATGCTTATCGATTAAAATCCCGCTTTCCTTGGCGCCGCACTAAAATTTTACTAAAAGTGTGTCGTGTCATTGAGTATGAAGAGTATCAAAATATGAATACCCATGCCATCAGTGCCATGGTAAGAGAAATTATTATAAGAGAATTAGAACTTGCAAGAAATGAATATCCATGGTTACAATAAAAAAACGATTCAAAATTGAACCGTTTTTTATTTTATCTTATTTAGTTATATTGTATTTTACTATCTTTATTTGGTCATCGGTAATGGTAAAATAATTTAGGGAACTATTTTTCAAATACATGGTAAAGTCAAAGCTAGAGTCTAGAACGGATAAAATACCTTTGATGAATTGAGAATGAGTAGTAATCATCACTTTTTTACCTGGATAGACTTTTGCAACCTTTAAGAGAGCCGAAAGTCCTCGTTGTTGTAAATCGTGGAGACTTTCCAATCCTTCGATCTTTTCTTGAAAAATTTCTTCATACATCACTTTATCTAAGACTTTTCCTTCTGCTATTCCAAATTTACGTTCCATAAAAATAGGGTCTGTGGCAATCTCTTCTGAAAAATTGAGTTTCTTGGCAATGATGACTGCCGTTTCATAGGCTCTTGATAGGGGAGAGGATAATATTACATCCCAGGTTGGGTCGCTTTCTAGTAAAAAGTCAGCCGCATCGTTGGCTTGTTTGATTCCAACCTCATTTAATCGATTATTTGTCCTTCCTTGAACTAATCCTTTTTTATTCCAATCAGTTTGACCGTGTCTAATTAAGCAAATCGTTGTTATCATAAAATCACCTAAGTCAATTATAACAAATGAAAATGAAAAGCGAAAGCAAAAGAAAATGAAAATGTTTTATAGTAGTTGTGGAAAAAGTAGTTTACTTGTAGTATAATATTCTTAAAGAGGAGGGAAATAAAAATTATGAAGAAGTTTTTTAAAGAGTTTGGTAAGTTTATTAGTAAAGGTAATATTATCGACTTAGCGATAGGTATTATCATAGGTACTGCCTTTCAAGCCATTGTAAAGAGCCTAGTTAATGATGTGATTATGCCTGTGATTGGTGTGATAGCAAACTTTAATTTACAAGATGCGAATATCATCTTAGTACCTGAAGTACTTGATGGAGCCGGAGCCGTCACTCAAGCAGCGGTATTATTACGCTATGGTGCTTTTATTCAAAGTATTATTGATTTCCTAATTATTGGATTAACACTATTTGTTACGATCAAAATTATTACTGGTGCAAAAACTCGTTTTGTAAAGGGACAAGTAAAACAATTGAAGCGATTAAAGAAAAAACATCCTGAGATGTTTGCAAAGGAAGATTCCCTTGGGAATCAACATTATAATGAATTAAAAGCAAAATATCCTGAGTACTTTGCTGAAGAAGTGGTAAAGGAAGAAGTTCCTGTTGTTGTACCTAAACCAACAACAGAAGAGTTACTAACAGAAATCATTGCTGTTTTAAAAGAGAAAAAGAATTAAGAAAGAAGAATCTTCTTTCTTTTTTTTGTTTTGGGAAAATATTTGCTAAGCGCTTCCATTTGTGATAAGATATTAGTAACATCATGGAGGATTTATGAAGAAGAAACCTACTCTTTCTATCAGAAATTGGATTTTAATTTGGAGTCTTGGTATGGCAGGGCAACTATGTTGGAATATTGAGAATCAATGGTTTAATACCTTTGTGTACGCGAAAATAGCACCAGATCAAAGTATTATTACTTGGATGGTAGCAATCAGTGCCATTGTTACGACAATTTCTACTTTTATTTTTGGTACCTTAAGCGATCGAATTGGTTCAAGAAAACTATTTGTTGCCTATGGATATATTCTTTGGGGTATTTTTACAATTATTTTTGGATTAACCATGTACATTCCTAATTCATTAAACAATGCTTTGATGGTTATGTCGATTGGTGTGGTAGGAGCAGATGCCCTCATGAGCTTCTTTGGTTCAATGGGAAATGATTCTGGGTTTAATGCTTGGATTACAGATAATCTTGATGATAAAAACCGTGGTTCGATTGGAGCAGCTCTAGCCATTCAACCCGTGTTAGGAACCATTGTTGGTACTGTTGTTGGGGGAATCATCATCGATGTATTTGGTTATATGGTATTCTTTGCTATTATGGGTGTTATTGTCATTACGATAGGTGTTTTATCTATCTTTACTATGAAAGATGCCAAGGATTTAAAAGCAAACAAAGAAGGAAACTTCTGGCAACAATTTGCGAAAGCGTTCAATTTTAAAGAATTCTTTAAGAAGAAAGAATTAATCGCAGTGAATGTGACAGTAGCCATTTTCTTTATTGCTTTTAATGTCTATTTTGTTCATATAGGTAATCTGTTTATTTATAATTATGGTTTTACTGCTGGTGATGCTGGAGTTATCCAAGGAGTTGGATTAATCGTTGCCCTACTATTTACAATTCCTGCGATTGGCTTGATTAATAAAAATAAATCTCCACTTTTACTCGCTTTTGCAGTCTTGGTGGATATCATTGGTTTGGTTGTTTTATATTTGTTTGCCGCTGATTCAAATCCAGCAGCATTAGTTAGTGTAAGCAACATTCCTCTTTTCATTGGAATCATTTTGGTTGGTCTTGGCTATGTATTATTAATGCAAACGACTATGGTATGGTGTAAAAAATTATATCCTGAAACTGCTCGAGGGCAATTTGAGGGAATTCGAATCATTTTCTTCGTTTTGATTCCGATGGTATTTGGTCCCATGATTGCCGATCCGATTATCGAAAAATATGGATTCGATTGTTTGATTAATTATGGAACCGATGCTGATCCTGCCTTTATAGCAGGAAAAGCACCTACTGAAATTCTTTTCCTTGTTTCCGCAATCTTAGTTGTCTTCACATTTATTCCTTTGTTTATTGCTCGTAAACATCATAATCAGAGAGTTCTTTCTGAAGAGATTAATGCTAGTAATAAAGAATAAAATGTAAATGGAAAAAGAAATTTTAGGATCACCAAATTTACTAGATGAACAAGGGAAATTACAGACAATAGGATATAGTAAGCACTCTAATATTCACTTTAATCCTCAAAATATCAGATTAAAACATCGCTTGAAAGAATGGGATTTCTATCAAATCACGAATGGTGAGTGGTGTTTACAAATGAATATGAGTCATCTTAGTTATATTAGTAGTGTTAGTGTAACAATATTCAATATGAAAACAAATCAAAGATATTCACTAGGGAAAATGAAACTATTTTCAAGGATTACTTTAGATGATAACAATGAAATAGATCATAGTATCACTTATCGTAGTCATGATCATTTTGAAATGAAGATTGCTGTAATAGGAAACAAGAGAAATCTTACCTTTTCAGGAAAGAATAAGAAGTACTCTTTGTTTTCTGTAACTATGGAATTAACTGCCCAAGAAGACGCAGAAAGCATGGTTATTAGTATTCCATTTAAGAATAAACCAAGTCACTTCTATTTGAACAACAAACAAAATTGCTTTCTTGCTTCTGGTGAGGTAAAAGTGAATGATGAGATTATCATCTTTTCTCCTGAAAATTCGTTTGGTTTAATTGACTGGGGACGTGGTGTTTGGCCTTATAAAAATACATGGCTATGGGGAAATGGTTCAACAAGACTACCAAGTGGTGATCTATTTGGTTTTAATATTGGAACAGGTTTTGGCGATTTATCTCATGCGACTGAAAATATGTTTTTTCTAAATGGAAAAGCCTATAAGTTTGGAGAAATCAATATTAGTTTTAATCAAAAGGACTATTTAGCACCATGGCATTTTACTAACAAAGAGAATACCTGTGATTTAATCATGCAACCCATTTATGATAATAATACCAAAACGGATTTTTTAATTGTTCGTATGGCTTGTCATCAAGTGTTTGGATTGTTTTCAGGAGTAATCATCTTAGAAAATGGGAAAAAAGTCATTTTGAATCAGATGTTTGCTTTTTGTGAGCATTGTCATAATCGCTGGTAAAAAAGGCGTAAAAAAAGTTACCATTTATGAACTGATATCTGTCAAGTAGACAGTAATAAATATCAAAAAAATTAAGCAAATT
>CAYPLR010000057.1:0-4993 GCA_964411675.1 uncultured Bacteroidales bacterium
CAATTATCTCACCTTCTTTATTTGCCACCATAAAATCAAACAAACCAAAATAATCCCTACGACAAAATCTTGTTTTAACTGGAGGACCTTCAACCCAAGGATAGAATTTCAATAAAACTTCTTTAACAGCCTTTTCGAGAATGTCGCCTTTTTTAATGTTAGTTAGAGGTTTCTTCCTTGTCATCTAGTTTTATTTTAGGACCTAAAACCTTTTCTGCATACTGAGCAGCTTGAATCATATTTTGCTGCTCATGTTCTCTTCCCACCCTAAAAAAGATGTAAGCCAATTCTGCCTGGCTCCTGGCCGCTCTTGAAGCAGCCAGGATAACTTCTGGTAAACTAAATCTAGGATTGACTTCAGAAATCTTTTTGATGTTTTCTTGGAATCTTCCAATTAAAGAATCAACTTCTGTTTTATGAAGATAAAATAAACCAGAAAGAGTTTTAGAGGTGTCTTTGAAATTTACTGGAAAATCAAATTTCTTCATCTTCATCTCCTACGTCCAAAGGTGCCACTAAAGCCTCTGTTGTTAAAATCATAGTAGCAACGCTAGCTCCGTGTTGGAGGGCGCCTTTTGTGACCTTCACAGGGTCTATGATTCCCATTTCTATCATTGAACCATACTTGTCGTTTAAGACATCGTACCCGTAATTTTTGTTTTTTGATTTTTCAATTTCTTTTATTACGTGGCCACCATTCTGTCCAGCGTTCTCAGCTAAAACAACAACAGGTTTTTCCAGGGCATCAAAAACTATCTTGATTCCAATTCTCTCATCGTCATTAGTTGCCTCTGATTCGAGTTGTTTTAAGACCGTCCTAGCACGAAGTAGGGCAACACCGCCTCCTGGGACTATTCCTTCCTCTAAGGCAGCTCTAGTGGCTCCTACAGCATCTCTGACTCTTTCAAGTCTTTCTTTTAATTCAGTCTCGGTTGATGCACCAACATTGATTTGGGCGGCTCCTCCTGACATCTTTGCCAATCTTTCTTCAAGTTTTTCTCTATCAAAATCATTGATGGATTCAGAAATTTGTTTTTTAACTAATTTTATTCTTGCATTGATTTTTTCTTTGTCTCCCTTACCGCCAATAATATTAGTTGAATCTTTATCAGCCCAAATTTTATCAGCTCGTCCAAGGTCTTCAATTTTAATATCCTCAAGACTTCGACCAGTGCTTTTACTAATAACAGTGGCTCCAGTAACAGTGGCAATGTCTTCAAGCATTTCAAATCTTCTGTCTCCAAACCCTGGGGCTTTGAGAGCAATTGATTTAATCAACTTTGTTTTAACCGTGTTCACAATTAAAATAGCCATTGCATCAGCTTCAATTTCATCGGCAATAATGACAATATTTTTGTTTTCAGCTGTACTGTTAGGACCAAGGAACATATCAAAAAAAGGAACCAAATCCGTGGCCGCAGTCAAGTGCATATCAGTAACCAGTATGTATGGATTTTCAATTTCAGCCTCCAATCTTTCCCTATCTGTTGAGAAATATGGTGAAGCGTAACCTCGGTCAAGGTGCATTCCTTCTTTATAAACAACATCAATATCAACTCCGTTTCCTCTTTCAACTGAAACAACTCCGTCTCGGCCAACTTTTTCAATTGCCTCAGCAATTATTTCACCAATTTCTGCTATTCCAGCTGAAATAGTGGCAACTTGAATTGATTCTTCTTTACTATTGATGGGGGTCTTTATCTTTTCTAGCTCAGCAATAACAGCTTTGATAGCTTTCTCGATTCCAAACCTAATGACCATTGGATTAGCTCCAGATTGAAGAGCTTTCATTCCCGCCACAGTAATTTGTTGGGCCAACAAAGTAGCGGTAGTGGTTCCATCTCCAGCTAAATCATTTGTTTTAATCGAGGCCTCTTTAATCAACATGGCTCCAATTTGTTTGAATTGGTCCTTGAAATTTATTTCTTTTGCGACACTAACACCATCATGGACAACTTTAGGAAATTGGTATCTTCGGGCTAAAGCGACGTTTCTACCTTTTGGTCCAAGAGTAGTAACCACAGCTTTTGCGACATCATTAACGCCTTCCATTAAAATTTGTCGTGCTTCGTCTCCGAAGACTATCTTTTTGTACATTGAGTCATCCATATTATTTTTTGATTACGGAAACTAGGTCCGAATATTTTAAGAATAAGTAAAGTTTTCCTTCAATTTTCATTGGAATTCCACCCCACTTTTGGAAATAGACAGTGTCTCCAACTTCAATATTAAAGGTTTGTTTAATTTTATTAGCCTCTTCAAGATTAGCAAATCTTTCTCCAACAGCAACTACTTCACCACATGGAGGTTGGTCCACGGATTCTGCTGGAAGTTCCATTCCAACGCTAGTTTTTGTTTCTGTAAGAGCTGGATGAATCGCTAACCATCCTGGCATTAAAAGCATTTTGTCAATCATATTATTTTCTTCTTAAAAAAATTAGAACCAAAACTAATAAATCAAGCGGTATTAACCACCAATTGTGGGGGAAAGAAATAATGACCCCTATTAAACTAAAAAGGAGAGTAAAGACAACGAGAGCGTCAAGGGCAGCCCAGAATGAGCCATTTGAGCTACCGATACCAACAGACAAAGAAACCTCAGCTTTCTTTTTACCGAGAGTAATTCCTTTTTGAATTCCAAGACAGTGAACTGCAAACAAAAACTCTTCTTGATTTTTGGCTTCTTTATAAACGGAAGTTATGGCGTCCTCAAAATTATCATTGCTCAAATACGCCTTTCTAGCAATGTCGATGATAGTTTCAACCCTATCTTCTTTAATTCCCAAAGATTGTGAGATTGTTTGGCCCTTTGGGTTGACCAGAAATTTTTTTTGTTTAATCATACATTTGAAATATAATATAATCCAAGTAGTTTGTCAATAGCATTTTATAACTAATTCAATTTGGTTTTCTTTTCAAGAACCTTTTTACCATTGTTTCCGTTCTTTTCTAACATTGCCTGATTTATTTTAAGATACCAGCTGGTTGTTTTTCTCATACCTTTGCTTGTAAAACTTCACTTGGAAATTGTTGTGGTTTAGTTACATCATAATCAGGTAGTGTCAAGTTAAAAACTTTATATTCAGGATTATCTTGATAAGGTTTACTCCAACTACCAGTTCCACCACATAAATCTAAAATTATCTTTCTATCTCCTATACTTGATTGATTAGTTTTCATGGTTGGTTATTGATTGGACTAGCAAAGTAATTTTTAACTTTAGTATAAATAGCTTGGCTCATTTTATATTTTCCATAAATACAACCGCTAATATAAGCACGACTACAACCTACTGCTTTAGCTAACTTTCCTTGATGGGATAGTTTGATTTTTACGGCTAAATCATAATCCTCTATTTCTTGTCTAACTATTATTTTTAATCCTAATGGTTTCATAAGTTAATCATTAAATTCTAACTTCTTAACTCCACTTAATTCTTCATCAGTCAATGTATGATTTTTACTAATACACTCATCACAACTTACTCTTATAAATTCATTATCCATATGTTTTTTTTGATAGTCTAAAGTTTCTTTAGTAATCCCAAATAACATTTTTCCACAATCATTACAGCAACCTAATTTCTTAATCTTTGGTGGTGATTTAATTTCTTTTATCCCCTTTCCCTCTGATGATTTAGATTTAGTTTTCATAGTTTTATTAAATTTTAAGAGTAATTGAAAAGTCTTTACCAATTTTTACTTTTCTACCAAATATCTCTTTAACAGACAATTTTGTTTTATCAACATTTTTATCTAATGGACTATTACAAACTATTTCTCTTTGAATATTATCTGGAATAGTAATATAAAGTATCTCCATAAGTTGTTTTTCAGCTACATTTATGGCTTCTAAAATTCTATCTTCTGGTTTTATAAGTATTTCTTTTATATTTAATAAATAATCTTTCTTTCCCTCTGTTTGTGATTTTATATTCTAAAAGTGGGTAGTTTTTTTAAATTTATATTTCTCCGTTTCTTTCCAAAATAAAAACTCCATATCAATTTCTCTTTTTAATCCACACCTACAACATCTTTGACGGTCAGTCTTTATTGGAGAAATACCCACTAATGCATAGCTTTCCCATTTATGAATTCCTAACCAACAAAGCAATGATTTCATTTTGCGCCTAAAACCATAACTACCCCACGACTACCAGCATAGGTACAAACCCGACTGTATTCTTTATTGGTAATAGCCAGGTTGTGACCCGGAGAACCTTTCCATCCCACCATTACAGATTCAACCGTAGATTTAGGGGAAAACACTTCACCGACTAAAGAATAGTGATAGGTATTAATTTTTTCATCAGCCCACTCATTAAAGCCTGGGTGTCCCTCTGAGATAGCATCGTCAGATAACATTTTGGCGTACCTGTCAAAAAGGTTATTGCAAAGAATTGAATCAACCTCTAGAGGAATTAAGCCAAGACTTATTCTGTATTGGTTAACCGCATCCTGAATTTGTTGACCAGTATAGCTTGGCGTTACCTTAGACAATTCTTTATACCTTTGTTCACTACCACTAATTCCCACTTTAACCCCAATCAGGAAAGTGGTTCCCCAAGTGGCCAATAAAAGAGCAGAAATTAAAAGTATTTTCTTCATAGTTGGATAATATCACATTACAACTAATAATGTCAAGAGCCATTTTTATATTCACCCCGAGAAACACCCCTTTTTCTGTGACAAGGCCAGCAAACAGCCTCAACATAAAAACAATTTTCTCCTAAATAACCTCTTGCATGGTCGTAACATTCAGCCCTTTTTCCACAATCAAAACATTTCAATTGTTTTGCCGGTGGTATTTCTCCTTTTAATATTTTTCTTTCAATTATCTTTCTTGCTCGAACTTTTTCCGGATACCTTTTTTGAGATTCCATTACCAAGATAGAGTGTTTCTTTTTTATTTCTTCAATTGGAATTTTTTTATTAACCCAAAGAATTCTTTTAATTTTTCCATTTTGAACAACGAGTTTATTTCTCATTTAATT
>CAYPLR010000058.1:0-4836 GCA_964411675.1 uncultured Bacteroidales bacterium
GGAAGTTCACAAATCATAACATGACTAATGATTTGGTCTGTTCTGATGCCATATTCCTTATTTAAAACTTCTTTCATGATTACTCCGGTATCAACCAGTCCCTTCATTAGAATATCTGCATGACCTTCACTAATGGCTTTCACTGCCAATTGACACGCTAATATTGGTTCCTTAGCTTCAACCATGACAAACTCTGTTGGGATTTCTTTATTCATTTCTTTCGTTAATTGCTTTATTCTAGCAATATCACCAAACAAATGAAAAGTGCAAAATCCAAGTTCATACGCTTTAAAAATAGCGCTCAGTACTTCTTCATCTTCAGGACAAGCAACTGCAACTCTTGTATGCAAGAGCCTTCTTTTGCTACTAAGTAGTTCTCTTAGCGACTTCATAATTACCTCCTTCACTAAAACTATTCCCAACTATATTATACAATATTTTAATTAAATTTGCTAAATTTTTGATGAGTTTTCTTATTTTATAATTCTCCAACAAATAAACTAATGACTCCTTCTTGAATATGATTAAGTCCCGTTGGAGTTGGTTGATAATAACCTCCGTTTGCGATAAAGCATACTCCCGTTTTCTTCCTTTTACAAAAGTACATGACTGAGCATATTCCATATGCTCCCCCACTATACCCTTTTAAATCAACTTGTTTTTCTTTATTATAACGACTTGCAAAGAAATTCATATTGAGCAAAGTATCCACGGTTTCTTTATTAAATATTTGAACATTTTTATATTTACCATCATTCATTAAAGCAATCATAATTTTACTTAAGTCTGCCATACTGACAAATAATCCTCCTGCAGGACCTCTAAAATTATTACCGAGTGGAAAATCAGGATAGGTGCCATCAATAAATTCTTTTGCTGTTTTATTTGTGGTAAATTCAATAAAAGCATCAGATATTTTATCTTTTTTTATAATCTTATTGGCTTTATAACTTGCATCCATCTGCAATGGTTTAAAGATTTGTTGTTCAACAAACTCAGTAAATAATTGATTACTACATTTTTCTATAATACAAGCAATAATTCCTGCACCAAAATTTGAATAATTATATTTTTCACCTGGTAAATCGGTGGAATAGGTATATTTTGAGTAAACTTTACTATTTTGATTGGCTAGTAAATCTTCTAAACTCACAAAATAGTGATAACCATTAACGCCGTTATATCCCCTACCATCCTCAGCCTTACCGTCTGTTATACTGGAAGTATGAAGCATTAACATTCGCGTTGTAATTGGTACATTGGGATAGTTAGGATTTCTGATCTGATATCCCAGGTAATTACTAATATCTTCATCAAGATCTAATTGTCCATTTTCAACTAATTTCATGGCTGTCATTCCAATGATAGCTTTGGAAATAGAAGCAATTCTAAAAATCGTTTCTTGATCTACTGGTTTCTTATCAACAAGTGAACGATAACCATACTGATATTGAAACTCTTTTCTTTCTTTTACTAAAACTACACTTCCACCTACAATTTGATTATGAAAAACGTTATAAAATTTCTCTTCTAATCCCATCATCTACCTCCTATAAAAAAGTACACACCCAATAAAATTATACAATACTTTTCAAAAAAGAAAAGGTTTAATCAATACTTCTATTGAATTAAACCTCATGTTTAACGATAAATAAGTCAAGATATCTTTTCCTATCATTTATGATGCAATTTGTAACAATATTCTCCAGCAATTACAAACTTTGTTGCTAGGTGCTTATCTTCAAATACAAATTGGTATAGTTGATAATCCTGATAGATTTGGATATTAATACCAATATCAGAAGGCAAATAGGGAACGTGAGTGGTAAGAAATGTTTTTGTTGTTTCAAGATTATCAATCGTTCCTGAGTAAGTATAGGCATCTTTTGTGATCGTTAAGAACCCTTTCCCCACTCTTTCCACACGATTGTTTCGATAACTCTCTAACACAACTTTTCCTGATAGAGTAAAGTTTGGATCTTCTTCTATTTGTTTCTCAATCACGGATTGTTGTTTGAAATACAATTCACTAATCGTATAATCATCAAATCGTCCAAAGGAATTATATTTTAAAATTAGGCCACATTTTAGACAACACAATGTGTTTTTATTAGAAACCAATCCATCCGTCCCACATTTTGGGCAATGATAAACAAGGTTTTCTAGATTATCAATAGGCTTCACATGATAACGATAGCGATGAACATCATTATAAGAATCCGCATGATAATCTAATTTTTCTTTTATCATATCAAAAATTTGACTCTCGTTCATTGTCATAATCATTTCTTTGGTGAGAATTTTCTCAACGGTGGTATCAATTCTTCCACGGAAACTTCGCTTTGACCATGGAGGATTTACAAAATACGCATTATGATGTTTTACAATAAAGACATCAATTGCTTGTTTTTTTATTAATTTCGAAATAACAAAGGGGGGTAAATTCGTTTTTCCTATGGCAGAGATTTGACCTTCAGGAAAAATACCAACAATTCCCTTTTGTTCTATAATTTGTTTTGTTGATCGAACCGCAAGTAAATCTTGTTGGAACAGACACTTTGGAATCGCACGTGCTAATCGCAATACTTTACCCAAAACAGGGTCATAAAACATTTTATCAGCAGCTAGATAATTAATACGATGAGGATAAATTGCCGTTGTCGTATATAGGAAATCATAAAAAGAAGTATGATTTGATAATACAAATGCCGGTTTACTGATTTTATCAAAGCACTTAATTCGTTGTCCTTTCAAACAAGCAAATACTTTCAACAATGCTCCAAGGAAAATATATAGAAATAGATTCGGCCGTTTCATGATTATAATGATTCCATTAATTCTTTTTCGTTCGTTTGTTTTTCATCTAAAAACGCTCGAATTTCTTGTTGCTTTTTATAATCAATTTTATATTTATAGGAAATATAGATTCCTATTCCCATAAAGATTAAAGGAGCTAGCATCATAATCAAGCGAATAGCAAGAGTTGCACTATCCGGTTGAGCAAGAATTTTAGGAGCTCCTGGCTCTTGTTCTGTAAATCCAGCTAGACCAAGAATGAACATAACAAAAGATAATCCAATTGCCTGAGCAACTTTACTAATGAAATTTGTGAATCCACTCATTTGTCCATCTAATCGATTTTTAAATTTTACTTCCCCAACATCTACGACATCTCCATACATAGTATGGGGAACCAAACCTGGACCACTAATACCTAAGCCCATCATAATCGCTAAAATATAGATATAAATTGGATTGGAGTCAGCAGGAATAAAGAATAATGCTATACCACAAATAATCCAAATGAAGCTTCCAACTCGATAAGCATAAGCCTTACTCTTTTTTTCAATAATCTTTATATAGATAGGTAAAGCTACGATTTGTATTAAGAACATAAATGCAGCCGCAATCGTACCTACGATACTGGTTTGATTGGCTGCTGTTACACTTTTTACAACATAGAAATCAACATAAAAGAAAAACAATCCACTCATGATAGCCATGGTCATTTGTAATAGCATGAACATTCCTAAATATTGACGAAAAGGTTTTAAGCTTAATGGTTTCACCATTTCTTTTATATTTAGTTTCGTTTGAATTGGCTCTGTTTTGATTTCTTCTCGAGTAAATAGTCCAGTTATCAGAACACTACATGCAAATATCAAACCGAATGAGATGCTCATCACTTGATAACCTATTTCTGGTTGATCTTTAAACATATTAACAATCATTCCTGGCAATGCAACACAAAGAATGGAAGAGAATATACTAAAACCTAATCTTACAGAATTATACTTTGCCCTTACTTGATAATCTCGTGAAATTTCACTCGATAATGAGTAATAGGGTATCATAATAATCGTCTGTACCGTTGTGAATAATAAATAAGATAATAGTACTGAGATAACTCTTAGAATTTCATCTTCCATTTTATAAGGAAAGAACAATAAAAACATGGATAATAGAACAAATGGTGAGGCAAAAATCAAATATATTCGACGCTTTCCAAATTTTGATTTCGTTCTGTCAGAAATATTTCCCATAATTGGATCGGTAATCGCATCCCAAATTCGTGCAATCAACATAACTGCACCAATCCAAAAAGGATTAATACCAACAACTAATGCTAAAAAGCCGGGATATAAAAAGTTTACAATATTGAAAGAACCTCCACCAAAAATGTCAGTAGAAGCAAAAGCTAGTTTTTGTAATATTTTTTTATCTTTCATAATCTTTTCCTTTTATTATGATTTTATGTAATAATTACATTCATTATACCATATTGTTCCATTTTTTTGTAAAGTATTTTCTTGGATTACAAGACTTAATTCTTTTGTTACAAATTATATTCATATTTATTGATATCCATTATTATTTGATATATAATGATGGTGAAAGGTGGGAATTAACATGAAAAAAAGTTTATTACTATTGCTTTTTCTTATGATGTTCAGTCTATTTGCTTGCTCAGATATTCAAAAAGAGTATTATCAAGTTCATTCTGTTGTAATTGATGGGGAGATTTATCGATACATTGATCCAAGTGATGGAAAATCGACAATTCGAACAGGAAATATGAGCTCTGAAGGTACTTACTTCATTTATCTATACCATAAAGAAGAGGGAGAAACATTTGGCTACGACAAGTTTTTTATGCCTGTTTATAATCAGTTTGTTGAAACAAACATGAAAGATAACCTACAATACATAGTAGCAAATGAGGATATTGACACATGGATTTATCAATTCTGGCTTGATTACGATGTTTGGAAAGAGGAAAACAAGAAATAGAAAATGAGATTTTCTTGCTATATCCTATAAAATAACCACTTTTTA
>CAYPLR010000059.1:0-3573 GCA_964411675.1 uncultured Bacteroidales bacterium
CCATTACAAGAAAAACCAAATCAACGATTAGAAAATTTGATTAAAGAAAATCGTGATTACATCTATGCAATGAAATTTCATCCTTATCATTCTAAGATTAGTTTTAATTCTCCAGAAGTTAGGGAATATGTGAAACTTGCTGAAAAGTATAATCTTCCAGTGATTACTCATACTGCAGCAGGTTTTGATTGCTCTCCTTTACGAGTATTGGAAGTAGCCAAAGATTTTCCCAACACAAAATTTGTGATGGTCCATCTTGGCTTATATACGGATTACAAAGAAACGAAAGAAGTTTTTTCTCATAAACTACCCAATATTTTCGGTGACACTACTTGGGTTTCTTTAAAAGTAGCAAAAGAAATCATGAAAACCTATGGCTCTCATCTATTAGTCTTTGGTACTGACAATCCAATCGATGGAATCAATACTCTTAAAAAAGAAATCTATCAAGAATATTTTACTAATGCACCTAAAGAATTAACAAAAGAAGAATATGATCGTTTAATGTATAAAAATGCAATAGATATTTTCAACATTAAACTTCAAGTCCATGAATAGTGAATGCAAGTCCATGAAAAATGGACTTTTTTATTGAAAAAAACTATTTCATGTGTTAAAATTACTACTGTTTAGTGGAGGAATACTCAAGCGGCTGAAGAGACTTGCCTCGAAAACAAGCAGATCATTCATAATGGTGCAGGGGTTCAAATCCCCTTTCCTCCGCCATTATTTGAATAGTTAAGGATATATTATTTTGTAATCCAAAATGAATGTATACCTTTTTTTTCTTTTTTGTTATAATTAAGATATCAAATAAGGAGTGTTAGTCGTATGAAAGAGTATGTAAAAATAAATCGTGAAACTATAGATAGATGGGTAGAGAACGGTTGGGAATGGGGAACACCTATCTCTCATGAAACCTATCTAAAAGCGCAAAATAATGAATGGGATGTCTTATTGACCCCCACAAAACCTATGCCTCATAATTGGTTTCCAAAAAGTATAAAAGGATTAGATCTTTTGGGTCTAGCATCAGGTGGTGCCCAGCAAATGCCTATTTTTACAGCGCTTGGCGCAAATTGTACCGTATTAGATAATTCTAAGAAGCAAATTGAAAACGAAATAGAATTTGCGAAAAAGGAAGGATATCAAATACATACTGTACAATATGATATGACAGAACCACTACCGTTTCCTGATGAATCGTTTGATATTATTTTTCATCCAGTTGCGATTTGTTATATAGAAGAAGTAGAAGGATTATTCAAAGAATGTTACAGAATTTTAAGAAAGGGCGGTATCTTTGTTGCGGGGTTAGATAATGGCATCAATTATATTACTACAGATGAAACCCACATTGACACACCTCTTCCATTTAATCCATTGAAAAATCCAAAACAAATGGAGTCTCTACAAAAAGAAGACAGTGGAGTTCAATTTTCTCATACTTTGGAAGAACAAATAGGAGGACAATTGAAAGCGGGATTTATTCTAACGGATATTTTTGATGACACAAATGGGGCAGGGAGATTACATGAAATGCAAATTCCTGCTTATTTTGCGACACGTGCAATTAAGTAAAAAATAGACATATTAAAACAATTAAATTTCATCTGTTAGAATGATTTAGTATTAGCAGATAAATTGCGGTCGTGGTGGAATGGTAGATGCGCTACTTTGAAGGGGTAGTATTCAAATGAATGTGTGAGCTCAAATCTCATCGAACGCACCATGTTAGTACGTAGAAAAGTCTTCTGACTTTTTGCAATAAAATAGAGCTATTTCATGAATTCTAGCAGAAATACTAGGATTTATATGTGAAATAGCTCTTTTTTTAATACTTTTTGTAGTAGTAACTATGTGCGATTATACAGGTTTTGAACCTAAAATTATTTTGCGGTAGGTGGGGTTCGAATATATGTGATAATTTCGCGGTTAGTCGGGTTCGAACTAAAGACAAAAGAATAAACAGATAAATAAAAAAATAAGAAAAATGAGATCAAAGAAATAAAGCGATTTTTGAATATTTATAATTTAAATAGCTGAAATGTAAGTATTAATCCAATTAAAAATATTGAATACAAGTGATAAATAATTCTAAAAAAAATCAACTTTTATTGACAGTTTATTTAATCTTTTATAATTTTCATGAATAACCAGATGAACTTGCAAAAGAATACTAAGAGTAAAGGGCTTTTATTTGTGAAACATTTACAAAATAAATAAGAAACCATTCAAGATAGTTAACAACTTGAGTGGCTGTTTAATAACATTACTATTTTTTTTATTAAATTGTTTATTTATTTATGATTTTGTAATAGAATTAATTAAGCGATAAATTGTAATTTATCGATGGAACTATTATTATAAAAAAGGTAGACGATAATGAATTGGATAGATATTGAGGAAGTAAAATACATTATTAATTTCATGAAAGATTGCTATGATTTATCATTACTTAATAAAGGATATTCAGGAGATATAAAATATTCTTTTTTTATAAAGGATAAAAAATATTTAATCAGATTTAATAAATTAGATCAAATAGACAGAGCAATACCCAATCTAACAAAAGAAAAAAAACTTCCTATTATTGTTGATTATATGAATAGAGCTTATGAAAATTCTATAAAGTGTCCAAGAGTTTACGATTATGGTATTCTTCATAGTTATAAAGCAACTTATATAATAACTTCATTTATAGAAGGTAATATTGCAGAAGAAGAATTACATCATCTTGACAAAGATGAACAATACCTAGTTGGTCTTGAACTAGGAAGGGATTTAAAAAAATTACACCAATTACAATTTTCAATTCCAAAAATAGATTGGCTAAAAGAAAATTTAGATCCTTATGATAAAAAAATGATAAAGTATATAAATGTAAAGGATCAAATTAAAATTAAAATAGATCAAAGCATAGAAACTACTCTAACAAATTACATATATGATCATAAATATTTATTAAAAGATAGAGAAATAAAGTTAATTCATAATGATATTCATTTAGATAATATTGTTTTGAACAATGGTAAATATGCAGGATTGATAGACTTTAATGAATTGAGATATGGCGACCCGTATTTTGAACACAAATATTTAAGATTAACGGAAGTGTATAAATTTCCTTCTTTTTGTAAGGGAATTGTAGACGGGTATTTTGATAAGAATATTCCAGAATTATTTTGGAAATTAACTTATCTATATAATGCATTATCGATTATGACCTATCTACCATTACCTGATTATTTTACTGAAGAGGAAATTAAAGAGGAAATTGGATATAATGTTAAAAATTATGAAGCTTATGGTAAATATCAATATGTAATACCAAAATGGTATTTAAAAGTTTAAATACCATTCGAAAATTATTTGCTTGACTAATTCCAATTTGTCGAGTGATGACCTATAAGTATGTTGTAATATTAAAAATAGGTCAACAAACACACATTTAAAATAGGGGTGCATAAAATTATTTAAGGGTGCGTTTTTGTATCAAAATAGGTCAACAAAAACACAATAGTAAGTCAAAAATTCTTTTGATAAAGAAATACTTTTTGTAGTAGTAGATTT
>CAYPLR010000060.1:0-3304 GCA_964411675.1 uncultured Bacteroidales bacterium
TTATTTTAAAAATACAATTGATTGTAGAAGGATATAAAAAAAACTTTACATTTATTTACCTTTATTGTATGATAAGCATATAGTCTTCATTTGAAAAGGAGGGTGATTATGGATACTAAAAGTTTAATTTCGCAAGTACTCTCTAATAAAGTTAAAATTGTAATCAGCCTCATTTTTTCATCGATTTTTATTGTTAGTTGTGAGATATTTGCAGTTATATTATTGAAACAAATTATTGAAATAGTCATCATTGATGGAAATCAAAGTCAATTACCAGTTCGTATGACCTTGTTTGTCGTAGCATTAATCGCAACATTTATGTTTAGTACAATAAAAAAACACCAAATTTCACGACTAAATAGTTTTATTTTTAGTAAGTTGGCAAATGAAGCTTACACATCGATTTTAGAAGCAGAAATGTCAGAGCTATCAAAAAGTAGTGTTAAAAGAGCAATGTCCCATATCATTGAGAATTGTCAGACCGTAAGTGATAAATTTTTTAAAAACAATTTAGTGAAATTTTTCGATCGTATCATATATTTAACTGCTATTTTTATTGCAATGATGGCAATTAAACCTGTCTTGGGATTAATTGTATATGCTTCATTGGTGTTTTTCTATATTTCAATCAAAGCCATTGAAAAGCATATCATAAAAATAGACATGGTAGAACAAAAAAGAATTGATGATGCTAATGATATTATTTATGAATCATTAGATAATATTAAAGATATTAAACTATTAAATGGTATTAATTACGAAAAAGAGAAGTTTGGCGAATGGGCGAACCAGTATGCTAAAAGCAAATTAAACTCTGATTTGATTGACGAAGATTCTCGAATGAATTTACAAAACTTTTTTGTTGGAATTATCTTCTCTATAGTATTGGGTTTAGGTAGTTGGTTATCTAGTGATGCGAGTTTTGGAATTACAGCAGGAACCATTGCTATTTATGTTATTTTTATTCCTATCGTATTTGTTACATTCAAATCATTAATGAATAACCATATCACATTGAATTTTGTTGAAGAAGCTCATCAAGAACTCGATTTATTATATGGTTTAAAGAGTGAACTTAAATCAGAACCAGTTAATAGTTTAGAAGATGTACACAGTTTAAAATTTATTGATGTTGATTATGCAGTTGATAAAAAGAACATTCTAATTGATAAAGTTAGTTTTGAACTAAAGAGGGGAGAAAGATTGGGAATTCTATCAGAAGATCCCCATTCTAAACGACTTATCTTTGAAATGTTAACAAAACTAACAAAAGCAACTCGGGGATCTATTTCCATTAACAATTGTGATATTCTTAAATTGAACACTAGTTATCTTCGAGATTTGATTACTTCTATTTATGCTGAATCAACTATCTTTCATGGTTCGATTCTAGAAAACATTATTTATCCTGAAAAGTTTGATGAATACAAATATAATGATGCTCTAAATCGTAGTGGTTTAAAAGAAATTATCAATGAATTACCAAATCGTGAACGAACAATCATCGATGAAAGAACTACTGTTATTAGTAAAGATGCCATGCAAAGAATTATTTTTGCAAATGCCTTCTACAAAGATTCAAAAATATATTTACTAGATGATGCTACAAAATTCCTTGATATTAATACAGAGAATGAATTGATTAATGAAGTATTTAAACTAAAAAATAAAATCATCATTATGATGACAGATAAGGTATATAGTTTAAGCTTATGTGATAAAATATTGATTCTAGAAAATGGTAAAGTTACTGAATATGGAAAATATACAGAATTATTACAAGATAAGGAATCAAAATTTTATAAAATTATTAAGAAAGCAAGTTTATCTAAGAAAGAAAAAGTATCATAAAAGCACTAACAGAATTGTTAGTGCTTTTTTATTAGATTTGAATTCTAATCCATTTTAAATTGAGAAATCTAATGTTATTTAACAGAAATCTAATAATTTGGTCAATAAACATTCCAATCCACGAGCCAATAAGACCAAAGCCTAGTAGATAACAAATCGTATAGGAAAGTGCTGGTCGAATGACCATAACGCTAATTAAGGAACTACGAGCGGTATATTTTGTATCACCTGCGCCTCTAAGAATTCCTGTTGTTACCCATTGGAGACTTTGAGGGAAAATAATGAAAGCCGCAAACAACATCATTTCACTAGCTGTTTGAATTGTTGTGTATTCTTTAGAAAATAGCGATGCCAACCAAGTTCTAGCAGTAATGACAAAAGCGAACATGATTAATCCAAGGAAAAAACTTAAGATTTGTGACATTCTTCCATAAGCAAAAGCGAGTTCCTCTCGTTTTTCTCCCAAACTCTTTCCAACAAGACTGGAAGCACCAATAGAAAATCCATCAGTGATGTTAAAACTTAAACTAATGATACTTTGAATAATCGCATTCACAGCTACCGCTTCGGTACCTAAACTATTGACAATTTTAGCGCTAATGAAAAAACCGACTCTCATTCCTAGTTGCTCTATAAAAGCATTGGAACTAATTTTAAAAATTTGTCCACAACTTTTTTTATCTAAATGCCAGTTATCTGTTATTTTTATCGATAAAAATTGGTTTTTACGATTGTAAATAGCGAAGATGGAAATGATAAAAGCAACAGAGTTACCAATAATAGTGGCAATTGCTGCCCCTTTAATTCCCAAAGCAGGGAATCCTAGATTACCACCAATCAAGCAATAATTTAAGAAAACATTGACAATGTTAGCGGTTAAATTGGTAACTAATGTTGTTTTCGTGTTTCCACAAGCTCTTAAAGCAGAAGTAATAACTAAACGAATATAATTAATAACAAGGATAGAAGAAACAATTCGAAAATATAAAACACTATTATCAATGGTGTCTTCTTTTGCTCCTGCTAATAGTAGAAAGGGTCTTGCAAGAAAATACGATAAAACTGTCATTACAATACCAATCATAAAACCAATGACTAATGATTGACGTAGATAGTTATTAGCCCCTTCTTGATCTTTTTGCCCTCTTTTACGAGCAATAATTGCAATAACACCCGCATTTAACCCAATACCTGCAGAAAGAGTGATAAATACTGGTTGTTGTGTTAAAGCAACCGAAGCAATAGCTGCATCTCCTAATCCCCCAACCATCATCGTATCAAACATACCAATTAAGCCGATTAGAAATATTTCTAATGCTGCAGGAACGGATATTTTTAAAATGTTATTTAGGATGGATGATGTTTTTGGTAATTGACTGTTGGGTTTTAGATTTTTTATTTTCTGTGATAGTAATATGTTCATAGTAACCTCAAATACATAAAGCATATTATA
>CAYPLR010000061.1:0-3246 GCA_964411675.1 uncultured Bacteroidales bacterium
CATTAGGAATACAAATAGTTGCCCCTAATTCCATCAAAGCTTGATTGAATGTTCCAGGGTAAGTAGTCGGTATCAAGTTTTTTATGATTTCTGAAATCTCTTTCTTCGCTGTTTGGGTGGTAATATCCAGTTTTTTTCCATAAATTCTTGCAATGACTCTCATAACATTCCCATCAACAGCCGGAGCTGGTTTGTCATAAGCAATTGAAGCAATTGCTCCTGCTGTATATAAACCAATTCCAGGAAGTGTTACTAGTTCTTCTATCGTGCTAGGAATGATTCCCCCATACTCTTCAAGAACCTTCTTTGCTGCTTGTTTTAGATTCCTTGCTCTACTATAGTATCCAAGTCCTTGCCATAATTTATATAATTCTTCATCATCGACATGGGCTAGATCAGATATCGTTGGCAGTTCTTTCAAAAAGCGATTATAATAGGGGATTACCGTTTCTACTCTTGTTTGTTGGAGCATAATCTCCGAAATCCATATATCATATGGATTTTTGCTCTTTCTCCAAGGCAAGTCTCTAGCGTTGGTCATATACCAATCGCAAAGGAGAGATTGTATGTTATCACTTTGCATGATGATATCCTTTCATTTAAGCTTTAGCCACTTTTTCCATTCTCAGGATGTTTTTTTGTAACAATCGGCATCGCTAATAGCCCAAAATTCGATGAATTAATGCGATAGGTGTTCGTTCCATCCCCTTCAATTTGTTCTGGATTTGTGAAATAAAGTTCGCTGATTCCTCGTACTTCAACTCCTAATAAACTCGTGATATTAATATAAATCTTTATTTTTGAGAAAATATTAACATCTTTCTTATTGAAGAAAGAGCTACCAATCGGAGTAATCAGATTGATGATGACATTATTACGTTTGGTTTGTTCATTATATAAAATAAACACTTTGCTTTCTTCTAATCCTGAGCCCGAATAAAATTCATAAATTTGATCTTCTCGTTCAAATTTTAGTTTTGTGAAGGTAATACTAGAAACCATCTTTCCTTCCAAAACCCTGAAAGGGATTCTTATTGAAATAAAGCTATATTTTAAAGGGTTGTTATAGACATCCTCTTCTGAGATATTCGCTTCCATCATATGATAATCCATAGTACGTCTTTTAAGAAAACGATCAATGTATCGTTGAGATTCATCATAAATTAACATTCGATCCATAAATTCAATAATTGAATAATTTGTTGAAGCAAACTGTAATTCGCGGAATAATTCAGCTCGCTGATTATTATCATCATTAATCTTACTAACCGTCTTGTTATGAAGAAGGATCAACAAACTAAATAATGTTGAAGAGCAAAAAGAAGAAAAAGCAACAAACAAGGTAGCAACACGAATACCAATGACATTAAAGGTCTGTTCTAAATAGTCGCCAATCATAAGCAAAATAAAAGAAATGGTAAAAACAACAATGCTTAAAATCATCATGACGATAATAATATTATTTGGCTTTTTTGAATTCATACTTCTTCTCTCCCTTATTTTTCCTTTGTTGATAATTATCTCCTTTATTATAGCATTGATTCATTTTTTTTGAAATACAAATGAATCATGAAACTATCTATATTTTACTGATTACGAATAAGATTTGTTAACTTAACATCGTGCTTTTTTTAGAAAAAAAGGTTATAATACGATAGGGGTGGCAATATGAATCAAAACAAATACAAAGATAGAGAAAAAGACTGGCGTAATGGAGCCTTGGTATATCAAGTCTTAGTGGATCGTTTTTATCCAGCTAAAGACTTAGAAGCGAAAAAGCACTTATATCCATATCCAAAAAAATTAAACGCTTGGTCAACCTTACCAAAACCAGGAACGTTTTTAAAAGAGCATCAATATTATTCCCATGAACTCGATTATTGGGGAGGCGATTTAGAAAGCCTTACTGAGCATTTAGATTATATTGTTGATTTAGGGATGGATGTCCTTTATTTAAATCCGATTGTAGAATCCTTGTCAAATCATAAATATGATGCAAGTAACTATCTAGAAATCTCTAAAGAATATGGTACTAAAGAAGATTTAAAGAAACTAATTGATAAGATTCATGAAAACAAAATGAAAATCATGTTAGATGGTGTCTTTAATCATGTTGGTGTTTCAAATCCTTTCTATCAAAAGGCACTGAAACAGGAAGGTTATCGTGACTTCTTTGATTTTAAAAAGGCCTATCCAAAAGGAGTTAGGCTTTGGGCTGATGTTCCTAGTTTACCAGAATTAAATTTGGAAAATGATCAAGTAAAAGATTATATTTATCGAGCCAACGGTTCTGTCATTCGTAGTTATATTCAAATGGGAATTGATGGTTGGCGTTTAGATGTTGCTTTTGATATTGGCTTTAACCTATTAAAAGATTTACGAAACTATGCTCGTAAAGATAAAGAAGATGTAATGATTGTGGGTGAAATTTGGAATTATCCACCAGAATGGCTAAAATCCATTGATGGAGTAATGAATTTTACTTTTAGAGAAATCACTCTTCGTTTACTGAGGGGGGAAATTACTTCGAGTCGTGCTTTACAAATGTTTAGTGATACGATTATTGATTCTGATTTCGAATCCATTTTAAAATCCTGGAATCTTCTAGATAACCATGATGTTGCAAGGCTTAAAAATCTTTTAAATCAAGAAGCCTTACAAAAACTGGCGCAAGTTCTTCAATTTAGCTTACCTGGATCTCCTAATTTATATTATGGAACTGAACTGGGTATGGATGGAGAAAATGATCCAGCTAATAGAGCACCTATGCGTTGGGACTTATATCATGAAAAAAACGAAACTCTTCAATGGGTTCGTTCCTTGATTCAACTTCATAAACAAGAAAGAGCATTAAGAATTGGTGATTTTATTGCGATTCCCGCTGATCAATTACTTGTTTTTATGAGAATCACAGAAAATGTAAGTGATACTTGTATCATTGCTATGAATCCAACAAGTAAACAACAAACAGAAACAGTTTTATTAAAAGATTCTAGGTTAATGAACTATTCAAAATTCGAGGTTGTTTTTGGAGAAATTGTTCCTCTTACATTCCTTGCAGGACTCATAACCTTAAAACTAAATCCTTATGGTTTTGCTATCTTTAAACCAAATACAAAACCTGAAAAAAGCTATACCCCTTATAAAAGAGTATAATTTTACATACTAATCTATAAAAAAAGTATCTCAAATTAAAATATACCCTGTAATATGGACACTTATAAAAAAAGTGACTAAACCATATTG
>CAYPLR010000062.1:0-3120 GCA_964411675.1 uncultured Bacteroidales bacterium
TTGAGCATCAATCGTTCCTTCTCCAAAAATAAGAATATTCTCAACATCTATCCCTGTAACTAAACTAGCAAAAGAATCTTGATTAATTCCTTCCCAAGAAGCCATTAATACTTCTTTGCCATCTACTATTTTAACACTAGGTAGGATGGGATAATCCTCACGATTTAACCACCCTTTCATGGTTGCTTCTTTTTCTAGGTATATCATAATATTACTTTTTAAGAACAATGGCTTGGTATAGTAATCACCAGTAGGAATGAAGACTAGTTCTTCTTCCCCACAACTATCAATCGCTCTTTGCAAAGCATGGGTGTCATCTACAATTCCATCTCCTACTGCTTGGAAATCTCTAACATTAATGATTTTTTTAATGCTTGGGGTTGGAATTGTAAGAGAAATTATTTGATTGTCAAAAGCTAGTTCGACTTCGTTTTCTTTACCAGCAAGTAGATTACGAACAGTAAACACGTTACGATTATCAGAAAAAGCAAATTTACCATTTACATATACTTGATAAACCTGATCGTTGTAATAACAAAGTTCATTATCTATCTCAATTACACAAGTATAGGGGGTTATGTTGATAATCCTAGTTTTCATTTCCTACCTCTCTTTCATTTTCTTCTTTACTATATTCTTTAATAAAACAAGAATTCCATCATAAAGCAAGAATAGTAATCCAAACAACACAGGTTCAGCACCAAAATCAAAGTCAGCAAAAAAATCTAATGCAAATAGATCAATTAATAAACCAATTCCTACATAAGTGTAGTAGATTACAAAAACCATACCAATTCCATAGCCAACATTGAAAAACAAAGATGCCAGGCCTTTCTTTTCCCATAAGCAATATTTCATTGTTTTTTGATTGTCGTTGTTCATCCAGCGAATTACATTATTAACAATATATTCGATAACAATTCCTAAAACAATTCCAAGGGCAACAATTAGATCTAACAAGTCACTTAAATAAGGTCCAAGAGGAATGGCAATAAAAAAGTACACCGCTCCTGCTGCCCAAAATTTTAGAAAAGCAATTTTATATTGGGGTTTAATCTTAGAAAGTTTATCAATTTCATAAGGGTTGTATTTTACTTCTTCTTTGTTTGGTTCACCCTTGTTATTTTCTAATTTATTTGTTTTTGGTTCAAATTTTTCATTTTTCATATTATCACCATTTTAAATCATTGGAAACACGTCAAAGTTTTTGAAATATTTAAAATAACTTAAAATTTAAATCATTTTGTATTATAATACTGGTGAGGTGTCCTTATGCAAATAATAAATGTGCAAAAAGAAACAGCAATTGATAGTATTCAAAAAGCGCTAGCAATCATAAAAGGAAAAGAAGTGTTGATTACTATTGGTGAAGGTATTTTCTACGAAAAAATTAAATTAACGACTAATCATGTCACGATTAGAGGCATTTCACCTGAAAAAACAATAATTTCTTATAATGATTATGCTTTAAAAATTCATGAGGATGGTCAAGAATATAACACATTTCGAACTTATACGATGATGATTCTTGCTAACCATGTAAGGCTTGAAAACCTAACAATTGAAAATAGTAGTGGTTCAGGAAAACTATTTGGTCAAGCCGTTGCCTTATCCATTACTGGAGATATGGTTTTTCTAGATCATGTTGTTTTAAAAGGTTACCAAGATACTTTATTTCTTGGACCCTTACCTCGAGATTTAATCCTTCGTTATCAAAATTTTCTTCCTCAAGATGAATTGATTTTTCCGAAAAACCATCGTTACTTGATAACAAATAGTAAGATTATTGGTGATGTTGACTTTATTTTTGGCGCAGGGAATGCTTTTTTTCAAAACTGCCAAATTATCTCTCGCAATACAAATGGATATATCGCTGCTCCTGCTACAGAAAGTGATGACTTTTATGGATTCACTTTTGTTGATTGTCAGTTTACTAGTGATAGCAAAGAAGCAAATACCTATTTAGCACGCCCTTGGCGTGACTATGGTAAAGTAGTTTTTATTAATTGCCAGTTGGGTCATCATATCTATGAACAAGGTTGGGACAAATGGAATGATTCAAATCGAGATAAAACATGTCGATTCTATGAATATCATTCTTGTTATCAACCACCAAAATGTTTTAAGAGAGCAACCTTTGGAAAAAGTCTAACAGAAAAGGAACTAGGAAACTATCTTATTGAACAAGTATTTTATGAAAGAGAATAAAGAATAAGGAAGAAAGGAGAAGTTAGTTACGTCTATCCTTCGGGAGAAAAAACAACAATTGATTCTCCTTTCTTATGAACAGCATTCTTATGTTTGCTGTTTTTTTTATATTATATAAGTCGTTAGTGGATGATTGATTTTTTTCAATTCATCAACCACTAATTTTGCCATTAAGAAAGCCCCGTCGCTGCGTAAATGAGTATTATCATTCATTCCTTGTGGGTAATTATGATAGTCCCCTGCTGGAAATATCATAAATAATCGTCTACTATTTTCCTCTCCTAATGCTGACAGTAATTCTTTACTTAAACGACAAATATCTAAAACAAGAACATCTTCTTGCCAGGCAAGTTCTATCATTGCTTCAGGATATCCTTGATGAACTTCTTCCATGATCTGCTTGTTATCGTCAAAGTAACGACGATAAATGGAGGTTAGTAATACGGGGATTCCTTTTCGCTGTTTAATCTCATCAATATAAAAAGATAAATTGGTTTTATATGTTGTATCTTTATTGGTATAGCGGAGTGGATTATCCACTTTTTGATCATTGTGACCAAACTGAATAAAACAATAATCCCCTTCTTCAATCTCATTAAGAACCTTATTGAAGATACCTAAATCATAAAAGCTCTTTGTACTACAACCGTTTTTCGCAAAATTAAGAATTTTAATATTACTTTTAAAAAACAATGGTAACATTTGCCCCCATCCTACTTGAGGATAGGTTGTGGCATCGTTAGTTTGCATTGTTGAATCACCCATTAAAATGATTTTCATTTTTTATCTCCAATGCCAAAATAATTTAGAGCATTATTATAACAAATATCTTGAATAATTTTTCCTACTAATTTAATATCGTTAGGGTATTCTCCATCTTCAATTAATTTACCAAAAAGATTACATAAAATT
>CAYPLR010000063.1:0-3079 GCA_964411675.1 uncultured Bacteroidales bacterium
AATGTAAAAGGCAAAACCGTCGAAAGGCGGCGACGCAAAGCTATAGGGCCTAAATATGATATGGTAGCCAGTTGTCATTAGTGATATTGACAATTGGCTTTTATTTTGGAAAATAAAAATGTTAAAGGCAAAACCGTTGAAAGACGGCGACGCAAAGCTATAGGGCCTAAATGAAAAAATGGTAGCCAGTTGTCATTAAGAAATTAATTGACGACTGGCTTTTATTTTTAGGGTTAGTCAAGCAATGTAAAAGGCAAAACCGTCGAAAGGCGGCGACGCAAAGCTATAGGGCCTAAATGAAAAAAATGGTAGCCAGTTGTCATTAGAAATTTTGACGATTGGCTTTTTATTTTCAAAGGTGGTGAAATATGATTTGGCTGGGGAAGTTTTTAACTAAGAAGGTGATTCTTAGAATAGGAATGCTTATATTTGGTATAGCTTCAGCAATTATAGCAGTTATTACCTATTATGGACAGAACGCTGGTAACTTCGTTATGGAAATAGACCCCGATGCTTATCGTAGAGGGATTGTACTTTCTTCCGATGAAGAATTCTTATCTCCATCTCCAAGGTTATTATCAGATGCTGTCACCAATGTTAGAGATATCACATATGATTGGTTAAACATTGAAGAAGTCATAGCAAACGATGGAAACTATGTGGATCCTGATTACAAATACATCGCATACACACTATACATTCAAAATATTGGTGATGAAACCTGTGATGTAAATTTGAATACTACAATTGTTAGTTTACAAAACGGACTCGATGGAGCAATCAGATTCTTAATCATTGAAGATGGAACACTGGAAAAAATGTACATGAAGCCAGATACTGTGGAAACAGAGTATCATGATATGCCAGAAGCTGAACATTTCGTTAGTGATACAACAATCATGAATGGTGAAATCACGAACTTTAAACCTTACCAAATAAAAAAATTTACAGTCCTTGTCTGGTTAGAAGGACAAGACCCAGACTGTATTGATGATATATTAGGAGGAAGGATAAAGTTAAGATTGTTGTTCTCAATCACTAGTGCTGAATAGGCGGTGAAGTTATGAGAAAATTGTTTATCTCAATATTATTGTTAGTTTATTCTGTATTTGCCTTTATACAAGCAACCTTTGCTTGGATTAGCTTATCGACACAAAATACTTTAGATGGTATGGAAATGTCCGTTACAATGGAAAGTGGTATGGAAATATCACTAGATGGTGAAAACTTTCATGATCAGATTAGTGAAGAAATGTTACGTAGGGAAATTGGAAATATTATTAAGCTTGATAGCATTACTTCTATGGATGGAATTAGTTTTCAGAAAAATTATATTGGAGATGTAGAGTTTGCGGTTGGGAACAAAGATTATATAACCTTTGATTTATGGTTTAGAACTTCAATACCAACAACAAAATACTTGTATGTAGTGGAAAATATTAATTCAACATTGAATTATGATCTGGTTCAAGAAAAGAGTTTTGATGGAACATATGTTGTATCAAAAGGAGTAGAATGGGTGAATCAATCGGATTTCGATAATGGTGATGAAATCATTTCAGCAGGAACGAGAAAAACGTACTATGCAGCGGAAGCAATGAGGATGTCATTTGTTGAGAAAAGAATAGAAGCATCACTTCTTGGGCAAGATGATGAACGAACGGATTTTACAACTAAGATTTATGATCCAAGTGAAAATGAAGTAAGAGGTTTTGGAAAAGAGTATGGATTTTACTCCTACTACTTAGCCCGACAAGGAGAAGACAGTTTGGCACTACCAACTGTTTATCCAGATACAATTTATCAATTAACAACGTTTAAGAACCCCTATGAAGCGTTTAGTAACACTTCACAAATCGCTACTTTTCAAAAAGGAATAACAATCGATGGTGTTGGTTACTTATATGCGAAAGTCAAAGTAAACATTTGGCTAGAGGGATGGGATGCAGATTGTATTGATGCTATCTTTGAAGATAGTGTAATCATGCAATTGAAGTTTAGAGGAGCTCGCCTAGCTTCAGAATAAGTAACAGGCATGAAATTCAGTTTCAACCATAACAATGGAAAACATAAAAAAAGAAAAATAAAAGAAAAAAAGGAGATTTAAAAATGAACAAATTAATGAGAAAATTATCTATTTCTATTTTGGCCGTAGTATTCGCTGTTGTTGCAATGGGCGCTACTACATTCGCATGGTTTACACTAACAAATACTGCAAAGGTAACTCAATTTAATGTTGAAGTAACTTCAGCAGAAGGTATTGAATTATCTGTAGTTGATGGGGTTTGGGGTTCTACAATTGATGGTAGTGTTATTGAAGGTTTAACTGGTGTTTCAGGAGCACAATTAACTGCTGTTACAACTGCTGATGGAACAAGTGGATTTAAAACTTTAAATTCGCTTTTAGAAAATGGTACATATGATATTACAAGTGCTGCATTATCAGGAAGTCATTATGTTGAATTTACAATAAAAGTAAGATCTAGAGAAATAAGCAAAAATATTTACATTGATCACACGACTACAGACATTACTTCTACAGGAATAACATGGCAACCAGACACAAGTTTTACAATTGATGGTACACCAATCACTCAAGCGACAGCTCCATTCAGTGTTTTTGCAAGTAGTTCTGCAAGAATGTCATTTGCTGGTGCTAACACTGTCATTTATGAAGATACATCGCTAGGAACATCAGGTATGTTATTTGATTGGACAAAGGGAGCATTGAATTATTATGCTGCGAAGATGAATTATGATGCTCCTCAAGCAATCAATCCTGCAGTAACTCCATATACTGTAAAAGAAGTAGGTGTTGCTGAAGATACTATTATAGCTACAACAGCTGGTACATTAAATGCGGCAGGTTGGTCAGAAGCGACTATTGTTGTTCGTATTTGGCTTGAAGGCTGGGATGCAGAATGTTACAATGCAATCTTTGATGACACATTACAAATAACAATCGGCTTCACAACTGTTGATCCAATTGCTTAAATAAATTTTATTAAACAAAAGTAGACTTTTAAAGTAAAAAAACATTAGGAACGTTATAAACTTTATAACGTTCCTAATATTAACA
>CAYPLR010000064.1:0-2656 GCA_964411675.1 uncultured Bacteroidales bacterium
ATGTGGAAGCCAATCATCCATTGGGTGTGTTAATGGCGGATTTAAATGGACTAAAGATCTTTAATGATGTATATGGCCATGATATTGGAGACAATGCTATTCAAGCAGCAAGCCAAGTACTAAAGAATGTAGCTGGTAAAGATGATGTACTTGCCAGAATTGGTGGAGATGAATTTGCGATGATTTTCCCACGAACAACGAAGGAAAAAATGGTAGAGGTATACAACCATATTCGTAAAGAAACTGCTCAAAAAGAAATCAACCGCCTGCCTTTATCATTAGCCGTTGGTTATGAAATAAAAAATAATAGCTATGTGAATATCCAGGATGCAATGAAGATTGCTGAAAATAGGATGTATCGCTTAAAGTTAACCGAGAGCATGCGTTTTAGAAACGATGCAGTCAAGAGAATTATGGAAGTATTAAATAGCCGACACTCCCAATTGAAAATAAATAGTGAAATTGTAAGTGCTTTATGTCATAAAACAGGGATCATGATGAACTTGAAAGAAGATACTATTCTTGAATTAGAGCAAATAGGATACCTTCACAATATTGGTAAAATTTTCATCAGTGCTGATATTATCAATAAACCGGGGAAATTAACAACAGAAGAATTCCAAATCGTAAAATTACATCCTGAAAAGGGATATCAAATTTTAAAAGTTGCTGATCAATATAATCAGTTAGCTGATTATGTGTTATATCATCATGAAGCATGGGATGGAACGGGTTATCCAAGAGGATTAAAGGGAAATGATATTCCTCTAATATCAAGAATTGTTCATATTGTTGATTCTTATGAAGCAATGACTTCGCCTAGACCTTATCGTCAATCGATGACCTCAGAAGAGGCAGCCCAAGAAATTATGAAATGTGCAGGAAAACAATTTGATCCGCGAATTGTAAGAATATTTATTGAAAAAGTATTAGGATTTGATATAGAAAGTTTATCATAATTGGGAGAAAGGGTATGAAAACTATTAGACAGGAAAAAAGTATTTTTAAGAAATTACAATTTTTTGGAGGTATTTTTGTTTTTGCTGCTTTACCAGCAATTTATTTACTGGTTTACTATACAGGGGGAATTAAATATGTTTATTCCCATACCATGTATATTCCTATTATTCTATCTGGATTATTATTTGGTCCATGGATTGGTTTGGCGATTGGAATTATAGGTGGAATTTTACTAGGACCTCTTATGCCTATTGATGTTATATCAGGAGAACCACAGGAATTTTTAAACTGGATGTATCGTTTATTCGTCTTCTTAATCGTTGGATTTATCAGTGGTTATGCTTCAAAGAGACTACGTAATAATATCATTACCATTAAAAAATTATTATCGCATAATCAAGAAACAAATATTCCCAATATCAATCACTTAAAGTTCATTCAAGACGAGATGAAATCACATCAAAAAACAATCGCAACCATTCTTGTTAACAATCACAATAGCATTGTCGATGTAGTAGGAACCATCATTTATCATAAACTACTAGCGGCTTTATATGAAGACTTACGAAACGAACTTCCAAGTAATACCGTTATCGTACAATCCGATAGTAATAAGTTTTGGATAATTAAAGAAACAGGAGGCGTCGAAGAAGACGCGGAAAAAATCGTTGGAATTATTAACAAGGCTAAAATGATCGATGGAGTTCCTTTATATGTTGAATATTCGGTGGGAATTTATGAAGTGGCAAATCCTCAAGATTTTAATTCTCTATCGGTTTTCACAAGTTCAGATATCTGTGCTCGTCAAGCCCAATTACAACAATTGAACTATATTATTTATGATACCACGAAGCAAAAGAAACGATTTGAATATGAAGTATTAATGTCTTTCACTCGTGCTTTAGAAAATTGTGAAACTTATTTGATGTATCAGCCTAAAATTGACTTACAAACCTTAAAACCCATTGGTTTCGAAGCACTGATGCGTTGGAATCATCCTCGTTATGGAGAAGTTGGCCCCATTATTTTCATTCCTTTAATCGAACAAACAAGATTGATTAACGAATTAACTAATTGGGTATTAATTAACGCCATCAAGAAAATCAAAGAATTTTGTGATCAGGGAAATCCCAATATGATTTCTATCAATATTTCCGCGAAAAACCTCATAGACCCGCAATTTTTTACACGTACTATGAAGGTAATCAATGAATCAGGAGTAAACAAAGATCTTCTTGAATTTGAAATCACCGAATCAGCGATTATGATTAATCCTGAAGAAAGCCAAGCCATTCTAGCAAAATTTTCTGATAACGGAATTAGAATTGCGATTGATGATTTTGGAACCGGATACTCTTCTTTGTCTTATTTGAGCCGCTTTCCGATCCACACGATTAAGATTGATAAGTCTTTTATGAAAGACATTACAACGAATCAATCAACACAAAGAATTGTGAAATCAGCGATTGCCCTTGCTAAGGAATTGGGATATCAAGTTCTTGCGGAAGGAATTGAAGAAAAAGAAGCTTTAGATATTGTGAAGGAATATCAATGCGATTATGCGCAAGGATTCTATTTTTCTCGACCAATAAAAAGTGAAGATACCTTATCATGGTATGAAGAAAATATAAAGGAAAAAAGCTCTAGGTCAATCCTAGAGTTTTTTTGATAAATCTGTTTTTTAATCTCCTGTAAT
>CAYPLR010000065.1:0-2533 GCA_964411675.1 uncultured Bacteroidales bacterium
ATGCGAGTTAAAGATAATTTAGACCTATATTATGAAAGTCTTGAAGCACTCTTAGTAAAAAACGAAAAAGAGAATGCTTTTCCTGAATATTTTTATAATTCGTTTCTAGCAGGGAAAAATAGTGTTTATCATAAAGAATTGTCAGAAACTAAGGTTTTTGATGAAGAATGGATTTCAACACTAGAATCGTATTTTCCAAGTATTGAAAAAATTTTAAGAAATCCAACTTCAGCAATCCGTTATGACAATGAGGTTGTTGATGTAGAACGAGCAAAAAAAACAACAGCAGAATCTGTTCGCCATTTAGCTTCTCATACTCATTTTATTCGAGAGGTGAATGAAGAGGGTGTTGTTCCTCGTAGAGTACTTACCACGTTTTCTGAACAAGAATTTGGAACTTATGAAAATAGATTCTTAGTTAGTTTAATTTTCCGTTTGGTTAATTTTGTTGAAACAAGATATAAAATCATTAAAGAAAATGTAGAATCTTTTACGAAAGACCATGTTAATATGAACTCTACCTTCGAAATCGAAGGAACAGAAGTTAAACTTGATATTGATATGGTCATTAAAAAAGATATTGATGAGACTACTAATATTCATAATAGAGAAATATTAAGACGTATTGAGAAACTTTATGAAATGATTATTGGCTTTCGAGCTTCTCCATTAGTGAGGGACTTAGAAAAAGCAAAGCGAGTAAATCCGCCAATCATTAAAACGAATGTTATCTTAAAAAATCCTGATTTCCGTAATTGTTATACTTTATGGCTATTCATTGATCGATATTCTAATCTATTCTATGATGTAAAAGTAAAAGAAAAAACGATTGGAATTGAAGAGGATTTTTCAACAAGCGTTAGTCGCTTAGCACTAATGACGTATACGATGGTTCAAAGCAATACAGAAGAACGTTCTGAGACATTTGAAAATGTCAACGAATATGAACTTCGTCGCAAGAAATTAATGAAGGTAAGAGAAGTTCATCCTGATGATATCTTTGATCGACCTGATCCTATTAATGTAGAAGATAATACAGTAAACGAGTATTTCTTAACTCAATATCGTAGTACATTTAATAAAAAATTAGATGAAAATAAGCGTAATTCTTCTAGTTATGATGTTGCTTTAAGGAAGTCATTACGAGAAGTCATTGCAATTAGCAATTCATTATTTGATTCTGTTTTTGATGTAGAAGGCAATGAGGATATCTTTAAACGACTAGTTGATAAAGAAGATCCCAATGCTGATTATGAATTGGCAAAAAGAAGATTTCAAATTTCTAAAATAATCCGTGAAACCAAAGAAGTGGATTATCAAAATACCATTCGATTGGAAAAAAGACTACTAAAAGAAATGGAAGCTGCTAATAATAAACTAATTAAAGAGAATATGAAAGCTCGTAGCAGTGAAACACGTAAGACATATTTGGCGAAATTAGAACGACAAATGCGTCTATATCAGAAAGAAAAAATAAACATTAAAGATAAATTAACAGCAATTACTAGTGAAAAAGATATTGTTGTGAAAGAAAAACAACGTCTTCAAAGAGAGTTGAAAGGTTTAGCCGAAAAAACCAAAAAAGAAAAGCAAGCAATTGAGAAGGCTGAGAAAGTTAGATTGCAAACTCAATTAAAGAAGATTGAAGAACAAAAGAAAGCAAGAGTTAAAAAAGCATTAGCTGATAAATTAGCAAAGGAAAAAGCAGCAAAAGAAAAACTAGCTAAGAAATTAGCAAAAGAAAAAGAAAAAGCTGCGTTGGCTTTGCAAACATTTAAAGAACAACAGAAGGCAAAGAGTGCTGAAAAAATTACAATAGCAAAAGCAAAAAGCGAAGAAAAAGCAAAGGAAATACAACAAGCACAAACGACTACCGAAGTCGTTAGTACTCCTACAGTAAAGGATGATAACAATGCTTAAGAAATTATTCGCAGGGAATTCGTTATTAACATCATTAATTGCGTTAATAGGTGCTGTTTTAATGATGGCTGCTGCTGGTTTTGCTTGGTGGACATTGACTAATCAAAGCAGAACAGATGCCTTTGTTAGTACAGTGGGGAATATAGAAATTGATTATACCTTTAAACGGTTTAATGATGGAAATATTAGCGAACCGCTTGTTACCACTGCTGATGTTGATTTTGCAAATGCAATTCCAGGGGATACTTATTCTTATGTGATTGTTGTTGAAAACACTGGAAATGTAGATGGACTAAGTTCTATTTATATGTATGGTGTGAACTCATTAATTTATGACGAAGTAGAAGGTTGGATAGCTCTTGATAGTGAAGATCCAACAAGAATACAAAATTCATTTAATTTTGAAGTGTTAAGTATCGAGTATTTAACAGCTACAGACGATGAAACATTAGAGCAAATCTTTGCTTCGTTATCTTCAGTTGATGCTAATAAAACATACTTCACACAAGAAATAGATCGTTACTTCCTGATGGAAGATGAAACCTTAACTAGTGAAGGAGAGTATTCAATCATTGCAATGTTCTTCAACATTACTTATGAAGGGGAAAACTTC
>CAYPLR010000066.1:0-2282 GCA_964411675.1 uncultured Bacteroidales bacterium
AAAGCGGCGTTCTTTTTTTGTTTGAGCAAACATATTGACAAAACAAAAAAGTATAGTATAATAGAATTAGCACTCAAGAGGTTAGAGTGCTAACGGAGGTGAACATATGGAAATGCAAGATTATAGTCAAGATCAAGACATTCTTAAAAAGTTTGGTAGAGATATTGTTGAAGAAGTCAAAAAAGGAAAAGTCGATCCTGTGATTGGGCGAGATGAAGAAATCAGAAGAATTGTCCAAATTTTAGCTCGAAAAACAAAAAACAATGTCATTTTAATTGGAGAACCAGGTGTTGGTAAAACAGCAATTATTGAAGGGTTAGCAAGTAGAATCGTGAAAGATGATGTGCCATTAACCTTGAAAAATAAAACAATTTATGAATTAGATATGGGTGCTTTAGTAGCTGGTGCTAAATTCAGAGGAGAGTTTGAAGAAAGATTAAAGGCTGTTTTAAATAAAATTAAAGAAAGTGAAGGACAAATAATTTTATTCATTGATGAGATTCACTTAATCGTTGGTGCGGGAAAAGCAGAAGGAGCTCTTGACGCAGGAAACATGTTGAAGCCTATGTTAGCTCGAGGTGAAATTGATTGTATAGGAGCGACAACATTAAATGAGTATCGCATGTATATTGAGAAAGATAGAGCTTTGGAGAGAAGATTCCAACAAGTTCTAGTCAAGGAACCAACAGTAGAAGACACCATTAGTATTCTAAGGGGATTGAAAGAACGCTTTGAAACTCATCATGGTGTAAGAATAACAGATGGAGCCATTGTTAGTGCTGCTGTTTTATCGAATCGATATCTAACAGAACGATTCCTTCCTGATAAAGCCATTGATTTAATCGATGAGGCTTGTGCGTCTATTAGAGTAGAAATAGATTCAATGCCAACCGAACTTGATGAGGTTAGTCGTAAAATAATTCAATTAGAGATAGAAAAGGTTGCCTTAGAAAAAGAAAAAGATCCAGCAAGTTTAGAAAGATTGAATAAAATTAAAGAAGAATTATTCAATTTAAAAGAGGAAGATAAAGAATTACGATCTCGTTGGGAACACGAAAAAGATATCATTAACGAAGCGAAGGAAATAAAGAAAAAGATAGAACAAGCAAAATTCAATCTGGACCAATATTTTAATACAGGAGATTATAAAAAAGCATCGGAATTAAAATATCAAGAAATACCAAATCTTGAGAGAAAATTGAATGAATTGCAAGGAGAAGAAAAAAAAGATAATCTTTTATCTGAAGTGGTTACAGAAGAAATGATTGCAAGAGTCATTTCAAAGAATACAAACATCCCTATTTCAAAAATTATGAAGGGAGAAAGAGAGAAAGTCTTACATTTAAAAGAAACACTAGAAAAAAGAGTCATCGGGCAAGAAGAAGCACTAGAACTTGTTAGTGATGCAATCATTCGTCAAAGAGCGGGTATTAAAGATCAAAATCGACCAATAGGTTCCTTTTTGTTTCTGGGACCAACTGGAGTCGGAAAGACAGAAGTGGCAAGGAGTCTTGCTGAAGCATTGTTTGATAGTGAGAATAATATAGTCCGCATTGATATGAGTGAGTATATGGAAAAGTTTTCTGTGAGTCGATTAATTGGTGCTCCTCCTGGATATGTAGGATATGAAGAGGGTGGACAATTAACAGAAAAAGTTAGAAGAAATCCATATTCTATTGTTTTGTTCGATGAAATAGAAAAAGCTCATAGCGAAGTCTTCAACATTCTATTACAAATTTTAGATGATGGAAGATTGACAGATTCTCAAGGAAGAGTGGTTGATTTTAAAAATACAATTATCATTATGACATCTAATTTAGGTAGTGAATTTTTATTAAATGGTGAAGAAAAAGAAGCAATGAATTTATTGAAGAATAAATTCAGACCAGAATTTTTAAATCGTATTGATGAAATAGTTATTTTCAAACCATTAACAAAAGAAGTGCAGTATAAGATTGTTGAAAAAATGCTACAAAATCTTCAAAACCGTTTAAAACAAGAACATATCAATCTTGAGTTTAGCGATAGAACCAAAGCGTTTATCATAAATAATAGCTACTCTCATGAATATGGGGCAAGACCAATTAAAAGATTTATTCAACGAGAAATAGAAACGATTATTGCAAAAGCAATTATTAGTGGAGAAATTGTACCAAACAACCAACAAGTTGTTGATGTAGAAAATGATAGGGTCTTTATAAAGTAAAAAGCATCAGCTTAAACTGATGCTCAGACTGTTGACAAAGCCCTTTTAAAAAAGGCTTTTCAAATAATAAAATCAA
>CAYPLR010000067.1:0-1825 GCA_964411675.1 uncultured Bacteroidales bacterium
TAAAACAATTTTATGAGTATGGTGACATTGCTCAATATGATTTTCATCAAGTGAAGTTGGTAATCAATAACCTGATTAAAATATACCATCAGGCTACTATTTCAATACCTAAAAGTAATATCATTTTTGCTGTTCTTTATACGAATGAGAAAATGGAAAACTTTTTAGATAGTATCGTTCAATTCTTTCACTTCTGTCGTGGTGTATTTAGAAAAATGATTTTTGATAATATGAGTAATGTTGTTAAGAGATTTCTTTTCAAGAATGAAAAGGAATATACCGATAATTTATTAAAAATCAGTAACTACTATGGCTTCAAAATTGAAACCTGTAATCCGAGAAGTGGTAATGAAAAGGGACATGTTGAAAATAGTGGGAAAGTTATAAGAAGAGATTTCTTTTGCTTTAAATATCAATTTGATTCTGAAGAAGAACTTTATGAGTACTTTGAATACAAATTGGCCGAAAGAAATCAACCATATATGGAAGAATTTGAAAAGGAACAACAATATTTATTACCTTTATCTCCACATTCTTATGAACTTGGAAGACTTCAAAAAGCTAAAGTTGATAGTTACTCTCTCATTTCAATCGATGGAAATTTCTATTCAGTTCCTGATAAATACGTTAATAAAGTGGTTATATGTAATATTTATACCAAATATCTTATCATTTTTGACGATAAGAACAATTTAATTGCAGAGCATAAGAAAAAAGATGGCAGTGGAGAATACACATTAAGATTAGACCACTATTATGTGACTCTCCAAAAGAAACCCAAAGCTTTAAAAAATTCATACGCATTGAAGCAAGCTCCGGAAATCTTACAAACCATCTTCAATCAATATTTTAGCACAAAGCCAAGGGAATTTCTACACTTTTTGATAGAGACGGATGCCTTTAATGATAACTTCTACGAGCTTGGAATAGAAGTTGGTACATTCAAAAAATCAAAATATCGACGAACTATGGAGTTTTATAAAGAGTCTAATAAGATTAGTGACATTGATCAATATAGTATCAAACAATTAGAACAAACCTCTGATCTATTCGGACAGGAGGTTCCTAATGAATAATATCGTTAAACTCGCTAATCGTTTAAGGTTAGCATATACAAAGCGCAACTATTTGGAAGCCATTAATGATTCCATGGATAAGCAGTATAGTTATGAACAATTCTTAGAATATATTCTAATTAAAGAGATTGAGGCTAGAGATCAAAATGGAGTTGCCAGACGTGTTAAAGCAGCCAAGTTTCCATATCTAAAATATCTAATGGATCTAAAGTTTGATGCTTTCCCATTAGAAGTGGCAAATAAAATCAGAGAATTACAAAGTTTAAGTTTTATTGACCAAGGAAAAAATGTAATCCTAGTAGGCAATCCTGGTGTGGGGAAAACCCACACCTCCATAGGATTAGGAATTAAAGCTTGTATGGAAGGTAAGAACGTATTGTTTATTACTGTTCCTAATTTAATTATCGAATTAAGAGAAAGTATGACTTTAAATCAATTGACAAATTACAAAAAGAAATTCATCAATTATGACTTAGTGATATTGGATGAATTGGGCTATATAACCTTTGATAAACAAGGTAGTGAGTTATTGTTTAATCTATTATCAATGAGAAATGAAACAAAATCCATTTTAATTACAACCAATCTAACTTTTAATAGATGGCAAGAAATTTTTCATGATCCAACGCTGACAACAGCAATGGTTGATAGATTAACACACAAAGCTCATGTGATTAATATTCAAGGTGAATCTTACAGATATAAAGAAACGAAAGAGTGGCTAAAAATGTAGGGGGGGTCAATTTCAT
>CAYPLR010000068.1:0-1785 GCA_964411675.1 uncultured Bacteroidales bacterium
AAATAAACATGGGAAAGCCAACTGATTGACTTTGTAAGGTAACAATTAAATTAGCGAGGATGCGATATATTGAAAGCCAAATTTTTCTTTCATTTTCTGAAATACTGTTTGATAACTTTCTATCGGTAATTCGCCTTTATTGACATTGGTTGCTTCTAAAGAAAAGCCTAAACATTTTTGGGCATCTTCCTCATTTCCAATACATACATCCACATAAGGCATTAATTCCGTCATTGTTTTTTGTGCTTGTTCTGGTGTCCATAGTTTTTGACGATAGTTTAAATCTACGCTAACCATAACTTGATGCTTTTTTGCTGCTTTTAAAGCTGCCAAAGTTAGTTTAGCTCCGGCTTCAGAAATGGCAGGTGTGATTCCTGTGAAATGGAACCAATCAGCGTCTTTGAATATTTCATCAAAATCAAATTCTTCTGGAGTGGCTAAAGCGATTGCACTATTACTACGATCATAGATTACTTTCGATGGTCGCATGGAGGCTCCCATTTCTAGAAAGTAAATTCCTAGACGATCTCCACCCCGAACAATGTGATTTGTATTGACTCCATAACGACGTAAACTATTGATAGCAGCTGTACCTATTTCATTGTTGGGTACTTTCGTAACAAAAAGAGCATCATGATGATAATTAGCAAGGCTAACAGCCACATTGGCTTCACCACCACCATAAACCACATCAAAAGATGAACTTTGAATAAATCTTAGATTATTTGGAGGTGATAATCGTAGCATGATTTCACCTAGAGTTATTATTTTTGCCATATTCTCCCTCACTTAACTACGTTTGATACTTGATTGAAAATAAACTTTTCTCCTACTTGACCTGTAATTGTTACATTTTCAAGTCTAACTTCTTTTATATTGTTGAAATAGAAACCCAAACGATTGACTGCCATGCAATCTGCCATCATTGCAGGAACTCCTTTATGATCACTAAGAAGAAAATCAGTAGTGATATTCTTTAGTGTAATCTTTGCAATCGGTTGTTCTGGTAATCCATAAAAATATCCAGCACTAACCACTGTGTTCTTACAAACGATATTCTCAAAGGATAATTCTCCTAAATAAGGAGTTCTTTCATCAATCGATAACTTATTTTTCGACGAAACATATTCTGTCTTTCCATCAGGATCGCAAAAGTAAAACATATTAACTACAAACGGATTTAGCACTTTATCCATGATAATATTCGTAAATTTTACTTGGTCGATGATAGCTTTTTCTCCTCGGCCTCTTCTTGTTTTGATTCTTAAGCCTCGATCTGTATTCATAAATAAGCATTGCTTCACTTCAATATCGCTAATACCACAACTCATTTCACTACCTAAAACAATCGCTCCATGACCATCACGCATCATACAATTTCTAATTTCGATCTTTTCTGTTCGCTTATAATGGGTATTTGCCATATCGATTTTCCCCGATTTTAAGGCAATGCAATCATCTCCTACACTAAAGTAAGAACCAATAATGCGAATATTATCACTTGATTCCGGGTTACAACCATCTGTGTTTGGGGCATCTCCAGGATTTATGACTCTAATATCGATAAAGTCAATCCCTGAACTATAATAGGGATGTATTGTCCAGGATGGTGAATTCGTTACCATAATACCCGTAATCACAACGTTCTTGCAACGATTTAAGAAAATAGTGTTGGGGCGCCAAGCACCTCGCATCGTGCGATGATTCACCCACCAATCGCTCTTTTGTGCTTGAGCATCAATCGTTCCTTCTCCAAAAATAAGAATATTCTCAACATCTATCCCT
>CAYPLR010000069.1:0-1747 GCA_964411675.1 uncultured Bacteroidales bacterium
ACTTTTTCCAGAGTAAAAAAAAGACTATTGACTTACTTTGTCAACAGTCTGAGCACATTAGACTAATGTGCTTTTTTATTTCTCTAACTAATTCTTTAAAAAAGGTTTTAACTCTTCACTACTAGGTGTTACAAAAACAGTTTTATGGTTTGTATAAAGGACAAATGAGCCTTTAACACCGGGAACTTTCTTCACATTTCTAACCATAGTATAATCAACAGCAACATTGCTAGAGTATCTACTTTTAGAATAAAAAGCAGCTATTTGAGCAGCCAAGTGAATAGTTTCTAAGTTTGGATTATTATTCCTTAGTATGGTATGACTTCCAGGACTTCCTTGAACATGGAAAAAATAATCCGTCTTATTTGCTAATTTATGGGTTAAATAGTTATTTTGGATATTATTTTTACCAACCAAAATTTGACTACCATTGCTATCTTGATAAATAGTAATATTAGGCTTTAACACTTTTCTAGTATTACCTATTTGTTTTTTAAGATTTAACTCTTCGTAAATTTCTTTCAAATCATTTGCCTTTGCAAGATTTAATTGTTCTAATAAACAAATATAGTATTCAATATCTTGTTTTGTTATTTCCATTTGTTCTTTCAAATGGATGATGGTTCGTTTTGCCTTTTTAAATTTACTAAAGATATTTTCTAGATTCTTGGTTGGGGTCAATAATGGATCAAGTTTTATAGTATAAGGTAAACCATTTAAATAGAAATCACTAACAGTTATCTCTACATCTCCTTTTTTTACTTGATGAAGATAACTAGAAAGAAGATTGCCCATTTTTTCATATTCTAAATTCTGAATGGCTCCTTCATAATCTTTTTCCTGTTTCATTAATTTAGTTTTATTTTTATTGATTTCTTTTTTTAAGTAGTTTTCTAAATAAGTTTGTTCACTATTTAAACTATTTAAACTCTTTAGATTTAAATAGAAAAACTCTAACATTTCTGATAGTGAGGGAAAAATTGTTATTTGTGCGTGTAAATGATCAAGTGGGAAACAATAAAAATAAGATTTATGACTAGCTTCCATGATGACTGGTTGAGTGGGTTGGTTAATAATATCTTGATTTTCATGATAAACCATTTCAGTAAAAGTTAGATTACTTACCCCTTCAAAATTGTTCTGCTCTAAAGATCCTTTTTGGGTGAAAGGATTTAATTTTTCTAAAGAGATATGCTGATATTTTATTTTAGGGACAATGATTCGTTGCTCATCTTCATTGGGAAGATTTCTTTTCTGTGCTTCAATAATAATCTCTTCAGCGTTGGTAAGAATCAAGTTAGCATTTCGGCCATAAATTTCAAAATATAATTTATTTTTCTCTTGATAACCTAAATCATCAAAATGAATGATTTCAAAAACTACCAAACGATCATTCTCAATTTGATCTAGAGAATGAATGATGCTGTTTTCACATTTGCTTTTCAGTTGATTATAAAATAGGCTTGTTTTTCTAGAAGCAATATATTCATTTTTGGTAATTCTTAAATGGGGAGAATTGTTGCTTGCGCTAATCAAAAGGTTTTTTCGATTCGATAAGGAAAACAAAAAGTCTGTCTCGTTAATCAACAACACTTTGTTAATCCGACAACCCTCAACATTAGGTCTTAATTCGTGAAGTAGATGATGTAAAAAAACGCCATCAATATTCATTTTACTCACCTCATTCTTATTTTACCATAATTTATGGGTAAATACAAACTTAATTGAAAACGTGTTTATCGGTTAG